>CAXTVW010000014.1:23750-49694 GCA_964247675.1 uncultured Acetobacteraceae bacterium
GCTCTGACATGTCTCCAACCTAGCGTGCCGCCGTGATCGAGGACAGGGCGGCCCCACGAAGAAGTCGACCGCCGAGCGGACCCGTCATCGACGCCTGTAATGCACCCATGGTGGAAGCTTCAGTAATTAAGGCTGGCCGTGACGAGCCTCTGGCCAATGATGGACCAGGCCGCTCCCAGTGTGGCGGCAGCCAGCAGCAGGGAATAGAATTTCAACCGCCAGCCTGCCTGTTTGTCCCGCCAGACCAGAACCGCACTCAGTACGCCAAGCGCGCCGCCAGCAATCCCTATCAAACCAAGCGCCTGCAACAGCCGCAGCCACGGATCGAGAGACGGGTTCAGAAGCGCGACGTTCGTCTGGACCTGGCTCAGGATGGTCATCCATCCCGCGGCCAGCAGCACGTCGGTCACCGCAACGACACGCACCAACCGGTAGAGGATCGCAACTCGGCCGCTGAAAGGAAATGGCTGGCGGTAGCGCCAGCGGACTACCGCCGCGACCGGCCACGCAAAGGCAAAGATGGCAAGAACTGCTAACGATGTCTCAAGAACAGTCAGGTTCCAGTGCGCATAGGCGCCGACGGCCGGCTGATAAACTTCGAACGGCTGCCCCTCCAAGCCGAATTCCCGCACTTTGCCATCCCTGATCACGGCGGCGAGGCGGACCCCGGTAGCCGCGTTCTGCCAGACGAACGGCCCTATCTCATGCCAGGCCTGCAATGCCCCGCCCGGGCTCGCCTGATTGCTGAGAGTGACGTTGCCATCGGCAGTCGTGGCAATCCTGGTCGGGATGAGGAGGTAGGCGAGATGGAAAAAAGTCGTATCGCTGCGACGGCTGGGAATATAGGTGCCGGCCAATTTGGCCGCATCGGCTGTTGCCGAAGCGATGGCAGAACTTTTCACGGCAGGTGCCGGAAAGTATCGATCGAGAAATTCCCGGAACAACAGGTCGCGCGCAGCGTAGACCGAATCGTGCGCACCGCGGCTGTTGAAGGAGACAAAAAGGCCGCAATGCTCGTCAAGGAGCAAGTGCATGTCGGAATGGAAGGTGATCGTATCGCCGCCATGTCCGATGATGACATGCCCATTCCGGTCCTCGTGATAGAACCCGAGAGCCATGCCGGGCAGCGGCGGTGTGGCGCTAAAAGCCGGCGCTTGCATCAGCCTGGCCGTTTCAGGCGTCAGGATCCGCGCTGAACCGAGCTGGCCGTCGTTGAGGGTTGCGATCATGAAGCGAGCCATGTCCGCGCCGGTCGCCGTCATGCTTCCCGCGGGCGAGAGCGGGAGAAATTCGAAGGGGTTCGGCGGTCCCGAGGCAGCGAAGTAGCTTTTCGAGAGCCTGGACTGCCAGGCTGCCGGTATCGGCTGTTCGAAGGTGGAGTTCGCCATGCCGAGCGGCTGCAGAATGTGGCGTTCGACGTAGGCGGCAAACTGCTCGCCGGAAACGCGCTCCACGATATAACCGGCCAGTGCGGCGCCATAGTTCGAATAGGCCGGCACCTCACCTGGCGCAAACAAGCGTGCGGGTATCCAAGCTTTCAGAACATCGCCAAGCGGTCGCATGGAGCTGGCGTCCGGCACGAGCACGCCTTTGAGCGATTCCTCGAATCCCGCCGTGTGTGTCATGAGATTGCGCAGGGTGATGGGCTGCCCGTGGGTGGCCGGAATATTGAAATCCAGGTAGGCGTTGATGTCCTGGTCCAAATTCAGCTTGCCGGCCTGCACCTGCTGCATCACCGCTGTCCAGGTGAACAGCTTCGACGTCGAGCCCGGCCGAAACAGCGTCCTCTCTGGATCCACCAAAGCCTTCGTGGCCATGTCTGACACGCCGAAGCCGCGTTCGGTGAGGATTGCCCCATCCTTGACGATGACGACCACGGCGCCCGCGATGTCTCCGTTGGACAGAGCCTCCGGCATGTAGCCGTCCAGCCAGCTATTAACGTCTGATGCGTTCAGAGGGTGTGCGCCGTCTGCCGAGTGGTCCTGCCCAGCCGGCAGCACCAGCCGTGGCTGTGTCAGCGCCGGATCAGCAGCCTGCGCTGCCGCTTGTTGCCCCGACAGCAGGGCAGCCGCGCCAATCCCGACCAGGACTGCTCGCATGCGGACCTTCCAGCGCCGGCCGATCGCCCGAGCACCTCCCGCAAGGTGGACACCAGCGATCATCGATCTCTCCATCAGCCTGTTAAAAAACGGATGGCCGTTCTTTTTTAGCTTGTCAAGCCGCTTCGGGCGATCGCTTTGCCCGTTCAAGAAGGGGCGGGAACCGGTTTCCCTGGTGGCAAAATGGTCTATGGAGGACGGCAGCGTCCGGGGGTCCCGGATGCCCAGAGATCCAGAACGACATGCCCAAACGCGATCCAGGTCACATGAAAGAACAACGTGAGAGGATCCTCGTTGCGACGATCGAGTGCATCAGCAGAATGGGGATGCAGCGGACATCGATCGCGGAGATCCGCCGTCAGGCAAACCTGAGTGCAGGCGCGCTTTACGTTCATTTCCGCAACAAGGAAGAGATCATTGCCGCAGCGATGAAATGGGGCGCGATGACGGAGGACATGCTCCCAGACCGCTGGAACGCCTTTAAGGCTACGATCGTGAACTTCGACGACCAGATGGGTCTCAGCGCCTACACAGCAGCCAAGGTGAGATTGCAGCTCTTTGCAGAATGCGTCCACCCGGGTCTTTCGCACGACGTCATGAAGCCGATGATCGAGAATTCGCTCGCCATCATGGTTCGGGTCGTCCAGAAAATGGTCGATAGCGGCAGCATAAAACTCAGGATGAGCGCCCGGCAAACGGCGCTCGGCATTGGGGCTCTCGTCGAGGGAATGATCTGGACCGCGTTAGTCACGGATCGGCCGTTGAGCGAACTGGGGCCAGACCTCGAAGCCGGCCTGGATTGCCTCGTCTTTCCCGTGGACGGGCCGCAATACCAGCCGTCTCCTTCCGGCCAGGTATCTCGAGAACCTTAAGGCAAATGGCGGGCGGGATGACGACAGTAGAGCGCCACGGATCGCTGCAGACCTGGCTGATAATGAGTGCATCGACTTCTTCGTCGATGGACCTTGATCATGGCGCTTCAACGGACCGGAGAGCAGCATGGCCGTGCCGCCGGCCGGACGCTTGCGCATCAACAGCGGCCAGGCCCTCCGCATCGCCGCTCTGGAAGGCGTCGGAATCATCATGCGGCCCGAACCCCTCGTCGTGGACGACCTGAAAGCCGGCCGGCTGGTCCGGTTGCTGCCGGACCACCACGCGCCCGTCCTGCCGGTTCACGTGCTCACCCTGACTGACGCCGACACGGTCCCGAAGATTCGGAGGTTCATAGACATGATCGCTGGCGCCTCGAAGCGACGCTGATCAAGGCTTGAAAGCTCGGCCGTTACTGGCCCGTAAGCAGCTGGTCCGCTTTGAAGCCGGGGTTGGAGGTTACAAACCTGCGCGCATGAGCCTCGCCGCCAATCCCGGGCTTCAAGCAGCCGCTTCGTCGCGTTAACCTGTTCTGACCGGAGCAATGCTGCCCAACCAAACTGTCGGAGAACGGATCGTATGGCAAACGAATGTGTCAAGATAATGCTGGCCCTGTCGTTGCTCGCCGTCACAGATACAGCCGGCGCTCAATCGAAGAAGCTCGTTCGGTCGGTCGATGACCTCCCGCAAACGTCCTACCAGTTCAGCGGTTCGGTTGCCGACATCCTCACCGCACCACCGCAGGAATTCACGGCAGTGGTGACGCCAGTCCGCGTCGACATTGATCGCATCCTGAGCGGCTATGACATTATCGACGGCGCCACGTTGCGCACACTGTTACAGGCGAAGCTCGGTGTGGAGATTGCCTCGGGCAAGGAAGACCAGGCTGCACTCGCAACGATCAAGGAGTTGCGGGCGCATCAGGACAAAGCCGAGGGGCGGCTGATCGCCGGGCTTGCGCCGCAAGCGTTTTTGCAAGCGCGACTGGCCGACGGCACACCACCCGGCGTCTGCCCGAAAAGCTTCCCGGCGGCATACGCAAGTCTGCTGGATCCGCTTCCATGGACGGTCGTCGGGGTCGCGGAAACGCGGCTGAAAGGATTGGCCCAGGTTGCGAGCGCAACCTTCGTCATCGGCCTGACCGCGCCCGACATTCAGCCACTCCTTGACCGTGGGCATCAGCTTTCAAGCGGACCCGCCTGGCAACTGATCGGTGCACGCGTCAACATGGATGTCATCGTATCCTGCCGGCCAGCGATCATCGCCGACACGGAGGCCTACATCCGAAAGCACGCGGTGCAGAAATCCGACATCTGGGCCGCACGCGAAGCGATATTGCCGAACGCGACGCTTTCGTCAGTGCCGGTGGCCATCTGGGATTCAGGTTTCGATGCGTCGCTTTTTCCCGGCCAGTTGTTGCTCGCCACGGATGGCAAGCCCATCACCGGACCGGCGTACGATGTCGACTATCGGCCCACCCACGGCGCACTCGCGACGTTGTCGGCCAAGGACATGGCGGCCTATCCGGAGATCGTTGCCGACCGCAACGGCATTTCAGACCTCCAGACAGGTATCGACAGCCCCGCAGCCGCGGCTTTCCAAAAGCATGCCGCCGCCATGTCGCCCGCGAAGATGCGCGACTTCATGGAGGAGGTCGACACCACGGAAGCCTACATGCACGGAACCCATGTCGCCGGTATTGCGGCGCGCAACAACCCAGCCATACGACTGGCAAACGCCCGCGTGACCTACGATCCCAAACCCGTCCCGACGCCGCCCTCGGACGATCAGCTTGAGCGCATCGCCGTGTCTTACCGCGATACCGTCGCCTGGTTCCACAGCCATCACATCCGGGTGGCGAACATGAGCTGGTGGAACCGCCCCTCGAATTACGAGGACGCTCTCGAGAAGAATGGCATCGGCAAGACCGCGGAGGAACGCAAGAAGCTCGCCCGGCACTATTTCGATATCGAGCGGGACGGCCTGTTTGCGGCGCTGAAAGGCGCGCCCGATATCCTGTTCGTCACGATCGCGGGAAACAACAACTCCGACAACGCTTTCGAGGAGACGATCCCGTCGTCGTTCCGGCTACCTAACCTCCTGGTGGTCGGCGCGGTGGATCAGTCCGGTGGGCAAACCAACTTCACCAGCACCGGCCAGAATATCGGTGTTTACGCCAACGGCTACCAGATCGAGAGCGTCGTTCCAGGCGGTGCGAAGGTGCGCCTGACCGGTACATCGATGGCGGCTCCGGAAGTGACCAATCTCGCGGCAAAGTTGCTGGCGGTGAAACCCGACCTTACCCCGGAACAGCTGATCGAGATCATAACGCGCACGTCCGATAGTGGCGAGACGCCGGCGATCCGGCGGATCAATCCGCGGCTTGCCTTGGCGAGCGTGCGCGCATCGGCTGACGGCGGTTTCGCGCCGCCGCGGTGACCTGACAAACGGCCGCTTCCGGTAGTAACTTTCAACTCTCCGGACCGGCAGGACTGGGCTAAAAGCGGGCGATGGGCGCTCTCACCTGATCCCGCGTCGACATTTCAAAGCTAGACCCGATACGCAAGTCCGGAACGTCGATGTCGCGCACCGGCCGACCGCCCGGCCCCGCGCCAAGCCCGTCGCGCGGATCCCGCGCCGCCGGATGCGTCGCACCATCGCCGGTGACAGCGGCCCGCACGCGCCGTGCTCAGACGAAAAAGAACGAGAAGCCCAGCAGCACATACACGCCGATCAGCAGCACGCCTTCGAACCACGTCGTCTCCCCGTCCCCGGTGATCGCGTTCACGATCAGCGCAGTGCCGGCGATCGCGAACAGCTCCAGCGGGTCGCGGAACACCAGGGTCATCGGATGGCCGATCAGCCAGGACAGGATCACCAGCAGGGGTGCCACCACCAGCGCCACCTGGATCGCCGAGCCGATGCAGATGCTCATCACCAGCCCCATCTGGTCCTGCCGCGCGAACCACACGGCCGAGAACAGGTCGGCCACCGTGCCCACCAGCGCTAGCAGGATCACGCCCATGAACACCGGCGACAGATGCAGCGTGCTCGCGGCGCCAGACAGCGCGCCTGAAATCAGCTCGCTCTCGCCGGCCGCGCCCACGGTCGCCGCCGCCAGCACGGCCAGGCACTGCCACAGCTTCCAACGCTCGCCGGTGGCGTCGGCGTCGCCCGTCGAGAACACGTCGCGATGCGTCACCAGCGTGTAGGCCAGGTTGCCGACATAGAGCAGGAGCAGCACGCCGGAGACGGCCAGGCTGAGCGTCTCCTCGCTGACCGCCGGGTTGGCCGCATGCGCCGTGTGTCGCGCGGTGTAGTCGAACACCGCCGGCAGAAGCAGGGCTATCACCACGAGGATGAGCAGGCTGGAGAGCAGGCCGGCCCGTTCGCGCTTGAAGCTTTGCTGCTCGCGACCGGCGCCGCCTACCACGATGGCCAGCCCCAGCCCGAGCAGGCTGGTGCCGATGATGGAACCGGTGATCTGCGCGTGCACCACCTCCGCCTCGCCGTGCAGAAGCACGAACAGCGCCAGGAACAGTTCGGCCAGGCTGCCCAGGCTAACCGTGAGCAGCCCGCCCACCGCAGGGCCGGTGTGTTTTGCCAGCTGCTCGGTTGCCGCCCGTATCCAGTCCGCCAGCACGCCCACGCCGACGAGGCCGGCCAGGAACACCCAGATCGGCGGCAGGCCGAACCCGTATTGCAGCACAGGTGCCACCGGCACCGCCGCCAGCAGGAGCAACCTGATCACGGCACAGCCTCGCGGCGGCCAAGCCGGAGGCCAAGAAAGGCCGAGAGATGCGTGCCAGTCAGTCCGTGTGCCACCACCGAAGCGAAGGCGGCCAGGCTGACGATCGGCCAGAGCATGGTCAGCCCCGTCATGTCCTTCGCCTCCAGAGCGTAGAACAGGG
This sequence comes from uncultured Acetobacteraceae bacterium, assembly GCA_964247675.1. GTDB lineage: Bacteria > Pseudomonadota > Alphaproteobacteria > Acetobacterales > Acetobacteraceae > BOG-908. The sequence goes on from CAXTVW010000014.1 coordinate 30,631, forward strand.
CCGCCGCACCCACGGGACCAAACCAGCCGGCGAACAGGTTCTCCGGCAGGCGCCTGGCCCAGGGCATGAAGCGGCCCAGCAGCAGCCAGGCAGGCATGCGGCGCAGCAGCAGCACGGCGGCGGCAAACCCCACCGCAGGCCATCCCATGCCGATCCAGTCGGACCAGGGCGCGGCCACGCCGAGCAGGATGATGATCGGCAGGTCGAAGAAGCGGGTGATCGCCTCGTTGAAATGCTCCTGGTATTCCTGCGCCTCGTCTTCGAAGGCGTTGTTCAGCACGGCGCCGGCCATGAACGCGCCCAGCACGCCGTTGCCGCCGATCGCCTGCAGCCCGGCCAGCGTGCCCAGCGCCAGGGCAAGGGCGATGGTCAGAAGCGACGAGCGTTCCGCCCCAGGCTGCTTGGCCGCCCATTTCAGCAGCACGCCTGCGGCATGGCCGAACGCGCCGCCCACGATGACGGCACTGCCCACCTCCCACAGCACCCCATCCAGCAGCCAGTCCACCACGTGCTGGCGCGTGCCGTGGCTGGCCACGCCTTGCAGGAGGGCGACCGGCAACAGGACGAAAGGCCCGGCCAGGCCGTCATTGATGGCGCTCTCGGCCGATATCGCGTGCCGCAGATCGGCCGGCACCGCCTGGCGTGCCAGCGCGCCACTGACGACCGGTGCGGACAGGACCGGGTCGGTCGGTGCGATGATCGCGCCCACCAGCGCGCAGATTAGCCAGGGCAGGTGGAACATCCAGGCGACGATGGCGGTGCCGGCGGCCCACATCAGCAGCATGCCTGGCCCCAGCGCCACCGCCAGCCCGCGCCAGTGCCGCCGCAGCCACCCGCGCGGCAGGCGCATGGCGGCGGCCAGCACGGCGATGCTGAGCGTCAGCCGTGCCGCCTCGCGCAGGAAGGCGTGTGCCTGCGGGTTGTGCGCCGGATCGAGGGTGAGCAGGCCGAGACCCAGCGGCCCGATGGCGACGCCGCACGCCGCGCAGACCAGCGGCTCCGAAATCCAGAGCCTGGAATTCACCAGGCCGGAGGTGGCGCCGAGAACGAGCAGAACGGACGCAATCGCGAAACTCAGCAGCCACGGATGGGCAATTATCATGCGGTTACCCACGCTCACGCTTGAACAGGCAATCAGTCTTGCGCTGCCATACAGCATCGCGGGCGGAGCGACATAGCGATGCACCGCCGAACGGCGCCTATTCTCGCATCTGGTTCGCGCGAATATGCCAGGGAACCTAATCGCTCGCCTGCACCTAAGGTAATACCTGGACCGGCAACGCTCATCATGACGGACGGCCATGCAAGTGGCTCAGTAAACTTGGTGGGCTGAGTGGGAGAGAGCCGCGCTGCGAAGGGCCGTGCGCCCGGCCCAGCCCGGCAGCCGCGTTTCGGTCTGTCTGCATCGTCCGCGACCAGGACAAGCAACTCCGGGACCGCTTTGCCGTCCGGTTCGGGCGATTTCCAGTCCCTGTCCATGAAGGAATTTTTGATTGGCCGACACACCTCCAGCGAAGCGGCTCTCCTACGGTCTGGTGTTCGCAACAGGCCTGGCCGTGCTGGCATTCGGAACCGGGCTGAGTGGATCACGGTTCTTTCATCGCGCCAGTCCGTCAGCGCCGCAGGACAAGATGCAAGCCGGCCTGCAATCGTTACGATCCGGCGATGACCAGGCTGCGCTGTCGACGCTCAAGCCGCTGGCTGCCAAGGGCAACGCCAAGGCGCAATACTGGGTCGCCGACATCTATGAGAATGGCTGGGGTGTGCCGCCGGACAGGAAGGCAGCGCTGGATATGCTGGAGAAATCCGCGGACCAGGGGTTTGTGCCGGCGGAGCGCCATCTTGGCGGGCTTTACCTCCGCGGCAATGCGGTGTTGCAGGATTTCGGCCGCGCCCAGGCCTTGCTGCACAGCGCGGCCGATGGCGCCGACAGCGACGCGCAACGTGAACTCGGCCAGATGTATGCGCTGGGCTTGGGCGTGGCGGCCAGCAAGCCGCAAGCCTATGGGTGGTATGAGAACGCGGCCGTCGGCGGAGACGGCCTCGCCAAGCGCATGCGCGATGCGATGCTGTCAGGCATGACGCAGCCCGAAATCGCGCAAGGCGAACAGGCGGCGAAAACAATCGCGGCAGAAATCAAGCCGGCGCCGAACAAGTGAGCTGGGCGGGGTACCAGGCAACGCCATGCTGAGATGCCGCGCCGTATCACGGATCACTGGCCGGGGCTGACCGTGCGTCCGTCATCGGCGAGCCGCACATCGTGCGCGAACCGGACGGGCAGCGGCTTATCCCTTCACTGGCCGCCACCCGTGTACATGAGCCCGCCCTGGGTGTTGGTATCCTCTCCTGGGCCAAGCTTGGTGATGAACAGAATGATCAGGGTAAACCGGCTCAGATCGGCCAACTTGTCAGGCGTGACCCAAACCCAGGTTCCTCCGGCGTGGCCCGCATAGGTGGCATCGTCAGGAACCTGGCTGCGCGGGCCCGTGTGAAACCATCCATGCGGAACGTCGCGCTGAAGATCGACCCTGGTTACCGCGTTGCTGGGAGCGCCGCCATCATGATGCTTGGACAGGCCTTGTTTGCTGGTCCGCGCCTGCTCCACGTCGAGGAAGCCCGGGTCGGCGAACGGTGGAAGCTGCAGGGCCGCACGGTATACATCCTGCAGCTGCTTGAGGGCGAGGGGATCGCAGATCGCGTCCGCGCCCCATTGTTCGCTCACGGTGCGCTCCGCGCGGGGTCCGCCGAACACGCCCTTGGCAGCGCCGGACGCCTCCAACTGGTAGAGTCCCAATTCGTCGCTGACCTGAACCGTCCCCTGCTTGATGCGGATTTGTGACGGCAGCGTGCCAGGGAAACGCGCCATGCGCGCGAGGTTGTCCATGACCATCTGATACTGGATCTCCATGACAGTGCTGGCCGTCCGGGAGGTGCTGGTGGACAACTGCGCATGGGTGCAGCCGGCCAGGACAAGGCACGAACCGACGAGACGCAATACTGTCATGCCCGGGCGTACTCCATGGCCAGTGGCTGATGCGGCACCGGCGATGCTTGCACCAGCCTCTGGGACATCACGTCTGGAAGATCAGATTGCACGCAGGAGATACTTGCGGTTCCCAGCCGCAATTTGCCGCGCAGGACAGCGAAATTGCAGAGGAACCGACACAGCCCGACACTGCGACGCGGCGTCGCCCGAGGCTTGCCCGCATTTGCAACTGTCTGGCGCTTTCAGCGGCGTGCTGGAGCGCTAACACGGCGCGGTGAACGTCAGCTCCTGCCGGCAGCGCCGGGCGGCTGGGCGGTTCGCTCGGTGGTAAATGGCTGGTCGAACATGCAGGCCTTGTTCGCTTCCTGTGCCGCCGGCCCAGCACGCTGGATGGGCATCGTGCGGGCGCGGCGGCCGTCGTGCCGGCGGATGGCAACGCCCTGATCACGTCCGCGAACAGGCAAGACCAGCACGAAGCCCGAATGCTGGCCGCGTTGGTCATCGACCTGTTGGACAAACCCTGACCAGAAGTCCTGACTTCATTTCGAGATCCGGTGCGCATTCGGCCCGGCAGCCGTTAGCAGAACACGAGCTGATGAGCGTACCTTGCATACGGGTCTAGGGCCCGACGGCGGCACAAAACCAGGCGCTCGACCGCCGCAGAACGACTCTCCCCGCCTGGCGCTGGTCGTGGCCGAGCTGCTCGCGCCGGGCCGGGCGACAGTTCGTGGCTAAGAAGGGCGGGCCCCATCCGAAGCGCGTGGCGCATAAATGCTGACATCGCGTCAGAAGATCACCGCAGTCGACCAGTCAGAAACTGCGCCTCCCCTTGGCCAAACGACCAGTCCGCATCACCATTCACAACGAGGACGACAATGAGGTCCTCTGGCGCAAGACCGCAGACAGCGCTGAGGCGTTCACTCAAAAGACGATAGAATGTTTGCTTCTGTTCGACAGTACGGGGTCGTGTGACGACCTGAAGAACCACAGCGGCATCGCTACGACGCAGTCCTAGTCCAGTGTCCAGCAAACGCGTTCGGCCAGGCAGGCTTTCATGCACGATCTGATACCGATCGGTCGGTGGAACACCAAAGGCGTCGACCATGGCCTGGTGGGCTGTATCTAACAAGGCCGAGATTTTTACTTCAGTCCGTCCGCTGACGATGTCGAACTTGAGTAATGGCAAGGGAGACCTCCAAGCTTTGTCTGGTGAACGAAAGCCAGCGTTCGTTCATCGGCAGCGTAATTGTCTTTGCTCATCCTCCAGCGATCAGCCAACCGCGTCGAAGCGCTGGTAGTCGGTATAACCCTTGGCATCGAAGGTGTAGAACGTACCGCGATCATATTGCGCCAGTGGCAGACCGTTTCGGATACGCTCCGGCAGATCGGGGTTCGAGATGAAGTAGCGCCCGAATGCCACAAGGTCCGCACCGCTTTTCTCGACGATGGCGGCGGCAGTATCAGGCTCGAAGCCGCCGGCCGCGAGTATCTTGCCCGTGAAGATCGTGCGCAGGTGTTCTGAGGCGACAGGAGCCTGGCCGTGCGCCTCCACCACGTTGCCGATCACCCGCGGTTCGATGATGTGGAGATAGGCGAGGCCGAAGCGGTTTAGCGCGTGCGCGACATGGTCGAACAGCGCGCGTGGATCGCTGTCGCCCATGGCGTTCCATCGTCCGTTCGGTCCGATGCGCACGGCCGTCCGGTCGGCGCCGAATGCCGGCACCATCGCTTCGACAATCTCCAGCAGCAGGCGCGAGCGGTTCGCGATGCTGCCGCCGTATCCGTCAGTCCGCTTGTTGCTGCTGTCCTGCAGGAACTGATCGACGAGATACCCGTTGGCGGCGTGCAGCTCCACGCCATCGAAGCCCGCCGCCTTGGCCCGTTCCGCCGCACGTCCGTAATCCGCGACAATCCCGGCGATCTCGCCCTCCTCCAGCGCGCGATGAGGTGAGTGCAAAACCCAGCCGCCGGGCGTCGAAGTCAGGTGCGACGGATCCTCCCAATAGTGCGAATCGACCGACGCGGAAACCGGTTGCGGGCCGCCGGTCACGTCCACATGCGACGATCGGCCAGTGTGCCATAGTTGCGCGATGATCTTCCCGCCTTTGGCGTGAACCGTGTCGGTGACGGCCCTCCAACCTTCAACCTGTTCGTCAGAGTACAGGCCCGGTGCGCCAAACCATCCGCGCGCAGACTGTGAAATTGTGGTGGCTTCAGCAATGATCAGCCCGCCCTCAGTGGCGCGCTGGCCGTAATAGACGCGCATCAGGTCGCCAGGGACGTCGCCCGGCTGGACCGAGCGCGAGCGCGTGAGAGGCGCCATGACGACACGATGCGCCAGAGCGATGGCGCCTATCTGGATCGGGGAAAACAGTGTCGCCATTCGAAACTCCTGAGAAAACGGGTAGGCGCAGCGCGGCGGCGAAGCTGCTGCTGCATTTCTGCTGCTGACGGAACCGGATGGTCCGACATGCAGATCCGGCGTCATCGCAGTTGCAGCGGCGCGTGGTGCCTCTGGACGAGCAACCATTAACGCAGTCGAGCCAACATTCCTTGGATTTAGCAGACGGGAATTGCACGATCCGGCCTGCTCGGCAGTCGGCAGGTCCACCTGGCGGAAGTGACCCGGCACCGTTGGCACTAATCTCCAATCCGCTTCCGCATCATACAATCCCGGCGACCGCGGACGGGCTACCTAGCGATCTCCAATGCGCGGTGGCGCGGAACGCTGCACGCTGCGTGCGAACCCATCTTGCTCGGATTGGCGGTCACGGCCGCACGGCCGTGGCACTTCGAGTACGGATGGATGGCAGCAGTGCCGCCTGACCAAAGGGGATCGTCGTGACGACATTGCTGGTCAACGAAAAGCACTACGATGTCGATGTGCCCGCCGACATGCCGGTGCTGTGGGTGCTGCGCGACGTTCTCGGCCTGACCGGCACGAAGTTTGGCTGCGGCATCGCGCAATGCGGCGCCTGCACCATCCATCTGGACGGCGTGCCGGTCCGCTCCTGCCTGCTACCGGTCAGCGGCGTCGCCGGCAGGAAGATCGCCACGATCGAGGCAATCGGCGAGACGAGCAACGGACGCAAGATCCAGCAGGCTTGGCTCGCCGGCGAGGTGGTGCAATGCGGCTATTGCCAGTCGGGACAGATCATGTCTGCCACAGCGTTGCTGGACACGACGCCGCACCCCACCGACGCTGATATCGATGACGCGATGAGCGGCAACATCTGCCGCTGCGCCACCTACCAACGCATACGCGCGGCGATACACGCCGCCGCTGCCGCCTGAGCGCCGGCACATGGAACACGATCTTCCAACACGCCGAGACATCATCAAGCTGGGCGGTGCCGCGGCCGCCGGCGGCCTGCTGCTCGGCCTGCGTCTGCCGGGCCGCGCCTGGGCCGCCGTGCCGCCGCCCGGATCCGCTTCAGCCTTCGCGCCGAACGCCTTTATCGTCATCGCTGCCCATGGCGCGATCACGCTCATCATGCCGCACACCGAAGTCGGCCAGGGCATCTACACCAGTTCCGCCATGCTGATCGCCGAAGAGCTGGAAGTGGGGCTCGACCAGGTGGCCGTGCAGCCCGCCCTGCCGGATCTGGCGAAATATTTGGACCCGCATCTCTACGACCAGGCGACAGGCGGCTCGACCTCCACGCGCAGCGACTGGCGCCGGCTGCGCGAGGCCGGTGCCGCGGCGCGTATCATGCTGGTGGGTGCCGCGGCACAACGCTGGGCCGTCGATCCGGCCGCCTGCCGCGCCGCCAGGGGCGTCGTGCACCACGATGCGAGCGGGCGCGCGCTGGGCTATGGCGACCTCGCGGCAGAGGCGGCAAACCAGCCCATGCCGCTGCATGTCGCCCTCAAACAGCCCGCGCTGTTCACTCTGGTCGGCACCAGCGCCAAGCGCCTGGACACGCCGTCGAAGGTGAATGGCACCGCCCTCTTCGGCATCGACATTGCCGTGCCCGGCATGAAGATCGGCACGCTGGCGATCGCGCCGGTAAAAGGCGGCAGGCTCGTCGGCATGAACGAGGCGGCGTGCCGCGGCGTGGCGGGTGTGCGCGACATCGTGCGCTCCGGCGACACGGTTGTGGCGGTGATCGGCGACCACATGTGGGCCGCCAAACAAGGCCTCGAGGCACTGGCGCCAGTCTGGGATGCCGGTCCGAACGGGCCTGTCACGACGGAGACGATCATCGCTTCGATGTCGCAGGCGTCGCAGCACGGCCAGGCGGCAGTGGCCAAGCAGGTGGGTGACGCGCATGGCGCGATCGCCGGTGCCGCCACCCGCCTGGAGGCGACCTACCAGTCTCCCTTTCTCTCGCATTCACCGATGGAGCCGCTCAATTGCACGCTGCACATCCGGCCGGATCGCGCCGATATCTGGGTGGGCACCCAGGTGCCGGTGCGCGCACAGAAATCCGTCATGGCCGCGACCGGCCTGCCGGCGGAAAAGGTGTTCGTCCATAACCAGCTCATGGGCGGCGCGTTCGGCCGGCGGCTGGAGATCGACAGCATCGACGTGGCGGCGGGCATCGCGCGCCAGCTCAGCTACCCCGTCAAGCTGGTGTGGACGCGCGAGGAAGACATGCGCCACGACTACTACCGGCCATATTACTACGACCGTGTCGCAGCCGGCCTCGATGCCGGCGGCCGGATCGTCGGCCGCACGCATCGCGTCACCGGCTCCTCTATCTATGCGCGCTACGCGCCGGCGGTGTTCAAGGGCGGCATCGACATCGACGCCGTCGATTGCGCCGACGTGACGCCATACGACATCCCCGCCGAACACGTCGACTACGTCAGGCACGAACCGGACGGCATGAACACGAGCTGGTGGCGCGGCGTCGGCCCCACACACAATGTGTTCGTCCTGGAAAGCTTCATCGACGAACTGGCGGCGGCCTCGGGACAGGACCCGGTCGCGTTCCGCCGCGCGATGCTGCATGCCAATCCGCGCGCGCTCGCCGTGCTGGAACTGGCCGCGGCGAAAGCAGGCTGGGGCAGCAGGCTTCCACCGAACACCGGCCGGGGCGTCAGCCTGCAATTTGCGTTCGGCACCTATCTTGCCTGCGTCGTCGAAGCCGAAGCGCACGCCGACGCCGGCATCAAACTGCGCCGCGTCGTGATCGCGGCGGATTGCGGCATGATCGTCAATCCGGACACCGTGCACGCGCAGCTCGAAGGTGGCGTGCTGATGGGCCTGGGCACGGCGCTTTACAGCGAGATCACCGTGACGCGCGGCACGATCGATCAAAGCAACTTCCACGACTACCGCATGCTGCGGATGAACGAGACGCCGCGGGTCGAAACCTATATGGTCCGCAGCGACGCCGATCCGGGCGGCATTGGCGAGGCGGGCACCGCTTGCGCCGCACCGGCGCTCGGCAACGCGATCTTCGCCGCCACCGGCAAGCGATTGCGCCGGCTGCCGTTCAACACCCAGCTCGGGCAAGCCTGAGCGATGCGCGCCTTGAAGCTGCTCGCCTGTGTCGCAGCGCCGGTCGCACTCGGCTTGGCCGCGTTCCTGGCCTGGCCCGCGCCATTGCCCGAAGTCGCGCCCAGCGCCGGCCAGCCCACTGGCGCGGCACTGGTCACGCGCGGCGCATACCTGACGCAGGCGGCGGATTGCGCCGCCTGCCACACCGCCCCGGGCGGCCAGGCGTTCGCGGGCGGCCGCGCTTTTGCCCTGCCATTCGGCACGATCTACGCGCCGAACATCACCCCGGACGCGCAGACCGGCATCGGTGCGTGGAGCGACGCCGCCTTTGTGCGCGCCCTGCACAGCGGCATCGGACGCCACGGCGAGAACCTCTATCCCGCGTTCCCCTACACGGCCTACGCACGCGTCACGACCGACGACGTGCTCGCCATCCGCGCCTATCTGGCGACCGTGCCGCCGGTCCACGCCACGGCGCCACAAAACCGCGTAACGTTTCCCTTCAATCAGCGCTACGGCCTGCGACTCTGGAACGCGCTGTTCCTGCCAACGGCCACGTTCCAGGCGGACCAGGCACACGACGCAGCCTGGAACCGCGGCGCCTATCTGGCCGACGCGCTCGGCCATTGCGGCGAATGCCACACGCCGCGCAACGCGTTGATGGGTTTGAACGAAGCGCGGAAATATGCCGGCGCCGAACAGGTCGGCTGGCTGGCCTATAACTTAACCAGCGACGCGGCCCACGGCCTGGGTGGCTGGTCGGATGCGCAACTACAGCAATATCTCGCCACTGGGCAGGCGGCAGGCCGTGGCCCTGCCTCGGGCCCGATGGCCGAAGTGGTAGAGAACAGCCTGCGCCATCTCACGCCGCAGGACATCGATGCGATCGTGCACTATCTCCGCGGCGTGCCGGCCCGCTCCGATGGCCCCGCGACCGTCGGCACCGAACCGCAGGCGGCAACAACCGACACAGCCGGGCGGCGTCTGTTCGTGGAGGCCTGCGCGGGCTGCCATCTTCCGGGCGGGGACGGCCGTCAGTCGAAATGGGCGGCGTTGAAGGGCGCACACACCGCGGCCGATCCAACCGCCACGAACCTGCTGCAGATCCTGGCACATGGCTCCCAGATGCAGACCGGCGAAGGGCTGATGTTCATGCACGGCTTCACCGCCGCCTACAATGATGAGGAGGTCGCCGCCCTTGCGAACTATACCAGCAGTCAGTTCGGGCAACGGCCAGGACACGTGACGGCCGCAGATGTGCGCAAGCTACGAGCACCATCGCCCGATGCGGCAAAATTCTAACGCTCTGACAACGGTGCGAGAAACATGGCGGAAATGACCTTCGACGAGCTGCCGCAGAATCTGCAATCGGTCGTCGCACGTCCGATCTTCGTGATGCGCCTGAATGTCCGCAAACTCCAGGTGGTGGGTCCTGCGCCAGGCGGACTGCGCCGTGTCGGCGTGGTCTTCGGCGGCGCGTTCGCAGGTGAGCGGCTCTCTGGTGAAGTTCTGGATGGCGGTAACGACTGGCAGATCGTGCGCAGCGATGGCAGCACCACGCTCGATGTGCGCCTAGTGCTGAAGACCACGGATGGCGCGATGATCGGCATGACCTATCGCGGCATCCGACGCGGTCCCTCGGATATTGTAGCCAGGATCGAGGCCGGCGAAGTGGTCGAGCCTTCCAGCTACTATTTCCGCATCGCACCTTTCTTCGAGACACCGTCGCCGCAATACGACTGGTTGAACGGCATCGCAGCGGTAGGCATCGGCCATCGCTTCGCCGACGGCCCGGTGTATAGCGTGTTCGAGATATGCTGAACGCAGCGACATGATCCGGCAGCCGGGCACCGATCCGCACATCGCGAACGCGCCAGACGCACAGGCCAACCCCGGCAGTCTCGCATTCTCCCGCGTCACGCAATGGTTGCTCGCCGCCGGCTGCGGCCTGCTCGTGGCCAATCTGTATTACGCACAGCCGCTCACCGGCCTGATCGGCGCCTCGCTCGGCCTGCCCAGGGACGCCGACGGATTGCTGGTCACCCTGCCGCTGGCCGGGTATGGCGCCGGCCTGCTTTTTCTGGTGCCGCTGGGGGACCTGGTCGAGAACCGCCTTTTGGCCCTCGCGATGATCGCCATCGAGGCGGTGTGCCTCGTCTGCCTGAGCCTGATCGCCCGGCCGGCCGCCTTTCTGGCATGCGGCTTCCTCGTCGGCGCGTCGGCCGCCGCGGTGCAGATACTCGTGCCCTACGCTACCTATATCGCGCCGGAGGAACAGCGTGGACGGGCGGTGGCAAGCGCGGTGAGCGGCCTCATGTTGGGGATCATGCTGGCGCGGCCGGTCGCCAGCTTCGTCACGGCCGCCACGTCCTGGCACGTCATCTTCCGCGTCTCGGCTGCCTTGATGGTGCTGCTGTTCGCGGCGCTGCGGTTCGGCCTGCCGCAGCGCCGCCCGCCCGCCGGCATCGGCTATGGGGCGCTACTCGCGTCCATGGGCCGCCTGGTCATGGAGACCGAGCTCCTGCGGCGCCGCGCCCTCTACCACGCCTGTATGTTCGGCGCGTTCAGCGTGTTCTGGACCGCGGTGCCGCTATGGTTGGCCGGACCCCGCTTCGGCCTGACCCAGACGGGGATCGCCTGGGTGGCGCTCGCGGGGGTCGCCGGCGCCATCGCGCCGCCAGTCGCCGGGCGGCTGGCCGACCGGGGGCTGGCCCGGCCGGGCACGATGATCGCCATGATCTCCGCCACGCTGGCCTTCGCGCTGACGGATCTGGGCCGTGGCTTCCCACCGGCGATGGGGGTGGCGCTGGTGACCGCGTCGGCCGTGGTGCTGGATTTCGCCGTATCGGCAAACCTCGTCTTCGGCCAGCGCGCCATCTTCAGTCTGCCGCCGGACCAGCGTAGCCGGTTGAACGGCCTGTACCTGGCGATCTTCTTCGCCGGCGGCGCCGCATCGTCTGCCCTGGGCGGGTGGTGTTATGCACGATACGGGTGGACCGCCACATCGATCCTGGGCGGCGCCCTTCCGGTCGTGGCATTGCTCTATCTCTCGACCGAGCGGCGGCGGGCAACTTGAGCGCGCTGTTCGCCAGCCTGGAACTCGGCGGTCTTAAGCTCCCGAACAGGATCGTGGTCTCTCCCATGTGCCAATATTCCGCGGAGGACGGAAAGCCGAACGACTGGCACATGATGCATCTCGGCACGCTGGCCATCTCCGGCGCCGGCCTGCTGTGCCTGGAGGGCACCGCCGTCGAGCCGCAAGGCCGGATCACGCCGGGCGACCTCGGCCTGTGGGACGACGCGACGGAAGCAGCGTTCAGGCCCGTCCTGGACGCGCTGCGCCGGTTTTCCCCGATCGCCCTGACGATCCAGCTTGCGCATGCCGGCCGCAAGGGTTCGAGCCACAAGCCATGGGAGACCGGGCGCCAGATCCCGTCATCGGCAGGAGGCTGGCTGACGGACGCTCCATCGGCGATCGCGCACGCGTCTGGTGAGGAGGGTCCGGTAGCACTCGACCGCCAGGGCTTGGCCCGTATCCGCGCCGCATTCGCCAGCGCCGCTTCACGGGCCGCGAGACTGGGCTTCGACGCCATCGAGATACACGGCGCGCACGGGTACCTCCTGCACGAGTTCCTCTCGCCGCTGTCCAACCGGAGAACCGACGACTATGGCGGCAGCTTCGCCAACCGTATCCGCTTCCCCCTCGAAGTGTTCGATGCCGTCAGGGAGAGATTTCCAGCGGACAAGCCGGTCGGCATGAAGCTGTCTTCGACCGACTGGATGCCGGATGGCTGGGACGTCGAGCAGACGATAGCGTTTGCCGGGGAGCTCAAGACCGGAGGCGCTGCGTGGATCACGGCGTCATCGGGCGGCATCTCGCCCATGCAGAACATCGCGGTCGGGCCGGGCTACCAGGTTCCGTTTGCCACGGCGATCAGGCAGGGAGCCGGTCTGCCGACGGTTGCGGTCGGTCTGATCACCGGGGCAAAGCAGGCCGAAGACATCGTCTCGAACGGGGAAGCCGACCTGGTGGCGCTGGCACGAGCGATGCTGTTCAACCCCCGATGGCCGTGGCACGCTGCGGCGGAACTAGGTGCCACCGTGTCTGCACCGCCGGCCTACTGGCGCTCCCAGCCACACGGACATTCCGGTCTTTTTGGAGCGGAGGCTAGAGTTGGAACGCGTTGATGTTAACAGCGGGTTTCCATGAACGCCCGCGTCATTGAAGCTGTTCTGAGCAGACGCTTCCGCGTGGAGAGCGCTCCCACGCTCGCGGCTCCGACGCCGTCAAAGGCGCCGATCGCCTTCACGCGCCTGCAATGTGCAAGTGCCGGGCACGGCCGGGCAGGGCCGGTTCCTTGCGAGGCTTCTTTCGCTTTCCAGGTCCTCCTGCGTCCCATGCGATCCTGGAAAATCTGGAGCGACCGAAGCCGCACCCCCCTGCCGGTTTCAGGCCCGGGCGACATCTTCCTGTTCGATCTCAGCGAAAACCCGCAGCTCGAGGTGCATGATCCTTTCGATATGATGCGATGCTATATCTCGCAATCATCAATGGACAGCCTGTCCTACGAGCACGGCCAGCGCCGTGTGGCGGGATTGCGCCTTGCCCAGTTCGGCACGTACGATCCCGTCATGCATGGCATCGCTACCTCCGTCGCAGGTGCCATGCAGCGCCCGGGCGAGGCACCGACCATGTTTGTCGAGCACATGGCTCTGGCCTTTCATGCGCATGTATCCCATGCCTATGGCGGTGTATCGGTAGAGCATCGCCATAGTGGCGGCCTGACACATTGGCAGTTCCGGCGTGTGTGCGATGCGATGCAAGCACGGCTGAACTTCAATCACTCGATCGGCGGCCTGGCCAGCGAGTGCGGGCTTTCAAGTCGGCAATTCGCGCGTGCCTTCAAGGAGACGACCGGCTTTACGCCGCACCAATGGCTGATGCGCCGACGCATCGAGCGCTCTCGCGAACTCCTGGCGCAAACCGATATGGATCTCGTGGACATTGCCCTCGAATGCGGCTTCGTGGATCAGAGCCATTTCTCACGCGTGTTCGCGCAGCTTCAAAAGCAGACGCCCGCCAAGTGGCGACGGCAGCTAGCTCAATGATGGTCTGCCAATCGGCCAAAGCCCGAGCCTTGCGGGTCTCATGCCTATTCACCCATGCGCCGTTGTAGCCTGCTTGGGGGACGCAAGCCTATCCGGCGACCTCTGGCGCAAAAAGAGGCCCGTCTGAAAAGACGGACTAGAAGGTTGCGGCTGCTAGCGACCATGAACGCAAACGCTTGCTCATAGGCCGTGTCCACCAAGCGTCCCAATAAAGCTGGTTCCTGAGAATTGCCTCTACACGCCTGCCAGGCCGGAACTCTTCTCCAACCTGCTCACGGGTGCACTGCCGCAGTGCCTTGTCCGACCGCCATCGCAACAGCACGGTGCTATGGCGGGACCGCCGTCCGTGACCTGGTCGTAGCTGACTTCGACACCGGTCGGCCGTCATCGCCAGCAGCTTCCGGCCACATGAGCTTGTCCGGACGCGATATCTACACGCACATCACCATCGCTTCGATTGGCGACGGCCGGCGACAGATTCCTGGTCAAGCGGGTGGCCTGTGGCGTTTAGCGCGTGATGAAGCGAGGGGACCGCGTAGGGCAAGTTGAGACTCGGGCGTTCGTAAAAGCTTGCTGCCAGGTGCGAGTATCGGAGTCACAAGACGCTCGCGCCAGTCATCCTCGCAAGGTCAGCCTAGATCTTAACCGAAGCACGTCCGCATCTCGCTGCCTCAAAACTCTATGGGTGACGGTTCCTATCCGCCGGCTCCGAGCTCAGGCTTTGTCAACGGTCAACTCTGCTCGGTTACGCCTCTGTCTGGTCGGGCTAGAGGCCGGCAGAGACCACATCGGTCGCGCGAGAGTTTCTCGAAGCCCTAAGCCAAGGCGCGAAAAGCCCAAGAACACAAGCGCTTTCTCAGCGCGCCGCTCTGGCGGAGAATGGTTGGAAGATGGCCGACTGGAGCGGGCGAAGGGATTCGAACCCTCGACCCCAACCTTGGCAAGGTTGTGCTCTACCCCTGAGCTACGCCCGCGCTCCTGCGGAGGAGGCGGTGCTTAATCCCCGCTTGCCCGGATTGCAAGGCCCCGCCGCACCGGCACGATAAGCGAAGCAGAGAGGGCCGAAGCAAAGGGGAAAAACAGGTTGCAGCACGCGTTACGCGCAACATGTTAGGCTGAAGGCCTCGCAGCCACCTTGCAGGGACGGACCACTCCATGGACTACATCATCGGCCAGAAGCCGGCTGCCGCGGCCCGGCCCACCCGCGCACCCGCCGCCGCGCCAGGCCTGCCACAACCGGCCGCCTTGCAGAACGGCGCCCCCGTCCCCGCCGCCGCCATGATCGTCGATGGCGACCAGCGGACCTTCATGGCCGACGTCATCGAGGCCTCCCGCACAACCCCGGTCCTGGTGGATTTCTGGGCCACCTGGTGCGGCCCCTGCAAGCAGCTCACCCCCGCGCTGGAGCGCGTCACGCTTGCCGCCGGCGGCCGCCTCAAGCTCGTCAAGATAGACATCGACAAGAACAAGGCGCTGGTCGCCCAGCTCAGCCAGCTCGGCCTGCCGCTGCAATCCGTCCCCACGGTGGCCGCCTTCTGGCAGGGCCAGATCGCCGACATCTTCCAGGGCGCCCTGCCGGAATCCGAAATCAAGCGCTTCGCCGAAGCCCTGCTCAAGCTCGCTGGCGGCAGCATGCCGCAGGCCGACATCCTGGCCGAAGCGCGTGCTGCCCTGGAAGCGGGCCAGCCAGACGCCGCGGCGGACGGCTTCTCCGCCCTGCTGAACGAGGATCCGGAAAACGCCGACGCCTGGGGCGGCCTGATACGCGCCCTCCTCGCCCTTGGTGACGAGGACCAGGCGGCCGAAGCTTTGGCCCAGGTGCCGCCAAAGCTCGCCGACCATGCAGAGATCGCCGGCGCCCGCTCCGCCCTCGCTTTGGCCGCCGAAGGCCGCCAGGCCGCCGGCCAGGTGGGCGGCCTCACAAGCCGCGTGGCCGCGGACCCTGCCGACCACGAGGCGCGCTACGAGCTGGCGTCCGCGCTGAACGCCGCGGGCAACCGGATGGAAGCGGCCGAAGCGCTGCTGGAGATCGTCAGAAGAGACAGGACCTGGCGGGAGGACGCAGCCCGCCAGCAGCTGCTCAAGTTCTTTGAGGCCTGGGGTTTCGCCGACCCCGCCACCATGGCGGCACGGCGAAAATTGTCCGCCCTCTTGTTCGCCTAAGGCGATGATGAGCTTGCTCCGTCCGACCCAGGCTGACCTGCCGTCGGAATTCCCGATCTTCCCCCTCCCCGGGGCACTGCTCCTGCCGCATGGCCGATTGCCGCTGAACATCTTCGAGCCGCGCTACATGGCCCTGATCGACGACACGCTGTCGCAAAGCCGCATGTTCGGCATGATCCAGCCGAACGTGCACGCCCCGCGCGCGCCCAACGGGCCCAGCCTCTACCAGATCGGCTGCCTCGGCCGCCTCTCCCAGTTCGCCGAGACCGATGATGGCCGCTACCTCGTCACGCTCACCGGCGTCAGCCGCTTCCGGGTGATCGAGGAGCTGCCGATACGCCACGGCTACCGCCGCGTCACCGCCGACTTCGCCCATTTCCAGCCGGACCTGGCGCCGGCCGGCAACGCCATGGGCATGCAGCGCGGCGAGCTTCTGGGCGCCCTGCGGCCGTTCTTCACCCTGCACGGCATAGATGCGAACTGGGACGCGATCGAGCGCATGCCGGAAGCCACGCTGGTCACCACGCTCGCCATGCTCTGCCCGTTCGAGGATGCGGAGAAGCAGGCGCTGCTGGAAGCGCCGACCGACCCCGACCGCGCGGCCGACCTGCTGGCGCTGCTGCGCATGTCCGTGCATGAGGGTGACCCGGGATCCCGGCCGAGCTGACAGGAGAGCCGTTTTGGACGCCGCACCGCTGGATCCGCGCCTGCTGGAGATACTCGTCTGCCCGGTCACGAAGGGGCCGCTGGAATATGACCGCGCCGCCGGCGAGCTGATCAGCCGCGGCGCCGGGCTGGCGTATCCGATACGGGACGGGATACCGATCATGCTGCCGGACGAGGCGCGGGCGGTTGATTGAAGGCAAGGCAAGGCCTTCTTTTTTGAAGAAAAGAAGCAAAAAACTTTTGGTCCCTGTTCGCGGGTGCTGATACAGCCGCCGACAGGGAGCAAAAGTTTTTTGGTCCTTTTTTTCCAAAAAAGGACTGCTTTCTTGCTTCCTTGTGTAGCCCCGCCAAGTGCGTGAACTGACCGCACGCGGCCTGATCCTTGGCGCCCTGATCACCGTCGTCTTCACCGCCGCCAACGTCTATTTAGGCCTGAAGGTCGGCCTCACCTTCGCCAGCTCGATACCCGCGGCCGTCATCTCCATGGCCGTGCTGCGCGCGCTGGGCGGTGGCAACATCCTGGAAAACAACATGGTGCAGACGCAGGCTTCGGCCGCTGGCACCCTGTCTTCCGTCATCTTCGTCATGCCGGCGCTGGTCATCGTCGGCCACTGGCACGGCTTCCCATTCTGGCAGTCCGCCGGCGTCTGCGCGGCCGGCGGCGTGATGGGCGTGCTGTTCACCATACCGTTGCGCCGCGCCATGGTGGTGAACTCTACCCTGCCCTATCCGGAGGGCGTCGCCGCGGCCGAGATCCTGCGCGTGGGCCACGGCCAGACCGAACCCGGCGAGCCGGGCGCGTCCGACATCGCGGCCGGCGGCATCGTGGCGGCAATTGTCAGCTTTGCCGCCACCGGCCTGCACGTGCTGGGCGAGGGCTTCAGCCAGTGGTTCACGCTGGGCCACGCAGCGTTCCGGCTGTCCACCGGGTTCTCCCTGGCCCTGCTCGGCGCGGGCTACCTGGTGGGCATCGCCGGCGGGCTGGCCATGCTGCTGGGCGCGGTGCTGGCCTGGGGCGTGGCCGTGCCCGTGCTCACCACCCTGCATCCCGCACCCGCCGGCACCGCGCTGATCCCGTACGCCACCGGCCTGTGGTCCCACCAGGTGCGCTTCATGGGCGCCGGCCTGATCGGGGTGGCTGCCATCTGGTCCCTGGCCGGGCTGCTGGGCCCCACCATCGCCGGCGTGCGGGACAGCCTGCGCGCCAGCCGTGCCGCGACGGGTGCTGCCGGCGCGCCGGAGACGGACCTGGACATGGCGCCGCGCTGGATCGGCCTCACCTTCGCCGGCGCCCTGCTTCTCATGGCCGCCACGTTCGCGGTGTTCCTGCACGGCGCCGGCCCCGCACAGGCGTTCGGCATCTGGGGCCTGGTGGCGTTCGGCTGCGTGTTCAGCGTGGTGTTCGGCTTCGCGGTGGCCGCCGCCTGCGGCTACATGGCGGGCCTGGTCGGCAGCTCCAGCTCGCCCATCTCCGGCATCGCCATCATCGCCACCATCCTCACCTCGCTGCTGCTGCTCGTCATCCTGCAAAGCGGCGGCATGCTCGCCAGCGAGGACGGCCGCCGCGCCGCCATCGCCTTCACCCTGTTCGTCGTCTCCGTGGTGCTGGCCACCGCCACCGTCAGCAACGACAACCTGCAGGACCTGAAAACCGGCTACTTGCTGGGCGCCACGCCCTGGCGGCAGCAGGCCGTGCTTGTCGTGGGCTGCGTGGTGGGCGCGCTGGTCATCCCGCCTGTGCTGGACCTGCTCTACCACGCCTACGGCTTCCCCGGCGCCATGCCGGATGCCGGCATGGACCCGAACCAGGCGCTCGCCGCTCCGCAGGCCACGCTGATGGCCGCGATCGCTCGCGGCATCTTCGGCCACGCGCTGGACTGGACGTCCATCGGCATCGGCATCGCCGCCGGGCTGCTGCTTATCGCCATCGATTTCGCCCTGAAGCGGGCGCGGCGCGCCGGCATCCCCGTGCTGGCCGTGGGCATCGGGCTCTATCTTCCACCCACCGTGGGCGTCACGCTCGCCATCGGCGCCATCATGGGCTGGGTGGTGGACCGCCGGTTGCGCGGCCGCCCGGATGCGGAGACCGCCAGGCGGCGCGGCGTGCTGATCGCCAGCGGCTTCATCGTCGGCGAAAGCCTGGTGGGCGTGGCGATGGCAGCGGTGATCGGCGCCTCCGGCAGCCAGTCGCCTTTGGCAATCGTCGGCGCTTCGTTCGAAGGCGCGGCGGGGTGGCTGGGGCTGGCGGTGTTCGCCTGCGTCTGGGGCGCGTTCGCCTGGGTTGTCGGGGCTGCAAGGAAGAACCCCGTGGGCGTTTGATGGGAAACTGATCCAAACCGTTGAGCCGCTTCCTTAGGCAAGAAAGGCCTTCTTTTTTGAAAAAAAGAAGCAAAAAACTTTTACTACCCCGCATTTGCGGCGTCCGGTGTGTCCTGAAGCGGGCAGACGCTGCGGATGCGGGGCAATCGACGTTTTTTGCTTTTGCATCGGCCAGAACCTCTCCGGCATGAGGCGATTTCTCCTTTTTTTAGGACTTGCGACAGGGCTCCTCGCCTGCGGTGCAGCCCTTGCTCTTGGGCTGACGCTACCCTCCCCTTCCTGACCAAAAACCTTCGATCGCATTCATGACCTCACCTCCGATGCCGGCCCAGCCAGTCCCCGACAGGGAGCAAAAGTTTTCCGACCCTGTTT
>CAXTVW010000015.1:0-3152 GCA_964247675.1 uncultured Acetobacteraceae bacterium
CGACAGCGGAGCAAAAGTCTTTTGCTTCTTTTCTTCAGAAAAGAAGGCCTTTCTTTCCTTTGATCCGCTCCGCCAGCCTACGTTTCGCCACCCTCTTCGGCCTCGTCTTCGCACTCTCCGCGCTGACGCTGGTGGCCTTCCTTTGGTTCTCCACCGCCAACCTGCTGGACCGCCAGGTGGAAGCCGCCATCAATGCGGACGCGCAAGGCCTGGTCGAGCGCTGGTCGGAAGGCGGCGTGCCGGCCCTGCTGCTCACCATACAGGAGCGGCTGGGCGAGAACGTCGATGACGACGCGATCTACGAGGTGACCGACTCGCTGCAGCGCTGGGTGGCCGGCAACCTGAACCAGTGGCCGGCCAAGGTGGAGACGCCTGGCGTGTTCTACGAGCTGCAGGTGGTGCGCGCCGGCACCCGCAGCCTGGCTGACGTGCGCCGCTACGACCTGCCGGGCGGCTTCCATTTGCTGGTGGGGCGGGACGTTCGTGGACGGGTGGAGCTGCGGCGCTTGCTCACCAACGCGCTGTTCTCCTCGCTGCTGGTGATCGCCGTGCTGGGCGCGGCTGGCGCCTTTGTCATACGCAACGTGTTCCGGCGCATGGTGGCCGAGGTGTCGGCCACCGCCGAGGCCATCGCCGGCGGAGACCTGACGCCGCGCGTGCGCCGCTCCGGCCGCGGCGACGAGTTCGACCGCATGGCGGAATCCATCAACACCATGCTGGAACGCATCGCCAAGCTGATGGACGGTGTGCGCCAGGTGAGCAACGCCATCGCGCATGACCTGCGCACGCCGATCACGCGCGCCCGCGCCCGGCTCGAGGATGCCTCGCTGCACGCCCGCTCCGAAGGCGAGTTGCGCGCCGGCGTGGAACGCGCGGTCAGCGACCTGGACAACGTCACCGCCGTGTTCCACGCGCTCATGCGCATTGCGGAGATCGAAGTAGGCGCTCGCCGCTCGGCCTTCGCCGAAATCGATCTGGGACCGCTGCTGGCTGATCTGGCCGAGCTGTATAGCGCGGTGGCCGAAGAGCATGGCGGGCTCAGCTTGCGGCTGGAGGTGCCAGACACGCTCGCCATACTGGGTGACAGGGACCTGCTGCAGCAGGCGGTGGCCAACCTGCTGGATAACGCGATCAAGTTCTCGCCCGACGGCGGCCAGATCACGCTGGCGGCGGCGCGTGTGGACCGGCAGGTGCGGCTGTCCGTAGCCGACCAGGGCGCGGGCATCCCGGAAGCCGACCGGCCGCGCGCCACCGAACGGTTCTTCCGCGGCGAGGCAGCGCGCAGCACGCCCGGCTCCGGCCTCGGGCTGGCGCTGGTGCAAGCGGTGGCGCTGCTGCACGACGGGTCGTTGCTGCTGGAGGACGCCCATCCCGGTCTGCGCGCCACCCTGGTGATCCCGGCCATGTCGCCGGTGCAACAGCAGATGAACAGCGCTTCATCCGTACCCCATCCAGAGGACACGGTAACGCTGCCATCAGACCTGCACAGATGACGATTTGCCGCGCCCTGAGAGTGCCTGTGCTGCTTGCATCGCTGGGCCTGTCCGGGCGTGCCTTGGCCGATGAGCCGCCGAGCTTCGCGCTGACCTCCGATACACCGGCCTATTGTGCGACGCTCGTCCGCCAGGTTGCGGAACGGCATAGCCAGTCGCTCGATGTTCAGCGGCTGCTCGCCGAGGGGCGGGAGATGTGCGAGAACGGCGAGGTGCGCGGGGGGATACGTCGGCTACGGCGCGCGCTGGTGATGCTGCATCACCGGGCGATTCGGGATGAACCGCCTTCCTAGAAGCAAGGCAAGGCCTTCTTTTTTGAAAAAAGAAGCAAAAAACTTTTGCTCTCCCACTGCTCAAGCCCCTCGTGTTTTCTTAGGCAGCGGGCTGATGCAAATGGGAGGTCGCAAAAGTTTTTGGTCCTTATCATCAGAGAGGACTGCTTGTTCTCTACTTGTAATAAACCTCTATGGTAACCTGGCTGGCGGTTCCCACAACGCTCGTGTCGTTGTCCGCCATGCTGCCGGACGTCACGTCCACCGCGATCCCCGCGCTGAACACCAGGCCCACGTTGCTGCTCGTGCTCTGGCAACCGCCAGCGGGCAGCAGCTTGCTGATCGACGGCGTGCTCGTGCCGACCGTCGGCGCAGTCGCCAGCGCGAACAGCCGCAGATAGGCGGCGGCGGTGCCGCTGTTGCAGGCTTCGTAGCCGTACACCATGCCGGTGGTGGATTTCACGTTGGCCGCCATGGCCGAGGAGGCCGCGTTGATCGCGCGGTAGATGCTGGCGCCGCCGCTGCTCACCGCCTGCTGGTAGGTCGGCACGTTGTTGGCACTCGGCACCGTAACGACGTAGAGGTGACCGGACGTGTCGCACGCCACAGCCCCCTGCTGGCCCGCGGTGAAGGTCGGCAGCGTGGTGTTGGCCAGGCAGCCCATCACCACGGAGGACGTGGCGGTGGCGGTGCCCGGCGCCACCGGCGCCAGCGGCGAGACCTGGTTCGCTGCGGTGGCGGCACCTGCCGGCAACGGCAGTGCTGCCGCGGAGATCGCCTGGGTGGCCGGCAGGTTGGACACCGACACCGATCCGATCGCGTTGCTGCCGGTTGACAGGCCGAAGGTGCCCGGAAAGTTGGAGACGGCGACAGTGCCGATGGCATTGCTGCCGGCGGAGAGAGCCACATTGCCGGGGAAGTTGGATACGGCGACCGTCCCGATGACGTTGCTGCCGGCCGGCAAAGCGGGCAGCGAGTTGATATCGACGAACCCGATGTCATTGCTGCCAGCCGGCAGCGTCGGCAGCGAGGACACGCCGAGCGTGCTGCCCGAAGCCAGTCCGACCGTCCAGCTGCCGGCCTGGCTGAGGCTGCCGGATACGCTCTGCACGCTTGGGAAGTTGGCGATGCCGACCGTGCCGATGGCGTTGCTGCCGGCGGCCAGGCCGACCGTCCAGTTGCCGCTCTCGGTCACCGCGCCGCCGGAGCCGCCGCCGGGATTGGCTACGGTGACGGTGCCAATCATGTTGCTGCCTGCGGCAAGCGCCACTGTCGCGCCTGACGCCAGCCCCACGCTGGCGCCGGTGGCCAGTCCCACCGTGCTGCCGGTGCTCAGCCCGACCGTCCAGCTTCCGGCCTCGCTGACCGCGCCGATCGTGTTGCTGCC
>CAXTVW010000015.1:3252-46412 GCA_964247675.1 uncultured Acetobacteraceae bacterium
CGTGTTGCTGCCTGCGGCCAGTGCGGGCAGGGAAGATACGCCGACACTGGTCCCTGGCGTCAGTCCGACGGTCCAGCTGCCGCTCTCGCTGACTGCGCCACCGGAGCTGCCGCCCGGATTGGCGACGGTGACCGTGCCGATCATGTTGCTGCCTGCACCGAGCGCCACGCTGGCGCCGGTAGCCAGGCCAACGGTGCTGCTGGGGCTCAGCCCGACTGTCCAGCTTCCTGCCTGGCTGACACTGCCCGTCACGCTCTGCACGCTTGGGAAATTCGACACGCCGACCGTGCCGATGGCGTTTGTGCCGGCGGGGAGGGCGGGCAACGAGGAGACGCCGACAACGCCGCCGGTGGCCAGCGCCACCGTCCAGTTGCCGCTCTGGCTGACCGCGCCGCCGGAACCCGCGACCGTCACCGTGCCGATCAGGCTCGTGCCGGCTCCTAGCGCTACGGTGGAGCCGGCGGCCAGGCCGACCGTGCCGATCGCGTTGCCGCCGGACCCCAAAGACACTGTCCAGGGACCCGCCTGCGTGACGCCGCCCACCGTGTAAGTGCCCGCCGCCAGGCTGACCGCCGGCGTGCCGAGCAGGCCGACGGAGCCGGTGACGCTGAGCGCTCCACCACTGATGAGCGCGTCCAGCTGCTGATCGACGACCGGGAACCGGTTGCTGGCGGAGACCGCTCCAGCCGTGCCCAGGTTGACCGTCACCGCCCCGCCGCTGCCGCCGGAACCGCCGCCGCCGAACACGCAAGGTGCGACGCCATTGCCGCTGGGGCAGAAGATCGTGACACCTGGATAACGGTTATGCCCGTCCGGCGCGATGAAGCTGGTCTGCGCCCGCGCAGGCGGCGTCAGGCACGTGGCCGCCATCAGCGCGGCCAGACCCGGAGCATAGGCAAAGGTCTTCTGCTGGCGAAACGACATCGCAAATTTCTCCCCGGGGCGCAATGGTTTGGAACCGGCGTTCCGGCCGCGCGGCACGGCCTGCGGCACACCCGGCAAACTACCCGCTGGGCGCGGACCTGGGCAACAAAATGTTCACTCTACGTTCTTGTAACGGGCTGTAGCTGCCGGTGGTCAGCCCCTTGTGTTGCGCCTGTCCGCTCAATACATCCGGCAACAGTGAGATTGAGGGCCGCGTGCGGTGCTTCGGGCCGCACCCGGCCGCTGAACAGGAGTTTTTCGCGTATGAGCAAGGTGATCGGTATCGACCTGGGCACGACCAATTCGTGCGTGGCGATCATGGAATCCGGCGAAGTCCACGTCATCGACAACAGCGAGGGCGCACGCACCACGCCCAGCATGGTGGCCTTTACGGAATCAGGCGAGCGTCTGGTCGGCCAGGCTGCAAAGCGCCAGGCCGTGACCAACCCGTCCAACACGCTGTATGCCGTCAAGCGCCTGATAGGCCGGCGTTACGACGACCCGCTCGTCGCCAAGGACCGTGACCTCGTTCCTTACAAGATCGTCAAGGCCGACAACGGCGACGCCTGGGTGGAAGCCCGCGGCGAGAAATATGCGCCTGGCAAGATCAGCGCCGACATACTGGGCAAGATGAAGGAGACGGCCGAAGCCTATCTCGGCGAGAAGGTGACGCAGGCCGTCATTACCGTCCCCGCGTATTTCAACGACGCGCAGCGCCAGGCGACCAAGGACGCCGGCCGCATTGCCGGCCTGGACGTGCTGCGCATCATCAACGAGCCGACGGCGGCCGCCCTGGCCTACGGCATGGACAAGAAGAACGGCGGCACGATCGCGGTCTATGACCTCGGCGGCGGCACGTTCGACGTCTCCGTGCTGGAGATCGGCGACGGCGTGTTCGAGGTGAAGTCCACCAACGGCGACACGTTCCTCGGCGGCGAGGATTTCGACGCCCGTGTGATCGATTACCTTGCCTCCGAGTTCAAGCGCGACCAGGGCATCGATTTGCGCACCGACAAGCTTGCCCTGCAGCGCCTGAAGGAAGCCGCCGAGAAGGCGAAGATTGAGCTGTCCACGGCCAAGGAGACGGAGATCAACCTGCCGTTCATCACGGCGGACGCCTCCGGGCCGAAGCACTTGGTGATGAAGCTGTCGCGCGCGAAGCTCGAGAGCCTGGTCGATGATCTGATCAGTCGCACGCTGGACCCTTGCCGCGCCGCGCTTAAGGACGCCGGCGTAAGCGCGTCCGACATCAATGAGGTGATCCTGGTCGGCGGCATGACGCGCATGCCCAAGGTGATCGAGGCGGTGAAGAGCTTCTTCGGCCGCGATCCGGCGCGCAATGTGAACCCCGACGAGGTCGTGGCCATCGGCGCCGGCATCCAGGGCGCGGTGCTGCGCGGCGACGTAAAGGATGTGCTGCTTCTCGACGTGACTCCGCTCAGCCTCGGCATCGAGACGCTGGGCGGCGTGTTCACCCGGCTGATCGACCGCAACACCACGATCCCGACCAAGAAGAGCCAGGTGTTCTCCACCGCGGACGACAACCAGGGCGCGGTGACCATCAAGGTGTTCCAGGGCGAGCGCGAAATGGCGGCCGACAACAAGATGCTGGGCCAGTTCGACCTGGTGGGCATCCCGCCGGCGCCACGCGGCATGCCGCAGATCGAGGTGACGTTCGACATCGACGCGAACGGCATCGTCAGCGTCAGCGCGCGCGACAAGGCGACCGGCAAGGAGCAGCAGATACGCATCCAGGCCAGCGGCGGGCTGTCCGACGCGGACATCGAGAAGATGGTGCGCGACGCCGAGGCGAATGCCGAGGCGGACAAGAAGAAGCGCGAGATGGTCGAGGCACGCAATCAGGCCGAGGCGATGGTCCATCAGGTCGAGAAGAACCTGAAGGAACATGGCGAGAAGATGCCGGCGGCTGATCGCACGGAGGCGGAGTCTGCGGTTGCCGCGGTGAAGTCGGCGATGGAGGGTTCGGACGCGGACGCGCTGAAGTCAGCGAGCGACCGGTTGACGCAGGCGGCGATGAAGATCGGCGAGCACGTCTACAAGGCTGAGGCTGCGGCGGGTGCGGCACCTGAGGCGCCGGCGGCCGGCGGCGGCGACAACGTGGTCGATGCCGAGTTCGAAGAGCTCGACGAGAGCAAGAAGAAGTCAGCGTAAGCGCTGGGGCTCTGCCCCAGGCCCCGCTGGGGCCTTGGCCCCAGACCCCTGGGCTTCGCCCCTCTTACGCTGAGGGGCCGGGGCGCCGGGGGTCTGGGGCAAAGGCACTTGCGGGGGCTTGGGGTCACGCGAGAGCGTGAGATGCACGACGCCCCGGCCTTTGGATGTTTCGATGGCAAAGCCAGATTATTACACCACGCTTGAAGTCCCGAAGGACTGCAGCCCGGAGGACTTGAAAAAGGCCTACCGCAAGCTCGCGATGAAGTATCACCCGGACCGCAACCCGGGCGATAAATCGGCTGAAGCGCAGTTCAAGATCGTCTCCGAAGCGTACGAGGTCCTGAAGGACGAGCAGAAGCGCGCGGCCTACGACCGTTTCGGCCATGCCGCCTTTGAGCAGGGCGGCGGCGCACCGGGCGGCTTCGACTTTTCCGGCGCCGGCGGCCTGGGCGACATCTTCGACCAGATGTTCGGCGACTTCACCGGGCGCGCCGGCGGCCGTGGCCGCACGCGCACCGGCGCCGACATCCAGATCCAGGTGGAGATCGACCTGGCGCAGGCGTTCGCCGGCACCAAAACGCCCGTGCGTGTGCCCACGCGCGTCACCTGCGAGGCGTGCCGCGGCACCGGATCGTCGGATGGCAAGGCGGCGGCCGACACGTGCTCCACCTGCAACGGCGCAGGCAAGGTGCGCGCGCAGCAGGGCTTCTTCCTGATCGAGCGCACCTGCCCCACTTGCGGTGGCGCCGGCCGGGTAGTGCGCAGCCCGTGTCGCGTCTGCCAGGGTGCCGGCACTGTGCAGCGCGAGCGCACGTTACAGGTGACGGTGCCGCCGGGCGTGGAGGACGGCACGCGCATACGCATCCAGGGCGAGGGCGAGGCAGGCGGGCAGGGCGCGCCGAACGGCGACCTCTACGTACACGTGGCGATACGCCAGCACGCGCTGTTTCACCGCGAGGGCGCGCATATCTTCTGTGAGGTGCCATTGCGCCTGAGCCAGGCGGCGTTGGGCGACGAGATCGAGGTGCCGGCTATCGACGGCACGACGCAGAAGGTGCGTATCCCGGCCGGCACCCAGGCTGGCGCACAGTTCCGCCTGCGCGGACGCGGCTTCTCCGTGCTGCGCAGCACGGCACGCGGGGACATGGTGGTGCAGGCCAAGGTGGAGACGCCGCAGCACCTCACCCGCCGTCAGCGCGAGCTGCTGGAAGAGTTCGAGGCCGAAGCGAAGTCACACGCCAAGGGTAGCCCGGAGCACGAGGGGTTTTTCGCCAAGATGAAGGAGTTCTTGGCGGGCCGGGACTGAGTTTGTCACGCCGATCGCCGTCGTTAATGCTCAGGCTTCAACAAACGGCGACAGCGCAGACAAAAGCTTTTTGCTTCTTTTTCTCGAAAAAGAAGGCCTTCCTTTGCTTAAGTCCTGAACCTTGTCCCCACCCATTAATGGCGACTGGCCAACCACCGTACCCACAAGCATAAGGTGCATCTCGCGGAAGGACTGTGACAGATACGTGTCAAAGAAGCTTCGTTACACACCTTCGTGAGACCGGGTTGGAGGCGTTGCGCCGCGGACAAGGAGCGCAATATGTGGCTGGACACCAGGACGAGGCGCACTCCCCCCCGCGCTGACGGCCGGTGTCATAAGGCGGCGCAGTCTCCCCCCGACTGCGCCGCCATCATCTCCAAAATCGCTTAACGCGCGTATCGGCCGAGCGGTGTGCCTATGCCGGTGCACAGGTCGTAGCCAACGGAGGCCGCGCCGCTTACCGCGTTAGGGCAGCTGCCGCCTGTGATGTCAGTGATGTAGCGGGGCCTGGCCCTGTTGCCATACATCGCGTTCAGCTGAGCGGTTGTGGAGACACGGAATGCGCCGGCGTTGTTCACCAGCGCCGCCACGGCAGGGCTGGCCACGCTTGTGCCGCCGACGACCACCCAGTTCATCACGGCGCCGCCATATGGGGTTGTGTCGTACACCCAGACACCGGAAGCGGGATTGGCCACCAGCGATACGTCAGGGGTGCCGCGCATGCTGCCCACCATGGTGGAGACAGGCTGCTGGAAGGCCGGCGTGGCCACATAGGGGCTCAAGCCGCCACCGGTGCTGGCCCAGGTGGTCTGGTTGATGAAGTTCCCTGATCCGTCTCGGTTGATCGTGGTGCCGCCGACGGAGATCACGTTCGGCAGCGCCGAGGGTACGCCGGTGCCCGAAGTGTCGCCGGCAGAGGCGAAAAACACCACGTTCTTGCCGCTGAACGCCGGGGCGACCTGCATTTCGCCAGAGAACTCGCCACCGGACCAGCTGTTGGAGACTTCTCCGCCGCCGGCTGCGGACACGAGCCGGGCGGCCACCTGCTCTGCCGCGAACAGGTCGCTATAGCTGTTCGATGCGGCTTCAACCAGGATCACCTTGGCGCCCGGCGCCAGAGAATGAGCCATCTCGATGTCGAGTGCGGCTTCCAGGGCCCAGCCGCCGGACGGGTCCGCGATGGGTTGTGTGCCTGAGGCGTACACCACCGAAAAGTTCGCCGATGTAACTGCGGGCAAGCCATACTGCGCGCTGAACGCCGACAGGTCGGCGGTGGCGGTCGGGTAGTCGTATGCGTCCACGATGGCGATTGCCCGGCTGCCACCTTTCGCCACCGTGGTCAGACTCTGCGGGTTGCAGCCCGCGACCGCTGGCGCCACGCCGTACAAGCAGGCGAGCGAAGCCGGTGTCTCCGCAACGTTGCCAACGTCCACCGTTTCCGGCTTAACCCGTGCCGGGCGAAACAGGTGGACGTTTGTATGCGCCGCCCGGCCCAGATCTTCCGGCCGTTCGACGCTGGAACCGGGTGTGACGATCTCGCCGGCGGGCGTCGCAAAGATTTTCTGCCCTGGGTCGCCGGAAGCCGCAGCGCCCTGACCGAAGGCGGATGCCAGGATCGTTGCGGTCACAGCAACATGCAGTTTGATCATCGACCGTTCCTAATCACTAATTCGTGAATAAGAACACGCTTTCGTGTTTGGAAGCAAATCGTATTCGGCAGAATGTTTTCGGGTGTTATGGCAAGCGATGCGCATAGGAGTTGCTGGTATAGGCGGCCGCATGGGCCGCCTCGTCGCCGAAGCGGTGCTCCAGGCGGGCGCCGTTCTCTCCGCAGGGCTCGCGCGTGGCTCGCAGTCGGAGCACCTGGGCGTTGCTTGTTTCCATTCGATGGCCGAACTCGCCGCGGCAAGCGATGTGGTGATCGACTTCACCCACGCCGACACGGCGCTCAGCCACGCAAGCGCGCTGCAGGATGGTACGGCTGCCTGGGTGCTTGGCAGCACAGGGTTGTCGACAGAAGCGGAGGCAGCCGTGCGCGCGGCTGCGCAATCGATACCGATCGTCTGGGCGGCGAACTTCTCGCCGGGTGTGACCCTGCTGCTGGAAGCGGCCTCCCTGCTCGCGCGCGCCCTCCCGGGCGCGGAGTACGATGCCGAGATCCTGGAGATGCACCATCGCGGCAAGCGGGATGCGCCCTCCGGCACCGCGCTCGCGCTGGCCGAGGCCGTGGCGGCTGGCCGGGGCGTCGCCTTGCAGATGATCCGCGCGCGTGATGGCCAGACGGGCGTACGCCCCCACAATGCGGTCGGCTTCGCAGCGTTGCGCGGTGGCCAAGTGGTGGGCGAGCACACCCTCCTGTTTGCCGGCGACACCGAGCACATATCACTCACACACAAGGCGCTCGACCGGCGTGTCTTCGCCCACGGCGCCGTGCAGGCGGCGTTTTGGGTGCAGGGGCGGGCGCCTGGCGTTTACGGTATGGCGGATGTTTTGGGGCTGCCGCGCAGGTAGGTAAGCAAGTCCTTCTTTTGAAAAACGAAGCAAAAAACTTTTGCTTCCCCGCATTTGCAGCGTGCGGTTTCGTCCTGAGGCCCACGACTGGCAGCAAAGCGCGTTCCACCATTATTCACGAGGACCACCCGCCAGAATGAATTTCGCCAGCGACAACACCGCCCCGGTCAGCCCGGAAATCATGGCCGCCCTGGCCGAGGCCAACACCGGCCACGTGCCGTCCTATGGCGCGGACCCGCTCACCACACGGCTTACCGCCCGCGTGCGCGACATCTTCGAGACCGACCTGGCGCTGTACCCGGTGGCGACCGGAACCGCGGCCAATGCGCTGGCGCTGGCCACGCTGGTGCGTCCCTACGGGGCGGTGCTCTGCTACGAAGAAGCCCACATCGCCACCGACGAGTGCGGCGCCCCGGAATTCTACATGGGCGGCGCCAAGCTGGTGACACTGCCCTCCGAAACCGGCCGCATCACGCCCGCGCAGGTGGAGGCTGGCATGGCACGCGCCCGCGACGGCGGCGTGCACCACGTGATGCCCGAAGCGGTGAGCATCACCCAATCCACCGAATGGGGCACCGTCTATAGCGTGGATCAGGTGTCCGAGCTCGGCCAGGCCTGCCGCCGCCAGGGCCTGCATTTGCACATGGATGGCGCCCGCTTCGCCAACGCACTGGCCCATCTCGGCTGCTCGCCGGCCGAGCTGACCTGGCGCGCCGGCGTGGACGCACTGTCCTTCGGCGCCACCAAGAACGGTGCGCTGGCGGCCGAGGCGGTGGTGTTCTTCAATCCCGACGTGGCGGCCGGCTTCGAGCGCCGGCGCAAGCGGGCCGGCCAGCTTTGGTCCAAGCTGCGTTTCCTGTCCGCGCAGATGCTGGGCTACCTGGAGGCCGACCTCTGGCTGCGCAACGCCGCCCATGCCAACGCGATGGCGCAGGCGCTGGCCCGCAGCCTCAGCGCGATACCCGGCATCCGACTGGTGCAGGACGTGCAGGCCAACGAGTTGTTCGTCGCGATGCCGGAAGACACAATCCAGGCTTTGCAACGTGCAGGTGCGGTGTTCTATCGCTGGATCGAGGTGGCTGGGGTGGAACTGCCGGTGATACGGCTGGTGACCAGTTACGCCACCACGCGCGGCGAAGTAGACCGGTTCGTCTCGTCCGCGCTGCAGGCTTCGGGGGCGTCCGTAGCGGCGGAGTAAGCGAGGCAAGGCCTTCTCTCCGAAAAACGAGGTAAATAACTTTTGCTTCGTCCAGGTGCGCCCTGTTGAAGCGTGTGCTTCCCGAGCGGCGACGGCGGAGTCAGAAGCTTTTTGCTGCGTTTTCTCGAAACGGCGTCTTGCTTCTTTACTCCGCCGGCAAGCGTCCCCTGTGGTCCCGCAGCGCCCACTCTGTCATACCCACGCCACGCTCATCCATCGCTTGAGTGGAGAACTCAAATGGTCTTCAAACCCAACTATAATTTCCAGCGCGCCGAGCGCGAGCGCGCCAAAGAAGCCAAGGCGGAAGCCAAGAAAGCCGAGAAGGCCGAGGCCAAGCGCCGGGCTGCTGCCGGCGAGCCGCCGCTGCCCGAGCCCACCGACGACGACCCGGTTCCGGACTCGCCCGATGCCGCCTAAGCGCAAGATACTCAGCAGCTTCGTGGCTTTTGACGTCACCTATACAGACGGCACGCTCAGCTCGAACCGCCGTGTGCCCTACACGGAACTGGGCGGATTGGACGGTGACGAGCCGGCCAAATGGTTCATAGAGGCGCAGGATCGGGAGATCGGCGCGGCCTCCGGGCGGCCGCGTGCGTCCATCAAGTCGATCGCGCGTACCCCTGCAAAGGCGCAGCCGAAGGAGTAAGCAAGGCTTCTTTTGAAAAGAGCAAAAGACTTTTATCGCTGGCCCCGCTGCACCGCTTCGATCTGTCCTGCTGCAAGCGGCTGGTGCAAATGCGTGGGAGACAAAAGTTTTTTGGTTCTTTTTTTCAAAAAAGAACTGCTTCCTTACCTTACTCTAGGCCCCCATGCGCTACGTCTCCACCCGAGGCCAATCCCCAGCCCAAGACTTCGCCGGCGTCCTGCTGGCCGGCCTTGCGCCAGACGGCGGCCTCTACATGCCGGAATCCTGGCCGTATTTCTCGCACGCGGACCTGCGCGCGTTGCGCGGCCTGCCTTATGCTGAGCTAGCCGCCCGGGTCATCGCCCCGTTCACCGGGGACGCGTTGCCGTTCGCCACGCTGCAGACGCTTTGCCAGGACGCCTATGCCGGCTTCCGCCACCCGGCCACCATCCCGCTCGTCCAACTCGGCCCAAACCTCTGGGCGCTCGAGCTTTTCCACGGCCCCACGCTGGCCTTCAAGGATCTGGCGATGCAGCTCCTGGGGCGGCTGTTCGACCACGTGCTGCGCCAGCACGGCCAGCGCATCACCATCGTCGGCGCCACCTCCGGCGATACAGGGTCGGCCGCCATCGAAGCCTGCCGCGGACGCGCGGCGATCGACATCGCGATACTCCACCCCGCCGGCCGCACCAGCGAGGTGCAGCGCCGGCAGATGACCACGGTGGACGCGCCGAACGTCCTGAACATCGCTGTCGGCGGCAATTTTGACGACTGCCAGGACCTGGTAAAAGCGATGTTCGCCGACGTGGCGTTCCGCGACCAGATGCGCCTCTCGGCGGTGAACTCGATCAACTGGGCGCGCATCGCCGCCCAGATCCCCTACTACATTGCCAGTGCGCTGGCACTCGGCGCGCCAGAGCGCGAGGTGGCCTTCGCCGTGCCTACCGGCAATTTCGGCAACGTGCTGGCGGCCTGGGCGGCGCGTCGCATGGGCCTGCCGGTGGCGCGCCTGACGGTGGCCAGCAACCGCAACGACATCCTGGCCCGCTTCCTGGCCGACCGCGACATGTCCGTCCGCGGCGTGGAGCCCAGCCTGTCGCCCAGCATGGATATCGCCATCAGCTCCAACTTCGAACGTTTGTTGTTCGAGCTGCTGGGCCGTGACCCGGCATTGACGGCCGAGATTATGACCGGCTTCCGCGCTACCGGCCGCATGGACGTCCCCGAAGCCGCCTGGGACCGCGCCCGCACCCTGTTCGACGGCTTTCGCCTGGACGACGCGGGCACCACCGCGGAGATCGCCCGCCTCAACGCTGAATGCGCCTACCTGGCGGACCCGCACACCGCCATAGGCATCGCTGCGGCCCGCGCCCACCCTTGCGCGCAGTTGCCTACCATCGCGGCGGCCACCGCCCATCCCGCCAAGTTCCCCGACGCCATGCAGCACGCAACCGGCGCGCGACCCCCTCTGCCAGCGCACCTGGCCGACCTATATGATCGGGAAGAACGCTTCTCCACCGCGCCGGCGGACCTCGCCGAGGTCCAGGCAATCATCCGCGCTTTCGTTGCAAGGAACCACCCATGAGCTCTGAACCCATACGCGTGACCAAGCTGCCCAGCGGCCTTACCGTGGTCACCGAGACCATGGACCGGATGGAGACGGTATCGCTCGGCGCCTACGTCGCCAGCGGCACCCGCAACGAGGACGCAGCGCAGAACGGCGTCAGCCACTTCCTCGAGCACATGGCCTTCAAGGGCACCGAGCGCCGCACCGCCGCCGATATTGCCGAGGCGATCGAGAACGTCGGCGGCCACATCAACGCCTACACCGCGCGCGAGCAGACCGCCTACTACGTGAAGCTGCTCAAGGAAGACCTGGCCCTGGGCGCCGACATAATCGGCGACATCCTCACCCACTCCACTTTCGCCCCCGAAGAGGTGGAGCGTGAACGCGGCGTGATCCTGCAGGAGATCGGCCAGGCGAACGACACGCCGGACGACATCATCTTCGACCATTTCCAGGAAGCGGCCTACCCCAGCCAGCCAATGGGCCGCCCCGTGCTGGGCACCGAGGACATCATACGCAACCTGCGCGGCGCCGACATCCAGGACTACATGCGCCGCCACTACGCCGCCGGAAACGTGGTGGTCGCGGCGGCCGGCGCGCTGGAGCACGACCGCGTGGTGGATCTGGTGGCCCGACACTTTGCCGACCTGCCCGCCGAGATGCCGCCGCCGCTGGAGCCTGGCACCTACGGCGGCGGCGAGTTCCGCGAGGAGCGTGACCTCGACCAGGTGCACATCGTGCTCGGCTTCCCCTCGGTCAGCTACTCGGACCCGGACTACTACCCCGTCCTGCTGCTGTCCGGCCTGCTCGGCGGCGGCATGTCGTCCCGCCTGTTCCAGGAGATCCGCGAGAAGCGCGGCTTGGTCTATTCGGTCTATTCCTTCACCGCGCCCTATGTAGAGACCGGCCTGTTCGGCATCTACGCCGGCACAGGCGAGGAAGAGGCCGCCGAATTGGTGCCGGCCACGCTTGCCGAACTGCACCGCGTGCAGATCGACGCCAACGAGGCCGAACTGCGCCGCGCCAAGGCGCAGGTGAAGGCCAGCCTGCTGATGAGCATGGAGAGCACCGGCAGCCGTTGCGAGCAGCTGTCCCGCCAGATGCAGATCTTCGGCCGCATCATCCCGAGCGCGGAGACGGTGGCCAAGCTGGAAGCGGTGACGGTGGCCGATATACGGCGCGCTGCCTCTCGCATCTTCCGGGGTGTTCCGACGCTTGCGGCGATGGGACCGGCGGCTAGTGTGCCTAGCCTGTCGGATATTACGTTGCGGCTGGCGGCTTGAAGGAAGGCCTTCTTTTTTGAAAAAAAGAAGCAAAAAACTTTTATCTCCCCGACGCTGAAGCGCTTCGGTCTTTCCGAGAGACAGACGGCTGCTGCAAATGCGCGGGAAGCGAAAGTTTTTTGGTCCTTTTTTTTAAAAAGGACTGCTTGCTTACTGCCGAACATTAGGGCCCGCTCATGACTCTCGAACTGCTTTCCAATCTTCTCGGCGCCGCGCGAACGGCCGGCGCCGACCGCGCCGACGCAATCCTGCTGGCGCGCACCTCCCTCAGCGTGGAGCGCCGCCTCGGCCAGACCGAGACGCTGGAGAGGTCGGAGAGCCAGGACCTAGGACTGCGCGTGTTCTGCGGGGCCAAGAGCGCCATCGTGTCCGCCGCCAGCGTCGATCCTGCGCGTTTCGCCGCTTTTGCCGAGCGCGCGGTCGCCATGGCGCGCGTGGTGCCCGACGATCCACTTGCCGATCTCTCCGATGCCGCCGCTGCCCCACGCGACGGGGCCTTCCTTGATCGCGTGGACGCGGCCGAGCCGGATGTGGCAGCGCTTACCGTGCGTGCGGACGCCGCGGAGGCTGCAGCCATGGCGGTGGCGGGCGTCACGAACTCCGAGGGCGGTAGCGCCGGTTTCGGCCGCACCGAGATGTTCCTGGCCACCTCGGCCGGGTTCGCCGGCCATTCGGAGCGCACCTACCACTCGCATTCGGCCAGCGTCATCGCCGGCGCGGGCACGTCCATGCAGCGCGATTATGATTACCACGGCGCTGTCCACCTCGCCGACCTGGACGACCCGGCCGCCATCGGCCACAGCGCCGGCGAGCGCGCGGTTTCCCGCCTGAACCCCACGCGGCCGAAAACCGGCCAGATGCCGGTGGTGTTCGATCCGCGCGTGGCAAACAGCCTGGTGGGCCACCTCTCCTCAGCCATCAACGGCGCCTCGATCGCGCGCGGCACCAGTTTCCTGAAAGATCGCATGGGGCAGCGCCTGTTCCGCCAGGGGGTGCACATAAAGGACGATCCATGGCGCGTGCGCGGCGCCCGCTCCGCCGTGTTCGATGGGGAAGGCGTGCCGACGAAGCCCGTCACCCTCATCGAGGACGGCACGCTCACCACCTGGATCCTGGACAGCCGCAGCGCCCGCCAGCTTGGCCTGCGCACCACCGGCCATGCCAGCCGCGGCACAGGCGGCCCGCCGGGCCCGTCCGCCACGAACCTGTTCATGGAAGCCGGCGAGCCGACACCGGCCGAGCTGATGGCCGACATCGAGCTGGGCGTCTACGTGACCGAGCTGATCGGCATGGGGATCAACGGCATGACCGGCGACTACAGCCGCGGAGCGGCCGGCTTCATGATACGAAATGGGGCGTTGGCCGAGCCGGTGGCGGAGATCACCATCGCCGGCAACCTGATCGACATGTTTGCGGGATTGCGCCCGGCAAACGACCTGGTGTTTCGGCGCGGGACGGATGCGCCGACGATACGGGTGGATGGGTTGACGGTGGCTGGGGGGTAGGAAGGCCTTCTGTTTTGAAAAAAAAGCAAAAAAC
The DNA here is from genome assembly GCA_964247675.1 of uncultured Acetobacteraceae bacterium. GTDB lineage: Bacteria > Pseudomonadota > Alphaproteobacteria > Acetobacterales > Acetobacteraceae > BOG-908. Next base: position 16,378 of record CAXTVW010000015.1, read on the forward strand.
TTATTTCTAACGGCGCGGCTGAGAAGCCTCGCTCGTTCCAGAGAAATCCGGCTGTCGCAAATGCGGGGGAAGAAAAGTTTTTTGGTCCTTTTTTTTCAAAAAAGGACTGCTTGCTTACTTACTTCTCTCCGCATCATCCAAAGCGAGATTTATCGCCAGCACGTTGACGCGAGGCGCGCCGATGAAGCCCAGTTGGGGTGTCGCCACATGGCTGGCCACAAGTGCGCGCACCACGTCCGGCGACACGCCGCGCGCCTTTGCCACGCGCGCGACCTGAAGCGTCGCGTTCTCCGGCGAGATGTCCGGATCCAGGCCGGAAGCTGACGTGGTCACCATGTCGGCCGGGACATCCGTGGCGCCGATCTGGGCCATGTCGGCTGTGACCCGTTCGGACAGGGCTTTGGAGGCGGGGGCCAGGTTGGACGCGCCGGACTCGCTCGCGTCGTAGGGTGTCGGGACCTGCTTGGAGCTGTCCCTCGGGTCGGCGCCCATCAGGGCCGAGGGGCGAGCGTGGAAGTATTTGTCGCTGGTGAAGCTCTGGCCGATCAGGGCGGAGCCGAACGTCCTGCCGTTTCGCAGGATCAGGCTGCCGCCGGCCTGGAACGGAAAGGCGGCCTGGCCGAAGCCCACGAAGGCAAGCGGGATGGCCATGCCGGTCAGCAGGGTGAATGCCAAAATCATAACGGAAACCGGACGGATCTGCGATACCATGGCTCGGTCCTCTCTACACGAAAATGTGAACGGCGGTGAGGAGCATGTCAATGGCTTTGATGCCGACGAACGGAGCGATGATCCCGCCGAGCCCGTAGATGAGAAGATTTCGTTGCAGAAGTGCAGCAGCGCCGACCGCGCGGAACTTCACCCCGCGTAGCGCCAGTGGCACCAGGGCCACGATGATCAACGCGTTGAAGATCACGGCCGACATGATCGCACTCTGCGGTGTGGAGAGATGCATGATGTTGAGCGCGCCCAGCTCCGGATATGTCGCCACGAATATCGCCGGCAGGATCGCAAAGTATTTGCTGATGTCGTTGGCGATGCTGAACGTGGTCAGTGATCCGCGGGTGATCAGCAATTGCTTGCCGATCTCCACGATCTCGATGAGTTTGGTGGGATCGCTGTCCAAATCTACCATGTTGCCGGCCTCGCGTGCGGCCTGCGTGCCCGTCTGCATCGCCACGCCTACGTCGGCTTGCGCCAGAGCGGGCGCGTCGTTGGTGCCATCGCCGCACATTGCTACCAAGCGGCCTTCGGCCTGCGTCTTGCGGATGTAGTCCAGCTTGTCCTGCGGGGTCGCCTCGGCGATGAAATCGTCCACGCCGGCTTCGGTGGCGATCGCGGCCGCTGTCACGCGGTTGTCGCCGGTGACCATGATGGTGCGTATGCCCATGCGGCGCAGTTCGGCAAAACGCTCGCGTATGCCTGGCTTCACGATGTCCTTCAGCTCGATCACGCCGAGCAGCCGCCCGTCCTGCAGCACCGCCAGCGGCGTGCTGCCGGCGCGCGAGACGCGTTCCACGGATTGCGTGAACGAGGCCGGCGCCGCCTGGCCGCCCAGTTTCAGGATGTTGTCCACCGCGCCCTTGCGCCAGCATTTGCCGCCGGAATCCAGGCCGGACACACGTGTGTTGGCGGTGAACGGGATGATGTTCGCGTCGTGCGGCACGTCGAGATTTACGCCGTGCCTGTCACGCACGAAGGTGATAATGGAGCGGCCTTCCGGCGTCTCGTCACCCAGGCTGGCGTAGGCCGAAGCTTCCGCCAGGTCCCGGTCGGACACACCAGGTGCGGGATACAGTCCGGCCGCCATGCGATTGCCGAAGGTGATGGTGCCCGTTTTGTCGAGCAGCAGCGCATCCACGTCGCCCGCCGCCTCCACCGCGCGGCCGCTGGTGGCCACCACGTTGAAGCGTATCAGCCGGTCCATGCCGGCGATGCCGATGGCCGACAGCAACCCGCCTATGGTGGTGGGGATCAGCGTCACCAGCAGCGCGGCCAGCACTGGTATCGGCAGCGGCGTCTCCGAGTATTTCGCGAATCCCACGAGCGTCACGACAGCGATCAGGAAGATGATCGTGAGCCCCGCGAGCAGGATGTCGAGTGCTATCTCGTTCGGAGTCTTGCGGCGTTCCGCGCCTTCGACGAGCTTGATCATGCGGTCGATGAAGGTCTGCCCGGGATCGGCGGTGATGCGTATCACCAGCCAGTCGGACACTACCTGCGTGCCGCCGGTCACCGCCGAGCGGTCACCGCCCGCCTCGCGTATGACGGGTGCCGACTCGCCGGTGATCGCACTCTCGTTGACGCTGGCGATGCCCTGCACGATCTCGCCATCCGACGGGATAAGGTCGCCCGTTTCGCACAGCACGAGATCGCCCGCCTGCAACGCGGTCGCCGGCGTGGGTGCCACCAGCTTGCGATCTTTCGGGTTGGCCATCAGCTTGGCCATAGTGTCCGTGCGCGCGCGGCGCAGGCTCTCCGCGCGCGCACGGCCGCGGCCCTCGGCCACTGCTTCGGCAAACGTGGCGAACAGCACCGTCAGCCACAACCATACCGCCACAGCCAGCGCGAACGCCGATTTTGTGCCGTTGATCAGCGCCTCGACGCCGATGAAGGTGGTGAGCGCTGCCACAATCTCGGTGACGAAGATCACCGGGTTGCGCATGAGCTGCACGGGGTTGAGCTTGGCGAAGCTGTCACCGACGGCGCGCCAGATGATGGTGCGGTCGAAGAGCGCCATGGTGTCGGCTTTTGCGGGCGGCATTTTATTGGTTACCCTTGTGAAAACGTAAGCAAGCAAGCAGTTCTTTTTCGAGAAAAAGAACCAGAAAGCTTTTGCTCCGCTGTCGCGAACCTGTCTTGCCGGGTCCACGACAGCGCAGTTAAAAGTCTTTTGCTTCTTTTCTTCCTAGAACGTGTGTCCTGCGCGCAGAGCAAAATGATCTGCCATTGGACCAAGCGCATCGGCAGGCATGAACTGCAGTCCGCCCAGGATGATGATCACGCCGATCAGCAGACCCACGAACAACGGCCCCGTCGTTGGAAACGTGCCGGCGCTGGGCGGCAGTTTCGGCTTTGCGGCCAGCGAGCCGGCGATCGCCATCACAGGAACCATGAAGGCGAACCGGCCGAAGATCATCGCGAAGCCGAGCCCGTAATCGAGCAGCCGCGTGTCCGCCGTAAGCCCGGCCATGGCGCTGCCGTTGTTCTCTGTCGCGGACGACCAGGCGTAGAGCATTTCCGACAGGCCGTGCGGTCCGGCGGCGCTCAGCGAGGAGACGCCGTTCGACAGCACGAGCGACAGGCCGGCGCCGCCCAGGATGAAGAAGGTCAGGATCAGCACGGCAAGCATGGCGAGCTTGATCTCTTTCGCCTGCACCTTCTTGCCGAGATACTCCGGTGTGCGACCAACCATCAGTCCGGCCACGAAGACCGAAAGCAGCGCGAAGACGACGATCGTGTAGAGGCCGGAGCCGACCCCGCCTGGTGTCACTTCGCCCAGCTGCATCAGGAACATCGGCACCAGCCCGCCGAGCGGCGTGTAGCTGTCCGTGAAACTGTCAACCGCACCGGTGGAGGTGCCGGTGGCGGACGTGTTGAACGCGGAGGACAGTGCGACGCCGAAGCGCACATCCTTGCCTTCCATGTTGCCCATGCTGGTGCTCACGCCGGCATGCGTCAGCAGCGGGTTGCCCGCCGCCTCCGCGGCGTAGGTGCCGGCGATGGCAAGCGTGAGCAGTATGGCCATGGCGTAGAACAGCGAGCGGCCCTGCTTCTTCTCGCCGACCATGTGACCGAGCATGATCGCCATCGCGAACGGTATCACCAGCAGCAGCCAGTTCTCCAACACGTTGGTCAGCGCAGAGGGATTCTCGAACGGATGCGCGGCGTTGGCATTGAAGAAGCCGCCGCCATTGGTGCCGAATTCCTTGATCGCCTCCTGAAACGCCACCGGCCCGAACGCAATGGTTTGCGATCCGCCGTCCAGCGTCGTCGCACTCGCATAAGCCGAAAGCGTCTCCGGCACACCCGCCGCCAACAGCACTATCCCGGCCACGATGCACACGGGCAGCAGCAGGTAAAGCGTGACGCGCGTGAGATCGACATAGAAGTTGCCCAGCGTGGTCAGCGCGCTCCCCGCAAACGCGCGCACCACGGCTACCGCGGCCGCGATGCCGGTGGCGGCGCTGAGGAAATTGTGCACCGTCAGGCCGAACATCTGCGCGCCGTAGCTGATCTGGCTTTCCGGCGTGTACGCCTGCCAGTTGGTATTCGTCACAAAGCTTGCAGCCGTGTTGAATGCCAGCCGCGGTGACATGCCCGCGATATGCTGCGGGTTGAACGGCAACACGCCTTGCAGCCGCAGGATCGTGTAGAGCACCAGGAAATGCACGGCGTTCAGCAGGATCAGCGCGAACACGTATTCCCGCCAGGTCATTCCACGGCGCGGGTCGATGCCGGCCACCCTGTAGAGCCCGCGCTCAACCGGTCCCAGCACGGGCGTCAGCCAGATGCGGCCGCCGGAAAACAGCACGGCCATGTAATGTCCAAGCGGGAACGCGGATGCGAACACCAGCGCGAGCACGAGCGCGATCTGCGCCCAGCCGATCAACGTCATGCAAGGCCCCTAGAAATCTTCGGGGCGCACGAGGGCCCACACCAGATAGACGAGCAGCAGGAAAGAGACCGCGCCGCCGAGCACCAGGTCGAGCATCAGATGTGCTCGCACAGTACGGCATAGGCGGCCATCAGCAGGATGGCCCCTGTGCCCAGGACGATCACCAGTATATCAGCCATTCCAGGCGCCCCCTTCGCGCCGATTTGGCTGAGTAGGGCAGGCGCACGTAAAGGCGCGATACGGGGTTGCCGCCCGGCGCATAAGCGGGGCGTAAAGATGGAGCGGGTGAAGGGAATCGAACCCTCCTAGCTAGCTTGGAAGGCTAGAGCATTACCACTATGCTACACCCGCGCTTCGCCGCGCAGGTTACCGCCCTGCGGCAGGGTCGGGCAAGGCAAGCAGTCCTTTTTTGGAAAAAAGGATCAAAAAACTTTTGCTTCCTGTCGGCGGCTGGATAGGCAGGCACCCGCCAGACTTGACACGCAACGCTTGCCGCTCTTCATAGCCCGCTCGCGTGCAAGGCCCCCTTCGGAGGGCCGCTGCAGGGGTGTAGCTCAATTGGCTAGAGCGCCGGTCTCCAAAACCGGAGGCTGGGGGTTCGAGACCCTCCACCCCTGCCACGCGCCTCTTATGATATCCGGTACTGTCTTGCTTCCGCCCGCCGCTTTTCTGTCACCCACCCCGAAGGAACCCCGATTTTGGCGTTTGCACCGGCGAAATTCCTGGCCGACGTCCGGGCCGAAGCCTCCCGCGTCACCTGGCCCAGCCGCAAGGAGACGCTCGTCACAACCGGGCTCGTGCTCGCCATGGCGACCATCACCGCGCTGTTCTTCTTCGGCATAGACATGTTCGTGGGCTGGGTAGTGCGCCTTCTGTTCGCCGGCCCCGGCGCCGTTTGAGGATTTAGAACACACCATGGCCAAGCGCTGGTACGTCGTCCACGTCTATTCCGGTTTCGAGAAGAAGATCGCCCAGGCCATCAAGGAACAGGCCGAGCAGAAGGGCCTGGCCGACCACATCGACGAGGTGCTGGTCCCGGCCGAAGAGGTGGTGGAAGTCCGCCGCGGCCAGAAGATCAACGCCGAGCACAAGCTGTTCCCCGGCTACGTGCTGGTGAAGATGGAACTGACGGACGATGCCTGGCATCTGATCAAGAACACCCCGAAGGTCACCGGCTTCCTGGGCACCAAGCTGCGCCCCAGCCCGATCAGCGAGTCCGAAGCCGAGCGGATCATGAAGCAGGCGCAGGAAGGCGTGGACCATCCGCGCCGCAGCATCATCTTCGAAATCGGCGAGCAGGTCCGCGTGGCAGATGGGCCGTTCTCAAGCTTTAACGGGACAGTCGAGGAGATCGATGAGGAGAAGGGGCGGCTCAAGGTGTCGGTTTCGATATTTGGGCGGTCCACGCCTGTGGAGTTGGAGTATGGGCAGGTGGAGAAGGTCTAAGTAAGGAGCGCCTTCTTTTCTGAAGGAAAAGAAGAAGCAAAAAAGTTTTATTCCGCTGTTGCGCGCTTGCGGCACGCTGGCTTTTACTCCTGTCGCTACGTAGTATAAACCGGGCAGAGAAGAAGGTGACAGGTTCATGACGGGACCGTCGAAAAAGTCGGTTCAGGACTGCCGATGAGATTTGTTGGGCGGACGACGACTTTTTATCCTCTTCGCATACAACTTGCGCGCAATCGCCGCATTGACGCGGAACCTCGGGCTGTGTGGACAAGACCACCAGGACTAGATTGGCGTTACGCCAGTGGCCATGGGGCCAACAATGTTTTCCGCAGCAAAACTCAGCGGAAGCTGTGGCTCAGAGCGATTTTCGTTATCCGTGCTTACGCTCACTCTCGCGTAACCGCGAGGTTATCAAAACAAAAATTTTGACTTGTTCATAGGTGTATGACCGCCTTTCGAAAAGGTGACACGCGGCGACGAGCAGGTTGTCCAGTCATTTAAAGACGCTGGCCGCAGCCCAGAAACAAAGTCTTTTGCTTCTTTTCTTCAGAAAAGAAGGCCTTGCTTGCCCTGCCTTACTCAGCCGCCTGCATCACCGGCTCCACCATCGCCACTGCACTGCGCAGATCCACCGATAACAGCCGAGACACCCCACGCTCCTGCATCGTCACCCCGAACAACCGGTCCATCCGGCTCATCGTGAGCTGGTGGTGCGTCACCACCAGGAACCGCGTCCCGGTGTCGCGCACCACGTCGTCCAGCAGGGTGCAGAAGCGCTCCACGTTGGCGTCATCCAAGGGTGCGTCCACCTCGTCCAGCACGGAGATCGGCGCCGGCGTGCAGCGGAACACGGCGAAGATCAGGCTGAGCGCGGTCAACGCCTGCTCGCCGCCCGATAGCAGGGACAGCGAGACCAGCTTCTTGCCAGGCGGCTCGGCATAGATTTCGAGCCCGGCCAGCAGCGGGTCGTCCGAGCCGGTGAGCGCGAGGTGTGCCTGGCCGCCGCCCATCATGCGGGTGAACAGGGTGCGGAAATGCTGGTCCACCTCGGTGAACACGGCGGTCAGGCGCGCGCGGCCTTCGCGGTTGAGGTGGCCGATGGCGCCGCGCAGCTTGGCGATCGCGGTGCCCAGTTCCTCGCGCTCGCGTGCCAGCGTGGCCACGCGCTCGTCAAGCTCGGCCAGCTCCAACTCGGCGCGCAAATTGACCGGTCCCATCTCCTCGCGTTCGCGGCTCAGGCGCTCGAAGCGCCGGCGGGCGCGCTCTTCGGCCGTGTCGGACGCATCGGCGGCCACGGGCAAAGTAGCGTCGGCACCGAGCCGGTCAGCGGCGCGGGCGAGCACGGCCTGCATGGCGCCCAGCGTGGCCTGCCTTGTGGCCTCGGCGCGCAACGCGGTCTCGCGACACGCGCCGGCGCGCTGCTCGCCGTCGCGATGCGCCAGCGCCGCTTCCCGCGCGCGCTGCTCGGCTGTGTCCAGGCGCTGCGCTGCCTCGGTGTGGTCCGCCTCTGCGCTGACCAGGGCAGTCGCAGAAGCCTCGGCGCGCCGGGCTGCCTCGGCCGGCGCGGTGGCGCGTTCCTGCCAGGTCCGCCGTGCCGTGCCAGCCCGGCCGGCCAGGGTTTGCGCGCGGGCGTCGGCCTCCTGGTGGCGGTCCTGCCAGGCGGTCAGCTCGCCGCGTGCCACCTCCAGGGCCAACCGTATCTGACCCAGCTCGGCCTGCAGCGCGCCGAACTGCGCCTGCGCCGATTGCTTGTCCAGCCGCGCCGCATCCAGTGCCACGCGCGCCGCCTGTGCCGCGTCGGACAGGGCAGAAGCATCGGCCAGCGCCGTCAGGCCCGCTTGCGCCTGCCGCAGGTCACGCTCCGCCTGGAGCAAGTCCGCTTCTGCCCGTGCCAGCAACCCCGCCTGGGCGGCCTGGTGGCTCGCCGTCTCGCTATGCCGTACCCGCAACGCGGCGAGGCTGTCGCGCGCGGACGCCAACCCGGCTTCGGCGGACGTGCGGGCTGCCCGGGCCTGCACCTCACCATCACGGGCGGCGGTTTCAGCCGAGGCGGCATCACGCAGCGTCGCCCGCACGCCAGCCAGATCCGGCAGGCCGGCCAGGCTAGCTTCCGCCTCGGCCAATATCGCCTCTGCGCGCGCGGTCTCGGCCGCCAGGTCATCGAGCGCCGGCCCGGAAGCGGCGATACGCGCCGCTATCTCTGCGGCCTGCCTGTCCAGCGAAGCCGCGTGGTCACGTGCAGCTTCGAGCGAGCTCCGCGTCGCCTGCTGCTCGGCGCGCGCGGCTTCAAGCGCGGCGCGGCTCGATCGCGCGAGCGCATCGGCTGCGTCCGCCGCCTCCGCCAGGGCGGCTACGTCAGGCAGTGCGTCAACCGCCTGTCTGGCCTGGTTGGCCAGAGAGTCCGCGTCCGCCTGTTCGGCCAGCAGGCGGTCCGCCGCAGGGCGCAAAGCTGCCTGCTGCGTCTCCCAAAGTGTTGCCTTGCTGGCGGCGCGCTGGTGACGATCCGCCGCTTCGCGCACCAGCAGCGCGGCCTCTTCCTGCGCCGCGCCGGCCCGTTCGGCTGCGGCCATCGCCGACGCCGCCTGTGCTGTTGCCGCGTCCAGCCTGTGAGAGGCGTCGTCCGCCCGTGCCTGCGCAGCCTCGCTTGCGGTACGAGCCTCGGCGAGCCGCCGGCGCTGGGCCAGGAGCAACGCCGCAGGGTTCGGCGCACCGGCGCGTGTCACATGGCCGTCCCAACGCCAGCACGCGCCCTGCCGTGTGACGGCCACCGTGCCGGGCGGCAGCTTCGCCTGGATCGCGTCGCCGTCGGCCGTGTCCGGCAGCAGCGCTACGAAGGCCAGCGCGCGCTGCAGCGCAGCCGGTGCACGCACAAAATCGGCAAGCGCCACCGCGCTGTCCGGCAGAGCGGGGGGCATGGTCTCCGGCGGCAGGCAACGCCAATACCGGTCCGCGGTCCCGTCCAGCGTGTCTCCTGCCGCGCCGCCGAGCGCCGCGCCCAGCGCCAGTTCGAGATCGGCCGAAACGATCAGCGCCGCAAGCACGCTGCCGGGACCGCCATCCTGCGATTCCGGCAGCGCTTGCGCCAGGCCCGCGGCGGCGCCCGCGTGTTGTGCGGCCTCAGCACGCGTCGTGTTGCTACTCTGCCGGGCCGAAGCTGCTTCGGCCTCGGTTTGGCGGGAGATTTCCTGCGCGGCCTGCAGGCCGGCTTTGCTCTCCGCCAGCGCGGCCTGCGCGTCGGCCAGCGCCCCCGCGCTTGCGGCCAGCGCTGCTGTGTCCGGCGCGGCGGCTTCCGCCTGCTGCAGCGCAGACAGCGCGCCGGCGCATTCGCTGCCGACACGCAGCGCGCGCGCCTCGGCATCCGCCAGGGCAGCCTGCGCACGGCTGGTCGCGGCAAACAGATCGGCTTGCGCGCGTGCGGCCTCTGCCGCGTGCTGGCCGGCGGCGGAGGCCGCCCGCTCGCAGTCGGCCAGATTACGGGCGGACGATGCGGACATCGCCAGCGCGGATTCGGATTTTGCATGAGCGTCGGCCAGCTTTTCCGCGGCGACGCGCCTGGCGCCAAGCGCGTCCAGCGCCTGCTGGGCAGCGTCCAGCGCCTGCGTCAGGCGCTGCAGGCGCTGTGCTGCAGCGTTCCTGTGCTGCGCCGCGGCCGCATGTGCCGCCTCCGCCTGGCTCGCGGCCATGCGCAGTTCGGCATGCGCCTGAGCGGCAGCATTGCGCGCCTGGTCGGCCAGCTCGAGCCTTTCCCGTGCTGCCGCCAGCATCTCCCCGGCACCGGCCACTTCCGCCTCCGCCATGGCCAGCAGATCAGGCGCCACCAGCGCTGCTTCGGCCGCCACTTGCTCGCCAGCTTCGTGTAAATGCACTGCCCTGGCTGCCTCAAGGCGCTGGGTTGCCGCCGCATGGATGGTCTTGGCCTGCGCGCTCGCCAGGCTGGCTTCCAGGGCTGCCTGGTCGGCAGCATCGCTCGCAAAAAGCGCCGCGTTGGCGCGTGTCTCGGCGAGATGACACGCGGCCTCCGCTTCGCCCGCTTTGCCAGGCAGCGCATTCGAGCGTTGCTGTAACCGTTCGGTCTCGCCGGCCAGCCTCGTCACGGAAGCGTCGGCATCAGCGCGGCCCTTCTCGGCAACCGACAGGTCAGCCTCCAACTCGAGCAGCCGGCGTTCGGCTTCGGCCACATCCTTGGCGGCGCGCTCGGCCTCTTCCGCCTGCCCCTCGGCTGCCATGCGCCGGCGTTCCAGAACACGGGCGGCGTCCGCGAGCCGGCCGCGCAAGGCGGGCAGGGCGGCTTCCGCCGCATCCAGCGCGGCCTCGGCTGATTCGGCTTCCAGCCGCGCTTTGGTGGCGGCGGCACCGGCATCTCCATGCGCGGCCTCGGCCTGTTCCGCCTGCGCCCTGGCCGCGGCCAGCAGAACGGCCAGATGCTCCGTTTCCGCCGCGCGCACCAGGGCAGAGATGTTGCGGTAGCGGGCGGCCTGACGGGCCTGCCTGCGCATGCCCTCCTGCGCACCCTCGATCTGCGTGCGCAGATCGTCCGCACGCGACAGGTTGGCCTCCGCAGCGCGCAGCTTCAGCTCCGCCTCGTGCCGCCGCGCATGCAGGCCGGTGATGCCCGCCGCTTCCTCCAGAACCTGGCGGCGCTCCTCCGGCTTCGCGTTCACCAGCGCGGCCACACGCCCCTGGCTTACCATGCCGCTGGACCGCGCGCCGCTGGCAAGATCCGCATACAGCGTCTGCACGTCGCGCGCCCGCAGCTCGCGGCCGTTGGCGCGGAACGCCGAGCCGGCACCGCGCTCGATGCGCCGCGTCACCTGCAGCTCGGCCTCATTCTGCCACGGATCGGGCAGCGCGCCGTTGAGGGTTATCGTGACTTCCGCCAGGTTGCGGCTGGCGCGTGCCGTCGTGCCGTCGAAGATCACGTCGTCCATCTCGCCACCGCGCAAGCTGCGCGCGCTGGTCTCGCCCATCGCCCAGCGCAGCGCCTCCACCACGTTGGACTTGCCGCAGCCGTTCGGTCCCACGATGCCGGTCAGGCCTGGAAGGATGTCCAGGCTGACCGGCTCGGCAAAGCTCTTGAAGCCGGCGATGCGCAGCCGGGCGAGCTGCGCCGTCACGGGACCTGGTGTCGCATCACACGCCGGCCATCTTGGAGAACGCGCCGAAGCTCACGCCGGCCTCGCCGGTATAGGCGTGGCCGTTGACGATGAAGGTCGGGGTCGAGTTGATGTTGTAGGTGTCCTCGGCGACTTTCTGGTCGGCCAGGATGGCGTTGCGCAGCGCGTCATCGGCCACCACGCGGTCGAACGTCTCGCGCGGCATGCCGGCGAGTGCCGCCATCTTGGCCAGCTCGTCCTTCGGGTCCTTGCTGCGGTCGTACGCCCAGCGCGCCTGGCTGGCGAACAACGTGTCCTTGAACGCCTCGTAGCGCTCCGGCGGCAGGCTGCGCGCCACCATGGCCGCCGTCAGGTCCACCTGGTCGCGCGGATACTCCTTGAAGACGAAGCGCAATTTGCCGGTGTCGATCAGCTTGGTCTTGATCTCCGGGAACACGTCGGCGGCGAAATGCGCGCAATGCGGGCAGGTGAAGGAGAACCATTCTGTAACGGTTACCGGCGCGTCCGGCTTGCCTTCGGCGCGGTCCGCCATGCGGGGATCGGTGGCGTCGGCCGCCCGCGCGGGCAGCGCGGCGACGGCGAGAAGGGCGCCGGTGGCGGAGAGGAGAACACGGCGGGTGGGGCGCATGCGGGCGAGTCCTTGGCTTTGCTGTGCCGGACTCATGGGGTGATCGCGCAAGACGCGCAATACACGCGGAGATTGAAAGAAAGACAGGAAGGCCGCGCCTTCTTTCCTTGCAATCAGCAGCAGAAAACTTTTGCTTCTCCCGCTGTACCAGCGGGTGCGCCGCAATCGGCCTTGTTGGTTCACGTGGTCACCGCGACTCGCATTCATCTCATCTTAGCGCATTGCCGCTAAGTCTTGGCCAACATCCAAGGCCGGCCGAAACCGGCCAGCTCCACCAGCCAGCGCCGCCGTGAAAAACGGGCGTCGCCTTCTGGGCCGATCGCGCAGGGTTCGCATGCCTACGGACAACTGGACTGGCGTCTCCGCCAACTGGACCAACCTCGCCGACTGGAGCACGGGGGTCCCGACCTCCCTCACGCCGGTCACCATTTCGGGGCCAGGGTCGTTCCTGTTATCGCTGTTCGGCGTCGAGGCGGCCGCGGCGCTGACCATGACGGCAGCGGGCGGCGTGCTCTACGATGCCGGCGTGCTGAACATGGCCGGCACGCTGGCCTTGCAGGCGGGCACCCTGGCGCTGGCCTATGGCGAGATCGTCGGCGGCACGCTGGCCCTGTCCGGCGGGCAGTTCCTGTCCAACAGCGGAACGCTGGCTGGGGTGGCGGTGCAGGGCACCTTGTCGCTGGCCACGCCCGAGGAGAGCCTGTTCATCACCAACGGCCTGTCGCTGACCGGCACCGGCGGGTCCGGCGCGGGCAGCATCGCGCTGACCGGCGGCTACGCCTCGCTGGACTTCCTGGGCAGCCAGACGCTGAACAACGCGGTGGTCACCATCGGCGCCACCGGCGCGGTGCCCGGGCAGGCAGGGGCGGCCACGCTGGCGGTCGCCGGCGTGAACGCCACGTCCGCAGCCACGCTGACCCTGGGGTCCGGGCTTTGGCTGCGCGGCATGGGCGGCCAGGGGCAAGTGGTGGTCGGCGGCTCGGCCCTGCCGGGCGTGGGTTCGCTGCCGGGCGCGCTGGTGAACAACGGCACCATCACGGCGTCCGGCGCCGGGGAGACGCTGACCATCACCGGCGGCGGCGCCTTTACGAACCAGGGCACGATCGGCGTCAGCAGCGGCGCCACGCTGCAGGTGAACACCGGCAGCTTTACCAACATGGGCACTATCACGGTCGCCTCGGCCACGCTGTCGCTGGGTGGAACGTTCGCCTCCTCGCTGCTGTCCAGCCTTGGCGCAGTCACGCTCAGCGCGGGCCAGATACAGCTGGCCGGGCTGGTGCAAAATGCCGGCAGCATGCTGTCGCTCGGGGCGGGGTCCAAGCTGGGCGCGTCCTACGGCGCGCTGTCCCTGACCGGCACGATCGCCGGGGGCACGGTAGCCGATGGCGGCAACGGCCTGACGTTTGCGGGCGGCCTGGGCGTGCTGGACGGGGTCATCTATGCGGGCACGCTGAACCTGTCCGGCGCCGGCGCTGGTGTCACGCTGACGGACGGCACGCAGGTGACATCGAGCACCGGCGGCGCGGGCACCATCGCGGACACCGGGATCGGCAGCGCGCTGCTGCTGCGCGGCACGGAGTCGCTGGGTGCCATGCAGATCGGCCTGGGCAGCGCGGGTGCGGGCTCCGAGATCGCGACCACCGATCTCTGGCTTGCCAGCACAGGCACCACGGCCACGCTCGGCACGCTGACGAGCGTGGTGCAGCAGGGCGCCAACGCGGTGATCGCCGCACTCGGCTGGAGTTCGGTGGCCGGGCTGGGTGCCGCGGACACGCTGGTGAACCAGGGCACGGTCACGGCGGGCTTCGCTGGCGGCCAGATGGCGCTGAGCGGCTACGGCACGATCATCAACCAGGGCACCATCACCGCCGCGAGCGGTGACACGATCACCATCTCCGCCGCCCAGTTCGCCAATACGGGCACGCTGGTTGCCGCCGCCGGGGGCACGATCCTGCTGGGCATGCCGGCCGGGATTTCCGGCGTCGCGCCGGTGTGGTCGAACACCGGCAAGATCGCCGTCTCGGGCGGCACGCTGGTGCTGGGCGGCGCGTTCAGCACCGGCCAGCTTGGCACGGTCAGCCAGGCCGGCGGCACCATCAGCCTGGCGGGCACGCTGGCCAATGCCGGCGCCACGCTCACGTTGGGCGGCTCCGGCGCGGGCATCCACGCGATCAGCCTCGGAGGCACGATCGCGGGCGGCACCATCGCCGATTCCACCGGCGCGCTCGTGGCCGACACCAGCGGCCAGGCGCTGCTGGACGGCGTCAGCTATCTGGGAACCCTCGACGTGGCAGGTCCCGGCAGTTTCCTGCGGGTCAAGGACGGACTCACGCTCAACGGTGTCGCCGATGTGCTGGGCGCAGGCGCGGTGCTGGATTTCCAGGGCTCGCAGACGCTGGCCCAGGCGCAGGTGATGCTGGGCGCCAGCGGCAGGGCGGCGTCCCTGGACGTGGCGCATGACCCGACGCAGTCGGGCGGCAGCACGCTGGTGCTTGGCACCGGCGTCACCGTCACGCAGGCCGGCCAGCTGGCCGATATCGGCCGCCCGAACGGGACCGGGGTTTTCGGCGACATGATCGTCAACGAGGGCACCATCACCGCCGGTGTGGCCGGCGGCACGCTGACGCTCGGCGGCCCCGGCTTCGACAACGCGGGCAGCATCCTGGTGGGCCAAAGCGAGACCCTGGTCATCGACGCGCAGGCTTTCGCCAACACCGGAAAGATCACCGTCAACGGTGGCATGCTTTCCTTGGGTAGTTCGGTGACCCTGGCGGCGCTGGGCCAGGTGAACCTGATCGGCGGCGCGCTGTCGATCACGGGCACGATGGATCTGGGGGGCGGCACGCTGACGATCGGCCAGGGCGCCGCGCTGGGCCGCGTGGTGCTGACCGGCACGACCGAGAACGGCACGATCGTCGATGACGGCACGGGCCTGGCGGCAGCCGGAGGCGCCACGCTGGACGACGTCACCTATGACGGCACGCTGGATCTCAGCCGCCCGTTCTCCGAACTTGCCATCGCCGGCGGCATCACGGTGAACAGCCTGTCCGTCGGCAAGCCGGGCACCATCCTGGTGACCGGCGCGGAATCCAAGCTGCTGGCCACCGGCACGGAGACGATCGACGCGGCGCAGATATCGCTCGGCAGCGCCGCACAGCTCTACGCCGGGATGAAGCTGCCCGCGCCGGAGCTGGACGCCGCACCGGGCGTGACCCTGACCCTGGGCCCGGCCGCCACACTCAACCTGTCCGGCACCGCGGGCACGCTGGGCAATGCCGGCTACGGCCAGTGGAGCGACAGCATCGTCAACGATGGGCAGGTCCTGGCGGCAGCCGCGGGCACGCTGAGCCTTGGGTCCACCAATTTCACCAACGCCGGCCTGCTGGCGGCCTCCGGCGGCGGCGTGCTGGCGCTTGGCGATACGAGCTTCGTCAACAGCGGCACGCTCAGCATAGGGGCGGGCTCCGCCGCCGCGGTGACGCTCTACAACTACTATGCAGCGCCGATGGCGGGGCCCAGCGCGTTCACCAATAGCGGGTTGATCGCGATGAACGGCGGCATCCTGCAGGAAGCGACCGCCAACGGCCTGTTCCCGGCAGTGCCGCTGGTCAACACGGGCAATGGCCTGATCAAGGGCACCGGCCAGATCTATGCGCCGGTCGCCAACTCCGGCACCATCGAAGCGTCTGGCGTTGGGATATATCTCGCACAATCGGTATCCGGCACCGGCATGTTGCAGATCGACTCCGGCTCCACACTGGAGCTGGGAACCGGCCTGCCATCCAGCCAGACCGTCGATTTCGCCAGCGCCACGGGCACGCTGGAGCTGAACGACCCGGTCGATTTCAGCGGCAGGATCGTCGGCATGGCCGCGGGTGACATCATCGACCTGCCGGGATTGGTTCTGACCGGCGTGGGCATGAACAGCGGCACGTTGGTGGCCAGCACGGCCACGCAGAATTTCATCTTCGCCGGCCAGAGCAAGATGGGTGGCGAGGTGTCCGCCGGGCGCGACGTGCATGGCGGCGCCACGATCAGCTTCCTGGCGCAGACACCCGGCACGGGCGCCACGGTGCCGGTCATCGCCGTAGGCCAGCCCAGCATGCTGTTCTGGTGCTCGCCGGCCGGCGACGAATTCCAGGGTACGTCCGCCCACATGACCGGTGCGCATATCAGCAATTTCGGCACGCCGGACACGCTGGACATCACCGACCTCAACCCGGCCAGCGCCAAGCTGACGGCAACGCAGACGGTCGGGCTGGACACCCTGTCCATCAGCGACGGTACGCATACCCTGACGATCGGGCTGACCGGCACCTTCACCACGACCAGCTTCCACCTGGCAACGGACGGGCACGGCGGAACGATGCTCAGCTATCACTGACGGAAAGGTCCGCGACAGCCGAAACAGAAGAGCGGAGTGCCCTCGGAGGCCACAAGCACTGGAGCACGAGAAGCGCGCGCCAGATGGCCGCCAGGGCAGGTTTCGTAGGAGTCTCAGTTTTTCGCTTCTTTTTTCAAAGAAGAAGGCCTTTCTTGCCTGACATGACCCACTCCCTGCACCCAAGCTTCCCCGCGGATCTGGAAGAGCAGGGGGTGGTTCCCGTAGGCCTGCCCGTGAATGTAGGCGAAGTGCAGGACCCGGCCGCCTGCGCGCTGCTGTCCGGCTTCCAGAGCCTGGGCGACGATTGCGAGTTCGGCCTGGTGCAGCGCCGCTACGGCGCCGAGCATCTTGCCCTGCTGCGCTGGGTCACGCTCTCACCCGAGACGCTGGCCACCTTGCTGGACCGCAGGCTGGAAGGCTTCGGCGACCCTGACCGCACCGAGATCGCCGTCGCCCCATGGGGCGAGCTGATGGCGCACGACCTGACCTACGGCATCAGGATGCACAGCTTCGTGCAGAAGGGCAGCGTGGACCTGGCGCGCTTCAAGCTGAACCACTGCCGGCGCATGGAATTTCTCAAGGCCAAGCTGTTCGAGGATCTGGCGGCCGGCGAGAAGCTGTTCGTGTTCAACGGCGGGGCGGCAATGACCGATGCGCTGGCCGCCTCGTTGCAGGCGAGCCTACGCTCGTATGGCGCGGCACGGTTGCTGGCGGTGGGCGTTACGGGGGAGGCCGGCACGGTTCGGGTGGGGCCAGGCGGGGTGTTGCTCGGCTGTCTGAGCCGGCGCGGCAAGACGCCGACGGCAGGCGGGCATCGGTGGGACATCGATTTTGCGGGATGGGTGCGGATTTGCGGGACGGCGCGGTTGCTCGCGGCGTTAGGGTAGGAAGAAAGCAGTTCTTTTTCGAGAGAAAGAACCAAAAAGCTTTTGCTCCCTGTCGGCGGCGGCTGGAACAGTCGCCGATAGGTTGCAAAAGTTTTTTGCTTCTTCTCAAAAAGAGAGCCTTTTCTTGCTTTACCTGACGAGGAGCAACACGCGTTGGCCGAATTCAAGAGCACCGGAAGCTACATAGCGTCGCGCGACCTGGAAGTGGCGGTGAACGCCGCGGTGGCGCTGCAGCGGCCGCTTCTGGTCAAGGGCGAACCCGGCACCGGCAAGACGGTGCTGGCCCACGAAGTGGCCGCCGCCTTGGGCATGCCGCTGATCGAGTGGCACGTGAAGAGCACCACGCGCGCGCAGCAGGGGCTGTATGAATACGACGCGGTGAGCCGTCTGCGCGACGGCCAACTGGGCGACGCGCGGGTGCATGACATTTCGAATTACATCGTGCGCGGCAAATTGTGGGACGCGTTCGCCGCCGAGCAGCAATCCGTGGTGCTGATCGACGAGATAGACAAGGCGGACATCGAGTTCCCCAACGACCTGCTGCTGGAACTCGATCGCATGCAGTTCTTCGTCTATGAGACGCGCGAGACGGTGCGCGCGATCCGGCGCCCGGTGGTGATCATCACGTCCAACAACGAGAAGGAACTGCCGGACGCGTTCCTGCGCCGTTGCTTCTTCCATTACATACGCTTTCCGGATCGCGAGACGATGGAGCGGATCGTGCAGTCGCATTATCCCGACATCAAGCAGGACCTGGCGCGAGAGGCGCTGACGATGTTCTTCCGCGTGCGCGAACTGCCGGGGCTGAAGAAGAAGCCGGCGACGAGCGAATTGCTCGACTGGCTGAAGCTGCTGATGATCGAGGACATGCCGGCCGAGGCGCTGCGCACCCGCGAGAAGACGGTGGTGATACCGCCGCTGCACGGCGCGCTGCTGAAGAACGAGCAGGACGTCCACCTGTTCGAACGTCTGGCGTTCATGGCGAGGCGGGAGGGGTAGCGGGACGGCGCACCCAAGGATGGGCGCCCTGCCGCTTGGGCCGGCGGCCGGGCCCGTGTAGCATGGGAGAGACAAGGAGCAGGTGATGGCGTCCGAGGAGTTAAGCGAGGTCCTGCGCATCGTGACCGAGTTGCGCGGTGACATGACGGGGGTGCGCGCCGACGTCACCGGTCTGCGCGCAGACATGACGACGATGCGCGCGGACATGAGGACGATGCGCAGCGACATGACAACGATGCGCGGCGACATCTCCACGCTGCACGCGGACATGGCGGTGCTGCGAACCGAAATGACGGCGATGCGCGCCGATCTCGGCTCGATACGAGACGCGGTTCTGGGACTGGATCATCGGGTCACTGCGCTGGAGGCCGTGATGGCCGACGTGAAGCGTGACGTGACTGGCGCCCGCCAGGACATGATCAGCGCGCGCGCCGATCTGATGGCGCGCATGGACCGGCTGCAGAACCGGCTTGATGGTGTGCGCGACGATTTGACCGTGAACTATGGCGCCAGCGAACATGCCGAACGGCTGATACGCAACGCGCTCGAGGAGACCCGCACATTGTCGGACATGATCAACGCCATGCAACGCCAGGTCCGGCGCATATCGGCCAAGGTGTTCGGCCCGGAAGACGAAGCAGCCTGAAATGTTCGCATCCTTTGTCCAGCAACTGCGCAGCGCCGGCCTGCCCGTCTCCATCACCGAGTACCTCTCGCTGATGGGTGCGATGAAGGCCAACGTGGCCGCCTACAACATCGACGATTTCTATTTCCTGTCGCGCGCGACGCTGGTGAAGGACGAACGCCACCTGGACCGCTTCGACCGGGTGTTCGCAACCGTGTTCCAGGGCCTCGAACACGCGCCCGGCGATCCGGCCACCGACATCCCCGAGGAGTGGCTGCGCAAGATAGCCGAGAAAAACCTCAGCCCCGAGGAGATGGCCGCCATCGAGGCGATGGGCGGCTTCGAGAAGCTGATGGAAACATTGCGCCAGCGCCTCGAGGAACAGAAGGAACGTCACCAGGGCGGCAACAAATGGATCGGCACCGGCGGCACCTCCCCCTTCGGCGCCTACGGCTACAACCCCGAAGGCATACGCATCGGCCAGAAGGAATCACGCCACCGCCGCGCCGTGAAAGTGTGGGACAAGCGCGAGTTCCGTGACCTGGACGGCGACACCGAGCTCGGCACCCGCAACATGAAGATCGCCTTGCGCCGCCTGCGCCGTTTCGCCCGCCAGGGTGCAGCCACCGAACTGGACCTGCCCGGCACGATACACGCAACAGCCAGCAACGCCGGCTCGCTGGACCTGAAGATGATTCCCGAGCGGCACAACGCGGTGAAAATCCTGCTGCTGCTCGACATTGGCGGATCGATGGACGATTTCGTGCGCACCTCGCAGGAGCTGTTCTCCGCGGTGCGCTCGGAATTCAAGCACCTTGAACATTTCTACTTCCACAACTGCGTCTACGAGCGCGTCTGGCGCGAAAACCGCCGGCGCGACGAGACATCGCTTTCCACCTGGGACCTGCTGCGCACGTACGGCCCTGACTACAAGCTGATCTTCGTGGGCGACGCCACGATGAGTCCTTACGAGGTCGTGCAGCCGGGTGGCAGCGTGGAACATTGGAACGAGGAAGCCGGCCGCGTGTGGATCGATCGCCTGACATCGCATTTCCGCAGTACGGCCTGGCTTAATCCCGCGCCGGAGCAGTATTGGCGGCACACGCAGTCCATCGTCATGCTGCGGGATCTGGTGGCGCAGCGGATGTTTCCGCTTACGCTGACGGGGCTGGATGAGATGACGCGGGAGTTGTCGCGGTAGAGGAAAAAAGGCCTTCTTTTCTGAAGAGAAGCAAAAGACTTTTGACTGCGCTGTCGCGGACTACCTTGCGAAACCTTGGGGAATTTACATGATTACTGTTCACCACTTGAACAACTCGCGGTCGCAGCGTGTGCTTTGGCTGCTCGAGGAGCTGGGCGTGCCGTATGACGTCAAGCGCTACGAACGCAACGCGAAGACCATGCTCGCGCCGCCTGAACTCCACGCCGTGCATCCGCTTGGCAAATCGCCTGTCATTACCGACGGTGCACACACCATCGCCGAAACCGGCGCCATCGTCGATTACCTCATCGCCACCTACGGCGACGGCCGCCTCATCCCGCCGGCGGGCACCGAAGAGCGGCTACGCTACACCTACTGGCTCCACTTCGCCGAAGGCAGTGCGATGCCCCCGCTCGTGATGACGCTCGTCTTCGGCGCGCTGCCTTCGCGCGTGCCGTTCTTCATCCGCCCCGTCGCCAAACTCATCAGCGACAACGTGCAGAAAAGCTTCCTGCGTCCGAATATCGAAGCGCAGCTCAAGCTCATGGAAGCCGAACTCGGCAAAAGCACGTGGTTCGCCGGCGCCGAACTCACCGGCGCGGACGTCATGATGAGCTTCCCCGTGGAAGCGGCTGCCACGCGCGGCGGTCTGGGTGACGCGCCGAAGCTGAAACAATGGTTGGCCAGCGTGCACGCGCGCCCGGCGTATCAGGCGGCCCTGAAGCGCGGCGGGCAATATGCGTATGCGTAGGAGGCAAGGCCTTCTTTTCCGAAGAAATTGAAACAAAAAACTTTTGCTGCCCCGCATTGTCAGCAAGCGTGTTTCGCCTGGAGCACTCGGACGCTGCAAAGGCGGGGATCAACACCCGATGACCGAGCACCAAGCCTCGAACATCCGTCCCTCCCCATATTCCGCCCGCGCCTTGACCGCATTCGCGGCGCCGATACGCGGGCCGTCCGGCGCGGACACAGCAGCGACCAGTCCCGAAGCGAACGAATCATCCGAGACGCCGGTTACGTAAGGCAGGTTTTCCGCGGCCAGCATGGTCCGCACGTCACCTACATCGGTGCACACGGCCGGCAGGCCTGACGCCATCGCTTCCAGCAGGGAAAGCGGCATCTGCTCTGTGTCCGACGAGAGCGCGAATATGTCGAACCCCGCCAGCCAGCGTTGCGAGACCGTGCTGTGGCCGGCGAAATGCGTGTCTGCCGCGATGCCGAGTGTGCCGGCCAGCGCTTCCAGCCCGGGGCGCTCCGGCCCGTCGCCCACGATCACCAACCGGGCGGGGCGCGTGGCCCGCAATGCGGCGAAAGCGCGCAGCAGCCGGCCGATGTTCTTCTCCGGGCGGAGCGCTGCGATAGTCCCTATGACGGGGCCCTCGCCCGGCGGCGCCGGCATGGCGGCGGCACCGGAGAAGCGCGCGAGGTCGATGCCGTTCGGGATGAGGTGCAGCACGCGTTCGGGCAGCCGCCACTGCTTGCGCGCGATGGCGGCCAGGGTTTGCGACGGCAGGATCACCGCGCTGCCGCGCAGGACCAGGCGGCGGGTCAGCGCGCGGCGGGGCATCTGTGCGTTGCGTTCTTCCGGGCCGAACCCGTCTTCCGAGTGCACATGGCGCAAGCCGGCGAGCCGCGCGCCGATCGCCCATTCGATAGCGCCCCAATTGCTGGTGATCACGCAATCCGGCCGAGCCTGGAGCAGGAACCGCCGCGCGTGCCGCACCGAATCCAGCATGCGTCCGCGCCTGTGGCCGGATTTCGGCAGTCGCACATCTATCCCTGGCGCCAGCTTTTCCAAGCAGGCGGTATCGCCGTTGAGCGACACCACCGTATGCCGGCAGCCGTTACCCAGATGGTTGGCCAATGCCGCGAACCGCACCTGCGCGCCTCCCACCCCAAACCCCGGAAACACCCAAAGCAGATGCCTCATGAGTCCGCGACAGCCGGGAGAAAAGTTTTTTGCTTCTTTTTCTCAAAAAAGAAGGCCTCGCTTCCTTCCTCCTTCATGCCGTCAACACGGACTCCTCGACCGGCACCGCCACGGGCGTGGTAGCCAAGGCCGCGAGGAATCCCTCGAAAGCCAGCAGCAGCCAGATAACCTGCGCATGGTCGCGCGCACCGGCCTCGTGTGCATCCAGCAGCCGGCCGATCGCGCTTGCATCGAACAAACCGCTATCGCGCATGAGCGCCCCAAGCACCAGGGTCCGCACGCGCGTCATCTGCGTGCGGAACAGCGGTGCGAGGTCGCTCGTGAACCCCTGTTTCGGCCGGTAGAGTATGTCGTGCGGCAGTAGCGGCTCCAGCGCTTTCTTCAGGATGTGCTTGCCGCCGCCAGCGCCGATCTTCAGCCCCGCCGGCAGCGAAAGGCCCCAACTGAGGAACGCATGGTCCAGGAACGGGGCGCGCACTTCCAGAGAGGCGGCCATGCTGGCGCGGTCCACCTTGGTCAGGATGTCGCCTGGAAGCCAGGTGGCCAGGTCCGTCAGCTGTGCCTGTAGCAGCGGGTCCGCCTCGTGCGCGCCGTCCATGATGGCGCGCACGGGTGCCACCGGATCGTGGCCGGCGATCTGGGCGCGCAGGGCCGGGCTGAACAGCGCGTGGCGTTCGGCCTGCTGGGTGCGGGTGATGGTGCGGGCGTAGCCCAGCGCCGAGTCCAGGCTCAGTTCGGTCAGCGTGTGCTTGGCGCGCAGGAAGCGGGGCGCGCGGTCCAGCTTGGGATAGAGGGCGGCCAGTGTGCCGATCGCGTGGCGCCGCACGCCGGTGGGCAGGTGCTTGCGTACGCCGCTGACCAGGCTGTGCCAGCGGTAGCGCCGGTAGCCGCCGAACACCTCGTCACCGCCGTCGCCGGACAGCGCCACGGTGGCGTGCTGGCGCGCCAGGCGGCAGACGGTCATGGTCGGCACGGCGGAGCTGTCGCCGAACGGCTCGCCGAAGGCGCGCGCCTGGATGCGCGCGGCGGCGATCATGTCGGTGGCGGCCGCGCGATCGTTGTGCTGGGTGGTGCCGTAGCGCTCGGCCACCTGGCGGGCGAAGGGGGTCTCGTCCTCGGCGCCGTCGAAGCCCACGGTAAAGGTGTCCAGCTTCGCGCTGCGCTGCTGGGCGGCGGCTGCCACCACCGCGCTGCTGTCCACGCCACCGGAGAGAAAGGCGCCCAGCGGCACGTCGGCCACCAGGCAGGCGCCGACGCTACAGGTGAGTTTCTCGCGCAGCAGCAATGCGGCTTCGGTGGCGTCGATCGGCGCCGTGCGCGCAGGGGGCGACCAGTAGCGTTCGATGCTTGGCGGCTTGCCGCTTCTGTCGAGCAGGAGCGTGTGCGCCGGCGGCAGCTTCATGACGCCTTCGAAGATCGTCTTCGGCTCGGGCACGTAGCCGTAGGCGAAGAAATCGTCGACCGCTTCGGGCCGCAACTTGCGCGGCAGGCCAGGATAGGCGGCGAGTGCCGCGATCTCGGACCCGAAGACGAAGGCGCCATCCACGTCAGCGTAATAGAACGGCTTCTCGCCCATGCGGTCGCGCGCGCAGAACAGCGTCTGCGCGTTACTGTCCCACAACGCGAAGGCGAACTGGCCGGACAGGCGGGTGACGCACGCCGCGCCCCAGCTTTCCCAGGCATGGACGATCGCCTCGGTATCGCAGCGGTTTTCGAAGACGTGGCCGAGATCGCTGAGCTCCTGGCGCAACGTCTCAAAATTGAAGATCTCGCCGTTGAACACGATGGCGATCGAGCGGTCCTCGTTGAACATCGGCTGCTGGCCGCCGGCGGGATCGATGATGGCCAGGCGACGATGGCCGAGGGCCAGTCCCGGATGGAAGAAGAACCCTTCGCCATCCGGTCCGCGGTGGCTGAGCGCGTCCGTCATGTGTCGGATCGCCGCGGGTTGCACCGCGTGCCTGGTGCGAGGGCGAAATATGCCAGCTATTCCACACATGGTGTCATTCCGTCAGCAAGAGGCAGTTGCAGTCTATCAGGCGCGCACGCGCAGGCAAACAGCCGCAGCCATAAATGACACACCGAGCCACATCCGTCTCTTTTTTTTAGCCGGCAGGGTGGAAATTGGTTGCACTAGCGCAACTCACCTGTTAGTGAACGGGCACGACATTCGTGGTTGGGAACTCGCTATGATACGCTTTCAGAAGGTAATCCAGGCGGCAGCGTTCGGCTCGCTCCTGGCTGGGACCGCGGCCCACGCCGTGCCGGTCACATTCGCCCAGGTCAACGACACGGACTCAACCAACGGTATCAGCTTCACGAACAACGGCAACGGTACCGCGCTGCTCAATACGGACCTGCCGACCGGCGATCTGGTGATGTTCCAATACGAGAACGTGGCCGGGCTTCCGAGCTACCTGTCCGGTGCTGTCTCCGCGATCGAGACGATCAATAACGGCCTTGGCGTGACGACCAGCCTGCAGGCGCAGTCGTTCATGGGTGCGGACTACCAGTCGATAAACAGCGCGCTGACGATCAGCTACAAACTGGCCGGCGCCGCGGCGGGTTCGAACAACCTGCTGACGATCACCATCGTCCCGAACAGCAGCAGCAGTGCCGGCCTGACGTTCGACGGTTCGTCGGGCAGCACGGGCGCGTCCTCCAGCACCTCGAACACCGGCACCCAGTCTGCGGCCTATACGGAGACGTTCAGCTCGGACTACCTGAAGTTCACGTCCGGCTCGACGATCACCGCCGGCTACGCCTTCTCGGCGCTGCTGCCGGGTGTGTCGATCGCCAGCGATGGCCTGCTCGCAAGCTTCGGCGCCGATCTGACCGGCACCTTCTCTTCCGACCCGCCGCCGCAATACGTGCCCGAACCTGCTTCGCTGGCGCTCGTCGGGCTGGCTTTGGCCGGTCTGACCATGATAGTACGCCGCCGCTCGGTGTAAGGGTCGCCAACCTTGAATTTGTTCCGGTCCGCTTGGGTCGTCACGCTTGTCTGCGTGGCGACCTTCTCTTTTGGTGCAGTTGGCAAAACGCTCGAGGTGGGCGCAGGCCGCGCGTTCGCCATGCCGTCGGCCGCCGCGGCCGCCGCGGGGCCGGGCGACCACATCGTCATCTATCCAGGCCAGTATTTCGACTGCGCGACGCTGGCTGCCAACAACCTGACCGTCGAGGGCGCCGGTGATGCGGCGACTGTCGTGCTCACCGACAAGACCTGCGGCGGCAAGGCCCTTCTCATCGTTGATGGCGACGACATCACCATACGCAACCTCACGCTCACCCGCGCCCGCGTGGCCGACGGCAACGGCGCAGGCATACGCGCCGAAGGCGGCAACCTTACCGTGGACGGCGTGCATTTCATCAACAACCAGGACGGCATCCTGACCGGCTCCAATCCTTCCATGGTGCTGACCGTCCGCCACAGCGAATTCACCAAGAACGGCGTCTGCCTGGAGGCTTGCGCCCACGCGATCTACGCCGGCAAGATCGCCAGCCTCATGGTGCAGGACAGCGTCTTCCGCGACACCCGCCAGGGCCACGACATAAAGTCCCGCGCCGCGCACACCGAGGTGACAGGCTGCGACATACAGGACGGACAATCCGGCACCGCAAGTTACCTGATCGAGGCCCCGAACGGCGGCGCCGTGATCGTACGCAACAACACGCTGGAAAAAGGTCCGATGTCCGGCAACCACACCGCCGCCATCTCCGTCGGCGCCGAGGGCGTGGACCAGGCCACGCCCGAGATCACCGTCGAGCACAATCATTTCACCAACGACGGCAATTACCGGACCGCGCTGGTCAACAACATGAGCGCCACCGAGGCAACGTTGCGCGGCAACACGATCAAGGGTTCTGTCGATCCGCTTCGGGGCGATGGCAGCAGCCAGTAGAAAGCAAGAAGTGCTTTCTTGAACTAAGGAGCAAAAACCTTTGCTCGCTGTAGGCGGCTGTTTCCGCAGCCGCCGGCAGGGACCAAAAGTTTTTTGCTTCTTTTTTTCAAAAAAGGAGGGCTTCCTTGCTTTCTAAACCAAAGAGACCTCCCGGAATGACCCGCACACTCGCCTTCGACCTGGACGGCACGCTGACCGACTCCGCGCCAGACATCGCGGCGGCGGTGAACCGGACCTTGACCGCGCGCGGCCTGCCGGCGCTGCCGGAAGCGGAGATCACGTTGATGGTCGGTGACGGCCTGCAGCCTCTCATACAGCGCGCCTTCGCGGCCGTCGGCACCACGCCGGACGACCGTGCCGCACAGGACTACCTGTCGGACTACGAATCGAACGTGGCGGATGCGACGCGGCTGTACCCGGGCGTGCCGGAAGCGCTCGACCAGCTACGGGCGCAAGGCTGGACGCTGGCCGTGTGCACCAACAAGCCGGAGCACGCCGCGCGGCTGCTGCTCGGCGCGCTCGGCGTGGCGGACCGCTTTGCAGCCATTGGCGGCGGCGACAGCTTTGCCGCGCACAAACCGGATCCGCTGCATGTGCGCGAGACGATTGCGGCAGCGGGCGGCACGACCGAGCGCGCGCTTATGGTCGGCGACCACACGAACGACGTGCTTTCAGCCACCGGCTGCGGCGTGCGGGCGATCTTTGCCGGCTGGGGGTATGGGCGGCCTGGGATGGAGCAGGGGGCGGTGGCCGTGGCCCGGGATCTGCGAGAGCTGGTTGGGTTGGCGGAGCGGTTGCTGCCGGCGGGGTGAAGCAAGGAAGGCTTTTACTGGCGCTGACGCGGACCGTTGACGCGCGCGCGTCAGCGACGCGCACTCGAACAGGACAGAAGTTTTTTGCTTCTTTTTTTCAAAAAAGAAGACCTTCCTTCAAAAATTCTGCCGTCTCGCGCACCGCCTCCGCCAACCCCACCCGCCGCAACGCCACCCCCGCCGGCATCGCACTGAACAGCCGTGTCGGCGTACGTCGGTCCAGCAGGATGAACACTCCGCGGTCGGTGGCCGTGCGTATCAGCCGTCCGAACGCCTGGCGCAGGCGCAGGCGCGCGATCCGGTCGTCATAGCCGCTGGTGTCGCCGCCGGAGAGGTGGATGCGGCGCTCGCGGTGCAGGATGTCGGGCCGCGGCCAGGGCACGCGCTCGAACACCACCAGGCGCAGCGCGCGGCCGGGCACGTCCACGCCGTCGCGCATCGCGTCCGTGCCCAGAAGGCAGGAATCCTCCTCGGTGCGGAAGACGTCCACCAGCGTGGTGTTGTCCATCGCGTCCACATGCTGGGCGAACAGCGGAATGCCCGCCGCCTCCAGATCCGGCGCTATGCGCGCGTGCACAGCGCGCAACCGGGAGATCGCGGTGAACAGCCCCAGCCCGCCGCCGCCGGACGCCTGGAACAAAGCGCGGTAAGCGCTGGCCAGGCTGGGGATGTCCGTGCCCACATCGTTGACCACGAAGGCGCGGGTCTGGCTGGCGTAGTC
Organism: uncultured Acetobacteraceae bacterium; assembly: GCA_964247675.1. Taxonomy (GTDB): domain Bacteria; phylum Pseudomonadota; class Alphaproteobacteria; order Acetobacterales; family Acetobacteraceae; genus BOG-908. The sequence continues at coordinate 43,642 of CAXTVW010000015.1, forward strand.
GAACGGGCTGCCGACTGTCGCGCGCAGCGCCGGGCTGGGCAGATGCGAGGCGCCGACCCGCGCCTCGGCTGCGTCCCAGTCGGCCTCCGCATCGTCCTGCCCGGCGTCGCGCAACGTGGCGGAGGTGATCAGCAGGCCGTGCGCCGGCGCCACCAGGGTTATGGCGAAAGGCTGGGTGGGATCGAGGTGATGGCGGCAGAATGCCACGTCGCGGTCGGTGCCCTCGCGCCTGTCCAAACGCAGGAAGTAGATGTGGGCCGGGCGCTCCCCCGGTTCGGGCCGCAAGGCGGCCAAAGCGGACAGCATGGCGCGCCAGATCTGCACCCGGTCCAGCACGCGCCGCCGCAGCGCGCGTATCGCCGCCTCGATACGGCTGCGCGAGCCGGTATCCAGCTCGTCCGCCTCGGCATCCAGCTTGGCCTCGAGCCGCTCCAGCAGCGTGGCGGCCGGGCCGGCAAGGCGCCCGAGCGCGCGTTCCAGCGCTTGCGCCGCGTCTTCCACCTCCGGGTTCGGCGGGAAAATATCGGTCTCCAGCGCGCCCACCCTGGCCGAGGGATCGCCGTCGCCGGGAAGACGGGCGAGGATCTGGGCACGGGCGGCGCGCAGGAAGGCTTCGAACGGTGCCCCGCCATCGGCCGCGATGGCGGGCAGGTCAGGACCGGTATCGAGAAGGCGAGACGGCCAGCCGGGGCCGGGCAGCGCGCGCGCTGCGTGCAGCAGCGCTTCCAGCGGGGTCTCCAGCTGCGCGTCACCCACCATCAGGTCCAGCACCCGGCGGCGCAGTCCCCTCGTGCGCGAGCGCGTGTCCTCGGCGCCAAGCAGCCAGCGGCGCAGTTCGGCGCCTTCCGCGCCGCTGATCTCGGCGCTGAACGCACTGTCCGCGGCTTCGAAGACGTGGTGGCCCTCGTCGAACACGTAGCGCGTGGGCACCGTGTCGTCGTCCAGGCCCTGCCAGGCGGCCTGGGTCATCACCAGCGCGTGGTTGGCCACCACCAGATCGGCCGTGCGCGCGCGGCGCACCGTGTGTTCGATGAAGCAGCGCTTGTAATGCGCGCAACTGCCGTGGATGCACTCGCCCCGCCGGTCGGCCAGCGAGGCGGCGAGATGACCGCCGAACAGCTCGCTGAACCAGCCAGGCAGGTCGCCGCCGGTGAGGTCGCCATCCTGCGTGGCGCGCACCCAGCGCAGGACCAAGCCGAGCGGGATGACGCGGTCATGCTGGCCGGACAGCGCCTGGCCCACCTGGTCCTCCAGGTTGAGCAGGCAGAGGTAGTTTTCGCGTCCCTTGCGCACGACGACGCGGCGGCGCCGGTCCGCCGCGTCCGGGTGCAGGCGGGCGAGCTCCGCATCGATCTGGCGCTGCAGCAGCTTGGTGTAGGTGCTGATCCAGACGGTGCCGTGGTTGCGCTCCGCCCACAGGCTGGCCGGCGCGATGTAGCCCAGCGTCTTGCCTGTGCCGGTGCCAGCTTCCGCCAGCACGAAGTTCGGGTCGCCCTGGGTCTGGCGCGGGGCGAAGGCGGCAGAGGCGGCGTCGGCGTAGTCGGCCTGGCCCGGCCGTTGCTCGGCGTCCGGCCCCAGGATGCGGGAGAGCCGGGCGCGGGCTTCCGCGGGGGCTACGGCGTGGGATGATGGCGGTGCGGGCGGCGCGGCGTCCTCCCACTCCGGCAGGCGGCGGTAGGCGTGGAAATGCTCCAGCGACTGCGAGGGGTCCGCGAGCGCTGCCAGGATGGCTGGCGCCCAGAGCCAGCCGGCACGGCCCATGCGCGCCGCCAGGCCGGCGGCGTCCTTGTGCAACGGCAGAAGCCGGCCGGCCGCCAGGCGCGCCAGCAGGGTGTCAGCGATGTCGTGCAGGAGGGCCGCCGAGTCCTCGAGCGTTCTGGGCGGTGAGAGGTCCAGCGCCAGAGCGAGGCCGCGCGGCGTAGGCGCCACCGGGCGGGCCGGCAGGACGAAAGCGTAAAGCTCCAGTAGATCCAGCGCCGGGGCGGTACGCAGGGCCAGGCGGCGGTAGGTGGCGGGGGCGTGCACGAGCAAAGGCGGCGGCAGGCGACGCAGCGTGGCAGCGGCCTCGTCCGCGGCAAGGGTGAGGAGCTCTCCGTCTGGCGTCAGTATGGCAGCTCGGCCGGCGCCGGCGGCCAGAGCGGGGGAGGGGAGCATCGCGGTGTTATAAGGAGATTAGGCGCGGGTCGTGCCAGGGAGAAAGGAAGGCCTTCTTTTTTGAAAAAAAGAAGCAAAAAACTTTTATCCCCACGCCGCTGAAGCGCTTCGGTGTATTTGGAGGCACCGGTCTGATGCAGATGCGGAGGTAGTAAAAGTTTTTTGGTCCTTTTTTCAAAAAAGGACTGCTTGCTTCCTTCAACTTAACTGCAGCCGCCAGGTCACGCTTTTGCGCCACCTCGGCCAAACCTGTAACCTTTCCCGATGACCGATGCAGACGCTCCGCTCCCGAAAGCCTGGCCGTTTGAGGAGGCGCAGAAGCTGGCCCTGCGCGCCGAGGCGGATGGCAAACGGGAGGTGCTGTTCGAGACCGGCTACGGTCCGTCCGGGCTGCCGCATATCGGCACCTTCGGCGAGGTGGCGCGTACCAGCTGGGTGCGCCACGCCTACGGTGTGCTGACGGGCAAGCCGTCCCGCCTGCTGGCGTTCTCCGACGACATGGACGGCTTGCGCAAGGTGCCGGACAACGTGCCGGACCGCGACCGCCTGCGCGCCTATCTGGGCCAGCCGCTGACAAAGGTGCCGGACCCGTTCGGCACGCATGAGAGCTTCGGCGC
>CAXTVW010000015.1:46512-49650 GCA_964247675.1 uncultured Acetobacteraceae bacterium
GAGCAGGTGCGCATCGACCGCGTGGATCCGGCTGCCGCCACCGTGTTCTGGACCGACGCGGCCGGCGAACGCTTCGAGACCAGCGTGCTGGGCGGCCAGGCGAAGTGCCAGTGGAAGGCGGACTGGGCGATGCGCTGGTTCGCGCTCGGCGTGGATTACGAGATGTCCGGCAAGGACCTGATCGACAGCGTGAAGCTCTCCAGCGCTATCTGCCGCGTGCTGGGCGCCAAGCCGCCGATCGGCTTCACCTACGAGCTGTTCCTGGACGGGCACGGCCAGAAGATCAGCAAGAGCAAGGGCAACGGCCTCAGCGTGGAGGAGTGGCTGCGCTACGCCCCGCCCGAAAGCCTGAGCCAGTTCATGTTCAACCAGCCCCACCGGGCGAAAAAGCTGTTCTTCGACGTGATACCGCGCGCGGTGGACGAGTACATCGCCAACGTGGAGCGCGCCCGCGAGGAGGCCGAAAGCGAGGCGGGCAGTGCCGCGCTGCTGGCCAACCCGGCCTGGCACATGCACATGGGCGCCATCCCCGAGCATGCCGGCAGCCCGATCCCGTTCGGCATGCTGCTGAACCTGGCCAGCGTGATCAACGCCGACACGCCGGAGATGCTGTGGGGCTTCATCGGCCGCTACCGCCCGGGCGCCTCGCCTGACACCGAGCCGTTTTTGGCCCGGCTGGTGGACCACGCCGTGCTGTACTACGCCGATTTCGTACGCCCGCAGAAGCGCTTCCGCGCGCCGGACGCCACCGAGCGCGAGGGCCTGGCCGACCTGGCCCAGGTGCTGCGGGCGATGCCGGCGGGTGCGGCGGCGGAGGCCATACAGGACGAGGTGTATGCCGTAGGCAAGCGGCACCCGTTCCCGAGCCTCAAGGCGTGGTTCCTGTGCCTGTATCAGGTGCTGCTCGGCCAGGCCGAGGGGCCGCGCTTCGGCGGGTTCGTGGCGTTGTACGGCGTCACGGAGACGGTGGCGCTGATCGAGCGACGGCTCGCTGACATGCTCGTGGAGGCGTAGTGAAGGAAGCAAGTCCCGTCGGGGACTACCCGATGAATCCGCGACAGCGGAGCAGAAGTTTTCTGCTTCTTTTCTCCAAAAAAGAAGGCCTCGCTTCCTTCAGATGAACCTCACGCTGAAACGCATCGTCCGCCACCTGCCAGCAGCCCTGGGCGTCGTGCTGCTGATTGGCGCTGTGTACGTCGTGCAACGCGAGTTCCGCCACCTCAACGTGCGTGACGTGGGCCACGCCCTGCACGCCATTTCCAGCCACGCGCTCTGGGAAGCGGCCGTGCTGGCCGTGCTCAGCTACGGGCTGCTGACGTTCTACGACAAGCTGGCCACGATCTACGCCGGACATCACGTTAGCTACTGGCGCTGTGCGCTCGCCTCGTTCTGCGCCTACGCGCTGGCGCATAATCTGGGGTTCGCCGCGGTGTCCGGTGCCGCGGTCCGCTACCGGCTCTACGCGCATTGGGGCCTCTCGCCGCTGCAGATCGGCAAGGTCGTCGCGTTCAGCAGCCTTACCTTCGGGCTGGGCGGCATGATGCTGGGCGGCGCCATCCTGTTCACCGAGCCGGGCGCGGTGCCGGCACTGGGGCCATGGCTGCCGCACTGGCTGCTGTATCTGGCCGGGGCGGCGATGTGGGCGGTGGTGGGCACCTACGTGATACTGGCCAGCCTCTTCCCTGTGCTGCACGTGCGCGGCCGGCAGATCGAGCTGCCGGGATGGCGCATGGCGCTGATCCAGGTGGCGCTGGCCACCGCGGACGTATCGCTGACCGCCTCCATCTTCTACGTGCTGCTGCCCTCGATGCGCGAGCTGAGCTGGGTGCGCTTCCTGGCCGTCTATCTCGGCTCCTATGCGGCGGGGCTGGCCTCCAACGTGCCGGGCGGCCTGGGCGTGTTCGACACCGCTATGCTGCTGGGCCTGAAGACCACGAACCTGGCCGCGCCCGTGGTGCTTGGCGCGATCGCGGTGTTCCGCCTGTTTTACTACGTGGTGCCGCTGTTCCTGGCCGGCGCGCTGTTCGCCGGCAACGAGGTGCTGGTGAGCCGCAAGCGCATCGCCGGCGAGCCAGTGCCCGGCCAGGCCAGGTGGAGCGAGCCGGACCTGGCGGTGGCCGCCAGCACCGGTGGTGTGGCGATCTGCGGGGCGATGCTGCTGTCGATCGGCCTGCTGGACACCCACCCGGATTTCTCCTGGATGGACCCGGGCTTCGCCGCGTTTGCGGAAAGTGCCGGGCAATACGTGCCGTCGCTGATCGGCACCGCGCTCATGGTGCTGGCGATCGGGCTCTCGCAGCGCGTGACCCTGGCCTGGGGCGCCACGATCGCGTTCCTGCTGGCCGGCGCCGGCGTTACCGCGCTGCAGGGCGAGCCGGCCTTCGTGCCGGCGATCCTGACGCTTGCCGCGTTGTCCATCGCGCCGTTCCGCGACGCGTACTATCGGGCGGCGCGGCTGTTCAGCCACCCGCTGCGGCCTGGGACGCTGGTCCCGGTGATGGCGCTGCTGTTCAGCGTGGTGTGGCTGGCGAGCTTCGAGCCCAAGGTGCGCAACCTGGCGCATACGAGCTGGTGGGCGATCGTGCTGTCCGGCCGGGCGCCGGTGCCGCTGCGCGAAGCGGTGGCGCTGGCGGTGTGCCTGGCGCTGGCGGCGCTATGGGGGGTAATCCGGCCGGGTCGCGTGCGGTCCATAGCCTGGAACGCGGAGAGCCGCCTGCGTTACGCCGCCTTGGGTGCATTGCCGCCGGCCGAGGCGGACGGGCTGGTGATGGGCGAGGCCGGCCGCTCCGGCATTCCGTTCCGCAGGGTGGGTCGCGTGCTGCTCGGGTTGGGCGATCCAGCCGGGGCGGAGAGCGATCGCATCTCCGCCGTGTGGCGGCTGCGCGACCTGGCGCAGCAGGAGGGCTGCGACGCAGCCGTCTGGCGGGCCGGGGAGGGTCTGCTCAAAGTGTATAAGGACCTTGGGCTGACGGCGTTGCCGCTCGGACCCGACGGGATGCCTTTGCCGGAGGGGGCGGTGCCTGGGCCGGCGAGCCGGTATCTGTGCTGCGTGGTGGAACGGCATATGGGGGTGTTGCTGCCGTTATTGCCGGCTTTGGGAAAGCGACGGTTCCAGACGGCGCTTTAGGAAGCAAGCAA
>CAXTVW010000016.1:0-46583 GCA_964247675.1 uncultured Acetobacteraceae bacterium
GAAGCAAGGCCTTCTTTTTTGAAAAAAAGAAGCAAAAAACTTTTGCTCCTGACGCTGTTCAACCGGGCGCTTTGCATTGGGCCTCAGAAGACCAGCTTGCCTCCCACCAGGAACAGCACCGCCGCCAGCACCGGCCGCAATCCCCCCTCCGGCATCCGCGGTGCCAGGACGCTGCCCAGCAAAATGCCCGGAACGGAGCCGATCAGGAGCTGGCCCAGCAGATGCGGGTCCACGTCGCCCAGGCGCCAGTGGCCGAGCCCCGCCAGCAGGGTCAGCGGCACCGCATGCGCGATGTCCGACCCCACGATCTTGGCCAGCTTGACGCGGGGGTAGAGGATGACGAGCGCGGTCACCCCGAGCGCGCCTGCGCCGACCGAGGACAGCGAGACGAGCACGCCGAGCACGACGCCGCTGATCGTGGTGAGCACGGAGGCGGTACGGTCGGACGGCTCGCCCAGCCGGCGCGTCAGGTTATCGATGATGTAGCTGCGGAACAGGATGGTGATGGCGGTCAGCAGCAACGCCACGCCAAGGCTGAACGTGATGGCGCGAACCACGCGCGCGTTCTCGGGGCCGAAATCCGCCAGCAAGACCAGCGTGAGGGCGGTGGCGGGCACCGATCCGTAGGCCAGGCGGCGGACGATGCGCCAATCCACGGTGGCGCTGGCGCTGTGCACCATGGTGCCGACGGTCTTGGTGGCGGCGGCGTAGAGCAGGTCCGTGCCGACGGCCTGCGTGGGGTGGATGCCGAACAGCAGCACCAGAAGCGGCGTCATCAGCGAGCCGCCGCCGACGCCGGTCAGCCCAACGATGAGGCCCACGGCAAAGCCGAGAAACGGATAGGCGAGCGCGATCGGTATCAGCATCGATGACGTCCCAACAGGCCGCTCTCCACGCTAGCGTGAGTCCTTGCCTAAACGTATAGCAAATTTGAAGCGTATTTTAGAGATAACACGTATTGCGATCGTGAGTAGCCGACCTCCGCCTGAGTATGCGAGTCCCCGACAGGGAGAAAAAGTTTTTTGCTCCTTTTTTTCAAAAAAGGACTGCTTGCCTTCGCGGTCTTTCTCCTCTCAATCACCTCCAGCCATGCGAAGCGACCCGACCCCGCGCATCCTCCAGGTGCTCCCCGCCCTGGATACCGGCGGCGTGGAACGCGGCACGGTCGAGATGGTGCAGGCGATCGTCCAGGCAGGCGGGACGGCGCTCGTGGCCAGCGCCGGCGGGCGCATGGTGGCGCAGGTGGAGCGGGCCGGCGGGCGCCACGTGACGCTGGCGCTGATGACGAAGGACCCGGTCAACATCCTGATGAATGCCGGCCGGCTGCGGCGCCTGATCAGGGAAGATGGCGTGGACCTGGTGCATGCCCGCTCGCGGGCCCCGGGCTGGTCGGCCTGGCTGGCGGCGCAGCGCGCGCGCGTGCCGTTCGTCACCACCTGGCACGGCGTGTATGGCGAGACCCTGCCCGGCAAGCACGCCTATAATAGTGTGATGGCGCGCGGCGACAGGGTGATCGCCATCAGCCGCTATGTGGGCGGGCGGGTGGCTGCAGGCTACGGGGTTGATCCGGCGCGGCTGCGGGTGATCCCGCGCGGCGTCGATCCCGAGGTGTTCGATCCCGGGCGCGTGGTGGGCGACAAGGTGCACAAACTGGCACAAGCCTGGCGGATCCCCACCGGCGCGCGCGTGGTGATGCTGCCCGCGCGGCTGACGCGCTGGAAGGGTGCGGAAGCCGTAATCGACGCCGTGGCCCGGCTGGCGCGCGAGGACACCTATTGCGTGCTCGTGGGCAGCGACCAGGGACGCGCGGCGTATGCCGGTTCGCTCGAACAGCGCGCGGGCCGGCTGGGGCTGCAGGCGAGGCTGCGCCTCGGCGGCCATTGCGACGACATGCCCGCCGCGCTGATGCTGGCCGACGTGGTGGTCAGCGCCAGCCTCAAGCCGGAGCCATTCGGCAGGAGCGTGATCGAGGCGCAGGCGATGGGCCGCCCGGTGGTGGCGTTCGACCATGGCGGGGCGGCCGAGACGGTGCAGCACGGGCAGACCGGCTTCCTCGTGCCGCCGGGAGATGTTGCGGGTCTGGCAGAGGCGATCGGCGGCGCGCTTGACCTGCCGGCGCCGGACCGCGAGGCGCTGGGGTGGCGGGCGCGCGCGGCGGTGCTCGGCGGCTTCACCACCGCGGCGATGCAGGCGGCGACGCTCGCCGTCTATCAGGAGGTTCTGGCCGGGGGCGCCTTCCGGTGAACCGGCGCATCCTGGTCATACGCCTGGGGGCGCTGGGCGATTTCGTGCTGTCGTTCCCGGCTTTTGCCGCCTTGCGGGCGCACCATGCGGGCGACCACGTCACCTTGCTGACCACCGCGCCTTTTGCCGGCCTGGCCGAAGAGGCGCCCTGGTTCGACGCGGTGCGCGTGGATGCGCGGCCGCGCTGGACAGACCTGGCCGGCGTGAGGCGGCTGCGCCGGCAACTGACCGGCTTCGATTTCACCTACGACCTGCAGACCTCCGGCCGCTCCTCGCGCTATTTCTGGCTTGCCGGGCGGCCTGCGTGGTCCGGCATCGCAACCGGCTGCTCGCACCCGGACCCCGACCCTGGGCGGGACGGCCTGCATACCGTGGCGCGTCAGCGGGGACAGTTGGAGGCGGCCGGCGTGTCGCCCGGGACGGCCAGGCTGCAGGCCGCAGACCTGGCCTGGCTGTGGCGCGGCGGCCCGGTCATCGCCGGCGCTTACGCCCTGCTTATACCGGGCACGTCGGTGGCCCATTGGGGCGCCAAGAAATGGCCGGTGGACCGCTATGCCGCCCTGGCGCGCGTGCTGGCCGGGCATGGGATACGGCCGGTGGTGGCGGGAACGGCGGCGGAGGCCTGTGACGCGGCGGTCATCCTGGCGGCGTGTCCGGAGGCGCTGGACCTGACCGGACGCACCAGTATCCAGGCGCTCGCAGGCCTGGCGCATCGGGCCGTGCTGGCGGTCGGCGGTGACACCGGGCCGATCCATCTGGCCGCCATGGTGGGCTGCCCTGTCGTGGCGCTGTTCTCGCGTTTCAGTAATCCGGCCTTGGCCGCGCCGCTTGGGGATGTGCGGCTGGTGCACGCGGAGCGGTTGGATGCGCTGCGGGTGGAGGAGGTGGCGGGGGTGGTTTTGGAGGCTTTGAAGGGAAGGAAGGAAGCAGTTCTTTTTTGAAAAAAAGAACCAAAAAACTTTTTCTACTCCGCATTTGCAACAGCCTGGTGCTTCAGGAAACACCGAAGCTGTTGCAGATGCGGGGAAGTAAAAGTTTTTTGGTTCTTTTTTTTCAAAAAAGAACTGCTTGCTTTCTGTCTGCCCCGCAGCGCCAGAGCGCCGCGGGGCAGGAGACCGTCTTAGTAGTTATAAAGCAGGTTGGTCACGTTCACAGAGCCCAGCCCGGTCGCCAGGTCATACCCGGCCGTGGCCGGAAACGCGTCGATCGAGTTGGAGTACGTTGTGCTGGCACGCATGGTGCCGATGCCTTTCGTGGAGGCGCTGTCGGTGAAGCAGTCGATCGTGCCGGCGATGCAAGAACTCGCATTGTTGCCGGTGGTCACGTCATTGAACACGCAAGCCGTGCTGATCTTGTTGCCCAGGTTGGAGTTGCACTGCTGCACCAGGAGCGGAAGGCTGTACTGCGCCGTGGCGATCTGATAGAGCCGGGGCGCCGGGTTGCCCTGGCGCGCGCCGCCATAGGTTTGCACGACCAGCGCCTGGATTCCGGCGAAGGCAGGCGCCGCCACGGATGTTCCGCCATACGCATTGCCGAGCGTGTCGGCGGGTACCGTGTACTCGCAGGGTGAGCCGCCCTCTTTCGGATCCGACATGCAGATCACGTAGAAATGGTTCCAGATGCCGTTTGCCGCAAACAGCGAGACGTCCGGCTGGTCGCGCACGCCGTCGTTCGGCACGCCGGGCGCACTCTGCCAGCCGGGCTTCTGGAAGAGGACGCTTTGGCCGCCGGTGCCGCCGATGTTCTGCTGCTCACCGAAAGTGATGCCCTTGGGATTGGTGGACGAGTTGCAGCTCGTGATCGCGTCCATGAAGCCCAGATAGCGGTAGATGACCGAGCCGGCACAGCCGTTCTCCCACGGCGTCTCCGGGATGTAGGACAGCGCGGAGCTGTGCGCTGCGCCGTTCTTCCTGCTCCAATACTTGGCGTTCTGGCCGAGCGACGTGTCGAGGAAGTCCGTGCCGCCGACAGCGGTGTTGTAGGGTGTGGTGGACAGGCCGTTCACGCCCAGGCCGTTGGTGCGGTTCTCTTCGTTTGCGGCGGAGCCGCTGTCACCGGAAGATACGAAGATGGCCAGGCCTTCCGACGCGCCCTCCTCCATCAGGTTCTCCCAGCCCATCTCGAAGGTAAGCCCCTGCTGCTGTTCAGGTCCGCCGTAGCTGATGCTGAGCACGGCGGCTTTTGTGCCTTCCTCGACCAGGTTCTGCAGCGCGGTCTCCACGCCGAAGCCGAGCGTGCCGCCCGCACAGGCGGCCTCCTCGATCTCGGCATCCGGCGCCGAACTGACGGCGTATTCCGCGTCGATGGCGGCTTCTACCTCATCGCCGGTGAAACCGGGGTTCGTGCAGTTACCGGGATTGGTGAAGAACAGCCTGCCCTTTGCCGCCGCCATGCCGAACGCGTAGCGGAAATGTTCGAAATCCGGGCGCTGGATGAGCGTCTGCTCGACAACCGCGACGCGGACACCCGCGCCGGCGATACGCGTGCCGTAGAGGTTGTTTCCGGAGAACAGCGGGTTGAGGTTGTAGATCGTCGCGAAGTCCGGGGGCGTGACCGCGTAGAACAGGGTGTTTTCGAAAGCGAACGTGAAGTTCGGGCTCACCTTGTGCGCGTTCGGCTTCGGGAAGAAATTGGACAGGGTGGCGCCGCGCAGCACCGGCTCGAGGGCGGCCGGAATGGCGAGGTCGGTCATGTTGGCGATGTGGGCTTCGCCGTTCGGCAGCCGGACATTGTGAAGCTCGGTGTGGAATGCGGCTTTCATCCCGCTTGCCGGCCCGGAGATGTCTATCATCATGCCGCTGGGCGAGACGCTGTTGACGGTGAGGCCGTGGCTCTTCAGCCAGGTGGTGACCTTCGCCACGTCCGCGGCATCCGGCCCGTATGATTTCAGATCAGCCGGCGCAAGCCATTTGTGGTAGCTCGGCGAGCTCTTGTTCAACTGGTCATCGACCAGCTTGTCGAACGCTGCCTGTAGCGCGGCGGGGCGCTTGAGAAGAACCTGCGCGTGCGTCAGGACGAGGGAGTCCTCGACGGCGCCGTTATCGTGCGCGATAGCCAGCATCGACGAACGCTCGCCAGCGACGGGAACCGTCATGGCATCGCTCACAGCCGCGCTTACGAGAGGTGCTGCGAATGCGATCGAGCTTGAACCGGCCAGCATGCTGGCACCGAGCAGGTATGTTCGGATTTTAAAGGACAATGCGGAGGCCTCCAGATATTGCAATGACGTCATCGTGCTCGTTTCGGGAATACATCCCTGGTTTTGTCGCTTTGGCGCAACACTCGGCAGATTGCACGCTTGCTCTACCAGAACGGTATCGCAGCGTTTGTGTCTTCCGTTTGCAATGCGTAGCGACGCTATGCTGGCACGTGTTGGCAGGCAAGCGCGTCTCACGCGAACTTTACTGAAACCGAGAAAGATGGCCAGACGCAACGCAGCGGCGCAATCTCCGATTGCAGACGCTAGCGTTTTTCATCTCGACACAGAAGCAAGCAGCCTTCTTTTGTACGCTGAATCCAGAAAACCTGAGATTGCTTGCTGCGGCAGGTGAAACGGGCGACTTGAATCGGTCGGCGTCAGCCGTGATGGTGCGCGCAATGACTAGCCATGGCGGGCGCGCGACGGGCGATGATCACGAGCGCCCCGGCGACACAGGCCGCGGCCAGGTTCAGCCAGAATGTGTGATCGAAGGCGAAATGCATCACCGCGTCCGCAACATCGGGGCGGCTTTTCGGCAACCAGCCAAACACTCGGAATACGACGTCGACGATGATCGCCCCTCCCACCATCGACGCGTAGAAAACCGCGGCGATGTAGGCGGCCATGCGCCAGCCGAAATAGCGACGATAGACGTCGAGCAGCGGCAGGACGATCAGGTCCGCGTAGAGGAATGCCAGCACGCCGCCGAAGCTGACGCCGGCGCCCCACAGCACCGCCGCCATCGGAACGTTGCCTATCGAGCAGACGAAGGAGAGCACGGCGATCAGCGGCCCGACCAGCGCGTTCGCCGGCACCTTGATCCAGGCCGCGTGTCCCTGGATGAACATGTCCTGCCAGACCCCGCGCGGCACGAACACCGCCAGCGCGCCGGCAATCAGGAAGCCCAAGACCAGGTCCTTCCACAGCATGGAGAAATCCATGACGAAGCTTTGCGCGACCACCACCCAGGTCTGCCGGCGCCCCAGCTTCTGCCACAGGCTGCCAGGCTGCTCGGCGGCCGCTTCCGCATGGCCTATCCCTTCCGCCGCGCGCCGGCGTGCCGCTTCCACCAGCCGCTCGGGATAGGTTAGGCGCACGATGAGGCTCATCAGCAGGACGAGCACCAAGCCGCCGACCCACTCGCCGGCCATGAACTGCCAGCCCAGCAGGAGGTAGAGCACCAAGCCGAGTTCGACGACCAGATTGGTGGAGGCGAACACGAAGGCCAGCGCCGGCACGAGTGCGGCGCCACGGGCGAACAGCGTGCGGCTGACGGCGGCCGAGGCGTACGAGCAGCTCGAGCTGGCCGCGCCGGCGGCGGTGGCCAGGATGATCTGCCTGGCACCGCCTTGGCCTAGCGCGCGCTGCATGGCCTGCTGGGAGACGATTGCCTGCAGGATGGCGGAGATCAGGAAGCCGAGGACCAGGCTCCAGGCGACCTGCCAGGCCATGCCGGCGGCCATTAGCAGGGCTGCTGCGATTTGGTTCATGGGGGGAGAAGCTAGGAAGGAGGCAAGCAGTTCTTTTTTGAAAAAAAGAACCAAAAAACTTTTTCTTCCCTCGCCTGCATCCAGACGCGTTGTGGTTCTGCCAGCGCGCGCATTGGCAAGTTTACACCGGGCCTTGGTGCAGGCGAGGAGCAAAAGTCTTTTGCTTCTTTTCTTCAGAAAAGAAGGCCTTGCTTCCTTCTACCCATAAGCCGCAAGAACCGCCCCAGCCCGCACAAGCGTAGGCCCATCCCCTTGCCCGCTCAGGTGATCGCGCAAAAACCGCCGCTGGAACGCGCGTATGCTGTCCGCATCGTCACCCTCGTACCCGATATCGACCAGCGCCGCCCGCAGGTCGCCGGCGGGCGCGCCGTCCGGCCCGGGCCACAGGCCGATGCCCGCCTCCGCCAGGCCGCGCCAGTCGAACAGCTCGCCGGGGTCCTGCTTGCGCGATGGCGCAATGTCACTATGCGCCACTACGTTCTGCGGCGGGATCGCATGCCGGCGGAGTATGCCCAGGCACAGCTCGCGCACCGCCACCATCTGCGCCGGCGGGAACGGCCGGTAGCCCCATTCGTGGCCGGGGTTGACGATCTCTATGCCGACCGAGGGGTCGTTCAGCGTGCGGCGGCCGCGCCAGTAGGACACGCCGGCGTGGAAGGCGCGCTTTTCCTCCGCAACCAGGCGCAGGATGGAGCCGTCCTCGTCCACCACGTAGTGCGAGGAGACGCGCGCATCCGGGTCGCGCAGCCTGGCCACCGCCTCGGTGCAGGATTTCATCCCCGTGTAGTGCAGCACCAGCATGTCGATGGCGCAGGGGCGTTCGTCCTGGTTGGGGCTTGGCAGGTCGGTGATGGATAGTTCGCTCATAGGCCGCGCTCCCGCTTCACCCTGTCCCAGGCGGCGTTGATGTTGGCCACCTTCTCGGTGGCGCGGGCGATGAACTCCGGCGGCACGCCTTTCGCGGCCAGGCCGTCCGGATGGTTGTCCCGCATGAGCTGCTTCCAGGCGGCGCGGACCGCGTCGTCGGTCGCCGAGCGGGCGATGCCCAGGACGCCGTAGGGGTCGGCTTCCGTGCCGGCCTGCGTGCGTGCGGTGCCGCCGCGGGCGCGTTCCCAGGCGGCGCCGTCCAGGCCGAAGCCGCGGGCGCAGCGGGCCAGGAAGTCCAGCTCGGCCGCGTTCACCGCGCCGTCCGCGCGCGCGATGCCGAACAGGCCGGCCAGCACGTCCTCCAGCACGCCGCGATTGTCGGCAAAGCTGGTGCCGAGCTGCTGGGCGTAGCCTTCGAAACCGTCCGTCGTGTCGCGCGCCTGGTCGAAGAGGCGGCCCACCTCGCGCGCGCTCTCCGCCGGCACGCGGAAATGCCGCTTGAAGCCGTCGATCTCCGCGCGCGTCACCGGTCCGTCGCATTTTGCCAGCTTGGCGGACAGGGCGACGACGGCCATGGCGAACACCTGCTCGCGCGGGACGAACATCGCGGCCAGCCTTGCGGGGTGGAAACGGGCGGTGTTCACGCCGCCGCGGTCGGCCGCGTGGCCAAGCGCAGCACCCATTACGGCGCCTGGCGGGCCGCCCATGGCGAAGCCTGCCATGCCGCCGAGAAGTTTGCCCCAGTAGCTCATGCACGCAGCATATCGCGCGAAGGTTTAAGCAAGGAAGGCAAGCAGTCCTTTTTTGAAAAAAAGGACCAAAAAACTTTTGCTCCCGCCGTCGCAGACCCGCAGGAAAGGTGCGCGACAGCGGAGTCAAAAGTTTTTTGCTTCTTTTTTTCAAAAAAGAAGGCCTTCCTTAATACCCCGGTGCCAATGCCCCGAACTTTGACAACCCACGCACCCGCAGCCGCGAACTGGCGACCCCTCGCCTGGTTCGCGGGCGCCGTGGCACTCCTGCTGCTCGCCGCCTGGTCCGTGCCGCCGATGCTGGATTGGGGACGCTTCCGCACCGCCATCGCCAGCATTGCCGCCGCCCGGCTCGGCCGCCCGGTGGTGATAGGCGGCGAGATCAGCCTGCGCCTGCTGCCGCAGGCTGTGCTTACCGCATCCAACGTCACGCTTGCCGACCAGGGCGACGGGCTTTCCGTCCAGGTTGCCGCCTTGCGCCTGCAGGTGGCGACCCTGCCGCTGATCGTAGGCCGGGTGGTGGTGCGGGACATCGTGCTGTCGGCGCCGGTGCTTCACCTGCCGTGGTATTTGCCGCGCGATCTCGGGCACTCCACGCGGCCGCGGGTGCCGCACCCGTTTGCCGCCCGCATCGAGAATGGCAGCCTGCGCATCGGCGCGGCCGAGGTGACCGGCATCACCGCGTCCCTGCATGGCGGCCCGGCTTCCAGCGCTGCCGAGGCGCCGGCATCCGACGATGCCGCCGTGTCGGCGTTCGGCGCCGAGGGGTTCGCCGCGGCGGGCGGGCGAAGCTGGCGGTTCACCGCCGCGCTTGGCGCACCGGACGCGGACGGCGTGAGCGCGGTGGACATCGCCGTGCGCGGACAGGGCGCGGTGGCCGACACAGGCGGCGCGATCCAGGGGACGCTGGCGGACGGCGTGGTGCAGGGGCGGCTGCGCGCCGGCGGGCCGAACCTCGCTTTGCTGATGCCCGCTTCCGCCGCTTCCTGGACCGCAGAGGCGCCGTTCGTGGCCGATGCCACGCGCATCGAGGCCAACGCTATCAGCCTCTCGCTCGGCGGCGCGCCAGCCGATGGCGCCTTGGTGCTGCACATAGACACGCCGGCGCGCCTGGAGGGCCACCTGCACGCGGCCGCGCTGGACCTGAACGGCTGGGCGGCGCTGCTTGGGCGCAGCCTGCGCGCCGGCCCATATGCCGGTTCCGCAATCCCGATGCAGGTCGGCCTGTCGGCCGACTCGGCGCGGCTGCTGGACGGCAGGTTGAGCACCGTGCAGGCCACGCTCGTATCGGATGGCCAGCGAACCGGGTTCGACCACGCCGAGGCGGGCCTGCCGGGCGGTGCCAGGCTCGCCGCCGACAAGGTGGAACTGGTCAGGGCAACAGACGGGGCGTTCGCGGTTTCCGGCAGGACCAGCCTGACGGCACCTGATCTGCACGCCACCCTGGCCTGGCTACGCCCGCTCGCACCCGCAGTGGCCGAAGCGGTTCCCAACGGGCTGCTGCGCAAAGCGGACCTGGCCGGCCTGCTGACCTTGCAGGCAGGCCGGGGTTCCGTTGCCGGGCTGGCGGGCCAGGTGGACGGGCGGGCGGTGACGGGCGATGTCTCGCTGCGCCTGGACGGGCGGCCCAGCCTTGCGGCCTCGCTGACCATGGCCGAGCTGCCGCTCGATGCCTGGCTGGGCGATACGCTCGCGGCCCCCGACCTGGCCGCCTTTGCCGGGCGTTTCACCCGGGCCGACACCGCTTTGCATATCAGGGCCACGCACGCTGCGCTGCGCGGCCAATTGCTGGACGATGTGGATCTGACCGCCGGAACCGGCGCCGGCGGCCTGCGCGTCGAACGGGCGCAGGCCGGGCTGGCGGGGGCGCGGCTGGTTCTGGCCGGCGCGGTGGGGGCGGACGGCAGGCTTTCCGGCATCCGCCTCACCGCCAGCACTGCCGCGCTGGAGGCGCTGCTGCCGCATCTGCCCGCTTCGGCGCATTTCGCTCCGGCTTTGTGGCATGGCGCTGGTGGCCTCCAGATCGCGGCCGATGGCCCGGCCGAGGCCGTCTCGCTCCAAATTCGGGCGGATGCGGACGACGTCGTGCTCGAGGCCGACTCGCTGCGCGACACGCGGGCCGGGACAGGGACCACCACGCTCACGCTGCGCCATCCGGGTGCGCCGCGGCTGCTCGCCGAACTCGGCCTGCCGGAGGCGCTGGGCCTGCCCGCCGGCCTGGTGGCGACGGCGCACTGGCTGGACAGCGGCGCGCTGACCTTGCGCGCGCATTTCCAGGACGCGCCATCGCGCCTGGCGGTGCAGGATTTCGACCTGGACGCCGCGGCGATGCGCCTGTCCGGGCACGTCGCTGCCGACTGGTCCAGGCGGGTTCCGGCGCTCGACGGCAGCCTTGCGTTCGACCAGCTCGCGTTGCCGGACGCGGTGCCGGACCTCAGGCCCTTGGCCGGGTTGGCTGCCTGGACGACCCATCTTCATGTCTCCGCCGCTACGATCAGCGCCGGCTTGCGCCGCCTGGCGGCTGGCGCCTCGCTGGACGTGGTGACAGGCGGCGGCCACGTGATGCTGCAATCCGCCTCGGCGGCGATGGCAGGCGGCAGGCTTACGGGCCAGCTCGATGCAGACCTTGCTGCCTCACGGCTCACCTCGTCTGTCCAGCTGAAGGGCGCGACCTGGGCCGGGAGGCTGACCGGGTGGCCTATCGACCTGGAGTCCGGCAGTGCGGATCTCGGCCTGGCGCTCGACCTGCAAGGGAGCAGCCTGGCGACGCTGTCCGGCACGGCGCATGCCAGGCTGGAAAACGCGTCGATGACAGGATTCGACCTGGCGCAACTTGCCGCCGCCGCCCCGCTGCGGACAAAGGCCGGCCGGCTCGCGCTGAAGATGGCGCTGTCCCAAGGCACGAGCTCCGGGCTTGCCGGACCTGTGGACGCGACCATCGCCGGCGGCGTGCTGACCGTGTCGGCGGCAACGCTCGTCTCGAGTGATGGCGCGGTGGACGCCACCGGGTCGGCCGACCTGGCGCGGGCGACGGTTGATGTCCGCTTAAGGCTGACGCAGGCGGCTGCCGGCACGGGGAGCTTCGGGCGCCGGCTGAGCGGGCCTTGGCTGGCGCCATCCGTGGCGGCCGATGAGGATCGGAAGGGTAGATGATGCCGGGCGGCATTGCGCGGCCGGGGGAACACCTGCATGGACGGACCAACGGCAATTTGCCCATCTGCGCAACGAACAGGTCGGTTTGGCCGTTGCAGGTGTGAAGGCTGGCGGTTGCCACTTGCGGGAGGATTTCATGAAACATCGGTTTGCCGGGCTATACGGGCTGGCGTTTCTCGCGGCGGGCTGCACCTGCGTGGCGACAGGCGCGATGGCGAGCCCGCCGACCACGACGGCCGAAGCTGCGCCGCCGCACCACGTGTCGGTCCATCACCACAGGCGGCATGCGGCGACCAAGCTGCCTCCCCTGGCGAATGCGGCGCCCGCCTCTCCGGCGCCGCCCGCTTCATCGCCGGCGCCGGTACCCAACGAGGCGGTCAACGCGCCGATCGACGATAACACGCGGGAGACGAGCGTGGCGCCCAGCGTGTTCCAGTTGCACTATCCGCCGCAGGGGGACGGCTACACGACGGGGTCGAGCTCGCAGGCGATGGATGACCGGGAGGCGGCGAAGGCTACGGGAGTGCAAATGAAGGTGCCGTTGCCGCAGTAGGAAAGGAAGCAAGGTCTGATTTTTTGCAAAAAAGGACTGCTTTCTTGCCTGCTGTGCTGACGACCGCGACCGCCCGCCTTGACACCCCAAGGTGCGGCATCTAGCAAGCCCGGGCTTTCCAGCACGGGGGCCGCAAGCCCTTGGAGCCGTGAATGAGCGAGGATGAGAACGGCGCGGACGGCTCTTTCGAGGACCGCCTGCGTGCAGCGCGCGCGCGGCAGGGACTTGGCGGTCCTGAACGGGCCGGCACCGGTTCTGCCGGGCCGGCCGGCGGGTCCGCTCTGGGTCTCGGCTTGCGTGTCGGTGTGGAGCTGGTCTCCGCTTTGGCCGTGGCGGTTGCCATCGGCTGGGCGCTGGACCATTGGCTGCACACGCTGCCGCTGTTCCTCGTGATCTTCCTGGTGCTGGGCGGGGCGGCGGGCTTGGCGAATGTGTGGCGGCTGGTAGGGCCGGCACGGCGCCAGGGCTGAGGCGAAACAGGTTGGCCGTTCCGGCCGGATAGGGATACGCGCAGGGTGCCACCAGCAGTCGAACACAGCAGCGGCCACGCGATCGACGCGCTGAGCCAGTTCAACCTGGTGCCGCTGAGCCCGATGGCCGGCGTGCTGACGTTCACGCAGGCGAACCTGCTCATGGCGATCGGCAGCGCGCTGGTGCTGGCGCTGTTGTATTTCGGATCGCGCCCGCGCGCCGTGGTGCCGGGCCGGTTGCAGGCGGCGGCCGAGCTTTCCTACGACCTCATCTACAAGATGACGTCCGACACGATCGGCGCCGAAGGACGGCAATTCTTCCCGTTCATCTTCACGCTGTTCTTCTTCGTGCTGATGGGCAACCTGCTCGGCCTGGTGCCCTTCAGCTTCACCTATACCAGCCACATCGCGGTGACCGCGGCGCTGGCGGTCATGGTGATCGTCCTGGTCACCATCGTGGCTCTGGTGAAGCATGGCTTCCGCTTCTTCACCTACTTCTTCCCGGCCGGCGCGCCGGTGTTCCTCGCACCGCTGATCGTGCCGATCGAAATCATCTCCTACCTCTCGCGTCCCGTCAGCCTGTCCATCCGTCTCTTCGCCAACATGGTGGCCGGTCACGTGATGTTCGCCGTGTTCGCCACCTTCGTGGTGATGATGGGCGGCCACTCGATCATCGGCGCGTTCGCCGCGATCGGGCCGCTGGCCGTCAACGTGGCGTTGATGGGCTTCGAATTGCTGGTCGCTGCATTGCAGGCCTATGTGTTTGCGATCCTGACCTGCATCTACCTGCACGACGCGGTGCATCTGCACTAATTCACGCGGGCATATCCGGCAGCACTCTTCAATAAACGTAAGGACTGGTTTCATGGACGTAGCAGCGGCAACCAAGCTCGGCGCAGGCATCGCGGTGATCGCGCTTGCCGGCGTGGGTATCGGCATCGGCAACATCTTCTCGGCGCTGGTGACCAGCATTGCGCGCAACCCTTCGGCACGCGATCAGGTGTTCGGGCTTGGCATCCTTGGGTTCGCGCTGACGGAAGCCGTGGCGCTGTTCGCGCTGCTGATCGCGTTCCTGATCCTGTTCACCTAAGCAGGAAGCAAGGCCTTCTTCTTCTGGAAGAAAGAAGCGAAATTTGACTGCGCTGTCGCGGACCGTTCCCGTGTGTCCGCGACAGCGAAGCAAAAGCTTTCTGGTTCTTTTCTCGAAAAAGAACTGCTTTCTTCCTTCTGAAAGTTTCCGCATGCCGCGCCTGATCGCCGTAATCCTGGCACTCGCCGTCACGAGCACCGCCCAAGCGGACACGATGCCGCAACTGGATCCCGCCCACGGGTTGCTCGTGGCGCAGATCGTCTGGGGCGCGGTGATCTTCCTGGCGTTCTATCTGCTGGCCTCGCGCTGGGGCCTGCCCCGGGTTGGGGCGATACTGGCATTCCGCGCCGGCACCATCGCGGCCGACCTGGAGCGTGCGCATAACGACAAGGTGGATGCCGACGCGGCGGTGGCGGAACTGACCGCCGCGCGGCGCACGGCCTATGCGCAGAGCCAGGCGGCGATTGCAGAGGCTGCATCGCGCGCCAAAGCCGAGGCGGCGGCACGCAACGCCGAGCAGGATGCGCGTCTGGATGCGCAACTGGCGGAGAGCGAAGCACGTATCGGCAGCGCGCGCTCTGCCGCCATGGGCGCGCTTCGTCAGGTTTCCACGGAGACCGCGTCCGCTGTGGTGGCGCGCCTGACCGACGGCCAGGCAGACGAACATCGCGTGGACCAGGCGGTGCGCGACCTGCTGGCCGAGCGCGGCCTGGCCGCCTGAGGGGACTCGATCACATGCACCTGTTAGCCGAGCCGGAATTCTGGGTTCTCGTCAGCTTCGTCATCTTCTTCGTGCTGTTCGGCGGCAAGCTGTGGAATGCCATCACCGGCCTGCTGGACGGCCGCGCCAATGGGGTGCGGGCTGAGCTGGCCGAAGTGCACCGGCTGCGGCAGGAAGCCGAGACCATGCTGGCCGATGCGCAGCGTGCCCGGACGGACGCGCTCGCCGAAGCCGAGCAGGTGCTCGCGCGCAGCCGGGTGGAAGCCGTGCAGGTGGCGGAGGCGGCCAACGCCGAGGCGGAAGCGTCCGCCAAGCGGCGCGAGCGCCTGGCGCTGGACCGGATCGCCGCCGCGGAGAAAGCGGCGCTGGATGAGGTGCGGCACACCGCGGCCGACATCGCGACGCGGGCTGCGGCGCGGGTGATCGGCGAGGGACTGGGCGAGGAGCGCGAGACGGCGCTGCTGGACCGGGCGATCGCCGATCTGCCACGGGCGTTGCGGGCGGCTTGAGCGGGCAAGCTCCGATAGCAGGAAAGATCGTCTTTTTCTGAGGCGACGCCGCTGGTTTCTTTGGCCGGTGACGTTGATATTCGGCCTTGTCGCGGTCGTGGCGTTCGTCCCCGAGGGGCGGCTTTCCTGTGCGGCGCTCATCCAGGATCGTAGCCCGGATGGTAGATGGACGCTTTCGCTTTGCCCACGGCCCATGCTGGTCGCCATGCCTGGCCAGGGTAGCGATAAGCCAGGCTGGATCGTGCTGCGGGACAGGGCAGGGTTCATACGGGGCGTATCGGCGCTCGACATGGTCCAACTCTACAACCCTGACGGGACGCCGCCCGTTTGGGAGCACGGACGTGTCACCATTCCCATGACGGTCGAATTGGCGTTGCCGCCGGCGCGCAACCGCTTGCGCGTTTGGCTTGCGGACCGGATGTGGCGGTTGCGGGCGTTGGCGGGCTTTACGGCTCGCAGCACGGATTTCCGGTAGGGTCGTCAGGCGATCGGCGTAAGCAAGCAAGGCCTTCTTTTTTGAAAAAAAGAAGCAAAAAACTTTTACTCCCCCCGCTCGGCGGCGAGCGTGATTGTCCGGCAGCGCATGGACGCTGCTAGGTCTAGGGCCTTGATTTCTACGCCGGAGCCGACTGGTGTTGTGGTTAATCTGAGCTGCGCTTGCGGCAGGCTACAAGCCCAGTGTGGCTTCCAATTCGAGCCACTCGCGCTTCGACAAGCCGCTTGAGGCTTGCTCGACTGGTTCTCCTGCCAAACGGCGCCTGACTATGGCGAGCATCTGTGCCGACAGTGTCACGGCACCAAGGCGGTAGTCGCAAAAAGCCTCGTATGCGGCCGGAACCCAGGCGCGCACCATTTCCAGGATGGCGTCAGCGTAGACGCGTATCTCGTATTGCGCATGCGGGTCTGCCCGCAGCGCGCAGAAGTTTAGCAAATTGTGCAGGTCGGTCTTCCAGTACCACTGGGTGTAGGCGTTCAGCGTCAGGTTCATACGCGCCAGCTCGCGCGCCAGGCCCTGCCGCTGCTCGTCGGCGGGGCTGCCGTCGACCGCCTCGTTGAGCATGTGGACGTAATGGTCGTAGTTGCGGGCCGCATCGTCGCGCAGCAGGGCGAGCACCTCGACCGCCTCGTCGCCCTGCAGCACCGCCCCCCTGCCCTGGCGATTGGCCGCGGACTGCGCGGCCAACTGCTCCGGCGCCGGAATGTAGAACTCCCGATCCATCACCGAGTAGCGCGCCGAGTACTCGTTCACGTTGGCCATGCGGTGGCGTATCCACTGCCGCGCCACGAAGATCGGCAGCTTCACGTGGAGCTTGATCTCGCACATCTCGAACGGCGTGCTGTGCCGGTGCCGCATCAGATACCGGATCAGCCCCGCATCTTCGGACACCCGCCGCGTCCCGCGCCCATAGCTGACCCGCGCCGCCTGAACGATCGCACCGTCATCGCCCATGTAGTCGATCACCCGGACAAACCCGTGGTCCAGCAAAGGCACCGCCGTAAACAGCAACGCCTCCAATGCCGGCACGGTAGCGCGCCTGGTGGTGCTCGCCGCCTCCCGCTGGACGGCAATCTCGGCAAGCTGTGATTCGGTTAGTGGCATGGTCCAAGCTTAAGCCGCTGAGCATCTTAAGGCCACAAAGCGGACGAATGGCTTTCCAGGCGTGGCCTGGTGAGTCAGCTGGCGTGCGTTTGCGAGCACCGGAGCGGAGTGGCCTCCTGTGGCCATGAGCACCGGAGCGCAGCAAACGCACGCCAGATGGCCGCCAGGGCGCGTTTGGGAAGTCATTCGGGTAGTGGGGGCATTCTGTTGCCCGGGGCCCCCTAACCGCGCGTGTCACTGCTTACGCAGCGATCGCGAGCGCCTCGAAGTTATCGTTGGCACTTGTGAATTGACCCGATAACGGCGGTATCATGCCGGGCAAAAGATGAGCCTTTACCACGCGTGTCGAGCCTGTGTCGTCCCCATATATGGTGGAAACGCCGGGCACTGCCCCCGGGTCCACAACGCTTATTCCACGCATCGTTTATCGCCATAGCCGGCTTACGCCTGCGCTTAACAAAGTAGTGCGTGTGTCAAAGAAAGGCAAGGAAGCGGTTCTTTTTGGCGATAACAAACATTTTTTGCTTCCGTCGCCGGCAACATCAGCCCGGCTGCCGTGAGCAGCCACCGCGGCGGTTGTGGGAGCGTGACAGGCCGCCTGATATCGACGGCTCCCATCCGATGAGCACCGCATCGAGCTGACACCTCGCCTCTCCTTGCGAAAATCGCGAACAGCTTGGATCGTTGAGCGTAGCAGGATCGCGCCTCTGCCGCATTTGCGATCGGGGCCACGTGGAAGGATCGGTCATACTGCCACCTGAACGAGTGATGACGGACGACCAGTCCCGCCCGACCCTGCCGACATGGCTGTGGTGGAGCGCCCTTGCCCTCATGCTGGCCGCGCTGATGGCGCCGATACTCGTGGTGACGGTGCCGCCTCTGTCGGACTACCCCGACCATCTTGCCCGCTGTTATTTCCTCGCGTTCGGCGCGGCCGATCCCGTGATGACGCACATTTTCGCCACGCGCTGGCAGCTCGTGCCGAATTTGGCGATCGACCTGATCGTGCCGGCCTTGATGCAGGTATTTCCGCCTTTGCTGGCCGGGCGGGTTTTCGTGGCCCTGGTGGTGCTGCTGCCGGCGACCGGGATCATCGCCCTCAGCACGGCCTGGTTCCGGGTGCGCTCGCTCTGGCAGCTTGGCGCCGGTTTCGTCGTGTATGACATGATGTTCTTGTCAGGCTCGCTGAACTTCCAGCTTGCCGCCGGCGTGGCGCTTTGGGGGGCGGCGGTGTGGGTACTCCTGACCGGCCGGCACCTCGTTCTGGCCGCGGTTGCGGGCGCAGCGTTCGGCCTGCTGGCGTTCGTGTGCCACCTGTTCGGCTACGGCTTCTTCGCCGTGCTGATCAGCTGTGTTGAACTTACGGCTATTCTGGCGCGCGGGGTCGGCGATGCGGCCGGACGCCGCTTCGCGCTGGGGCGCGCGCTGGCCGTGGTGGCCGCCTTGCTGCCTTGCGTCGTGCTCTACCTGAACTCGCCATTTGCCAAGGCGGGCGGGGCGGTGATGTGGCAGTCGATCACCCATAAGCTCCTCCTGCTGCTGGTGCCGGTGCTCGGCTATGCGCGGCCCGTAAGCTTTGCCGTGGCGGCGGTGCTGGCCGGCGCCGTGCTGTTCTGGGCCGTGCGCGGCCGGCTCCTCGTGGCGCCGTTCGCCTGGGTGGCGGGGCCGCTGCTCCTGGTCATCTACGCGGTCCTGCCGGTTGGGGCCAAAGGCGGCTACTGGATCGATACGCGCATCCCGGTGCTGCTCGGCTTCCTGGTGTTCGCCGCGACCCTGCCGGTGCGGCTGCCGCGCCGGCAGTCGATTGTGGCGACCTTGGTCCTGGCCGGCGTGTTCGCCGGGCGGATGGGCTACATCACCGCAGTCTGGGCCGGGTCGCGCCAGGACGTGGCCGACGTGCGGGCGGTGCTGACGCAGGTGGGGCCAGGCAGCCGCATCCTGGTGATGGATGCCGACCCGCAGCAGCATCGCTGGGAGGCCGGCACCATCCCCGCCAGCCGTGTCGCGGCGCACGGCATGGCCACCGCTTACTGGCACTATGGCGCATTTGCGCTGCTTGACAGGCGGGCATTCTGGTCGAATGCGTTCGCCGAGCCTGGCCAGCAGCCGATCGTGATTCTGCCGCCCTACGACGCCTCGGGTGACGGCGGCTTCATGCCGCCGCACGACGCGGCCTTGCTGGAGGCCAACGCCACGGCCGCCCCGAGCAGGGACCCCGCGGCCCTGCTTGCCGGCTGGCCGGGCCGCTTCGACTACGTGCTCGTCCTCGGTGCAGACCCGGGGACGCAAATCGACGCCCTGCTGCCCGGGCGGCTGACATTGCTTGCCCATAAAGGCATCGCGGCCTTGTTTATGGTCAGACGTTGATGCTTCCGGGCAGATCGTTTGCCGGAACTGAAGCCGATATGTGTTGTATCGTGCTGGCAGGCAACATTGGTGCACCGCAACACTGGATGGAGGCGCGTTTGCCCGAAACGATTTCCGCCACCATGCCCGGCCATGGTTCGGCTTACACCGCCTCACGTCACGGCAATGGCGGCACGGCCGAGCTTGCCATCGTGGTGCCGACCTATAACGAGGCCGGCAACATACTCGTGCTTGCCGAGCGGTTGCACCAGCTGCTCGCCGGCGTGTGCCGGTGGGAGATGATCGTCGTGGACGACAATTCGCCGGACCACACGGCGGACATCGTCGATGACGCCGCACGCGCCGGTGACGCGGTGCGGTGCATCCGCCGAATCGGGCGGCGTGGGCTATCCACCGCGGTGATCGAGGGGTGCCTTGCGACCTTCGCACCGCTGATCATCGTGATGGACGCCGACCTGCAGCACGATGAGACGATCATTCCGCAGATGCTCGCTCTCCTTGCCGGGCCGGATTGCGACATGGTCGTGGCGTCGCGCTATGCGGCCGGCGGCGGTGTGGGAGATTGGAACCGCACGCGCAAGACGGGCAGCACGGTTGCCACCTGGATGGCGCGCATGGCGACAAGCTCGCCGATCAGCGACCCGATGAGCGGCTTCTTTGGCATCAGGCGCGCGCTGTTCCTCGATATCGCACCTCGCCTGTCCGGCGCCGGATTCAAGATACTGCTCGACATCGCGGCTTCGGCTTCGCGTCCGCTGCGCATCAGGGAGGTGCCCTACACGTTCCGGCTGCGGGTTGAGGGTGACAGCAAGCTGAACGCCACGGTGGTGTTCGACTACATCGGCATGATCATCGAAAAGCGCAGCCTGGGGTGGATTCCGGCACGCTTCGTCCTGTTCGCCTTCACCGGGCTGCTCGGCGTGGCGGTGAACATGGTGGTGCTGTATCTGCTGGCGTTGGTGGTGGGGGTGGGCTTCAATCGCTCGCAGGCGGTGGCGACCGTGGTGGCGATGACGTTCAACTTCCTGCTCAACAACAACTTCACTTACGGCGACCGCAGGCTTCGCGGCAGGTCGGCGGCGACGGGGCTGTTGAAGTTCTACCTGGTGTGCGGCACCGGCGCGCTATCCAACATCGGCGTTGCCAGTTTCGTCTTCACGCACGGGTCAGGCTGGTTCGCCTCCGGGCTGGCGGGCGCGTTTGTAGCTGCCGTGTTCAATTTCGCCATGTCCAGCCGGTATGTCTGGGGCGGGAAAGGCTGAGGACAGGCAGGCCGCTCTGCAGAAAACACCCCATCTCTTAAAAAAAAGCGGGCCTTCTTCCTTGACCCCCCGCCCCGCCCGACGCATTTTCGCGGGTCCCAGGCGCCAGGCAACCGGCGCCCCCTTTGAGGTGCCTCATGGCCAAGTCCAACACCGTGCAGATCCGGCTCGTCTCCAGCGCCGACACCGGCTACTTCTACGTGACCAAGAAGAACGCCCGCACGAAAACCACGAAGATGGAATTCAAGAAATACGACCCTGTCGCGCGCAAGCACGTCGTCTTCAAGGAAGCCAAGATCAAGTAACTGCCGGCCGGGCGGTTGCCCGGCCTGACTGTCTTGGATTTGTCATGGCTTGCCGGGCAAATCCCGCGTGCGCCGGCTGTGTCTTTTGCCTACAGAGCCCTCCAGGTCTCCAGGGTGGGCTTCATGAGCGCAGGTGTCGGTAACGCACGATCTTCCCGCGGGCTTGGGCAGGACATCGCGAATGCCGGGCTGTTCTTCCGGCGCTGGATGGCCAACCCGTTGCAGATGGGGTCCATCGTGCCGTCCTCGCCCGCCTTGTGCCGGCGTCTGGTGGCGCAGACCCGCGCGGCACCGGACCAGATCGTGGTGGAGCTGGGCGCCGGTACGGGCGTGGTCAGCCGCGCGCTGATCGAGTCGGGCCTGCCGCCCGAACGCCTTCATGTGATCGAGATCGTGCCGGACATGGCGGAGCATTTGCGCCAGGCACTGCCGGGGGCACAGGTGATCGAGGGCGACGCGCGCCGGCTGCCGCAGCTTCTTCCGCAGGAATGGCACGGCCGCGTCGGCACGGTCATCGTCGGCATCCCGCTGGTGCTGCTGCCGGTTGCCGAGCAGCGCCGTTTCATCGATGCGATACAGGCCGTGGCGCCAGGCCTGGGGTTCATCCTCTATAGCTACTGCGTGACTTCGCCGCTACCGTGGAAGAAGCTTGGGCTGACGCCGCGCCGGGAAGCGTGGACGCCGCTGAACTTTCCGCCGGCCAGCGTGTGGCGCTACACGCCGGCCTGAGAAATTTGCAGGCAGTCTGGCACGGAAGCGTGACGCGCAGCTTAGCGTTTGAGTAATCCGGCACCCGGAAACTGAGATTCCAAACGTGCCGCGAGACGTTCCTGCATGCTGTCGCATCCTCATGTTGACCCGGGCGAGTTCCGGCCCTTCGCCGCCGGCGCGCGGCCTGCCGTTCTTCCCGCAAGCACGGCGATACGCGCGTCGCCCTGCCATCGCCTTGCCGATGGCGCGCTCGCGGGCGCTGAACTGAGCCAGGCGGGCTGCGCGCCGCCGTTTGATGCGGTGGGTCAGGGCTGGCTTCTGCGGGCGGCGTGCCAGGAGGCTTCGGCCTGGGGCGCCGATGGGCATAGCTCCCCGGCTTTGAGCGTGACCTTGGCTTTGCCGCGGCAAAGCGTGCGCAGCGGAACGCTGCTGGCGCAGGTGGAGGCCGCGTTGCTCGGCGCCGGCCTGTCAGGCCCTCGGCTGATCGTGGCGCTACCGCAGGCCAGCCTGGCGGATGCGGGACCCGACCTTCTCCTGCTCGTCTCGGCCCTGCGTGATCTTGGCGCGCGCGTGGCGCTGGATGGCCAGGCGCAAGCTGTCGGTTGCGAGCGGATTCTGCGGCGCCTGCCGGTGAACGCGGTGCGCCTGCATCCTGACCTGGTACGGCGGGCGGAGGAGGATTCGGACGCGCGCGCAGATCTGTCGCGGGTGATCCGCTTTGCGCATGCGGTGGATGCGCTGGCGGTTGGGCTGGGCGTTAGCACCGTTCTGCAGCGCGACATCCTGGCGGATTTGCGGTGCGACAGGGCGCAGGGGCGGCTGTTCGGGCAGGATTTACTTGGGTCTGTGTTCCGGGCGGGGTTAAGTAAGCAAGCAGTCCTTTTTTGAGAAAAAGGACCAAAAAACTTTTGCTTCCCCGCCTGCACCACGTTGCGTGCCGCTTCTGCAAGGATGCGATCTGCAGAAAGAGGCCCGGCCGTGGTGCAGGCGACAGGAGCAAAAGTTTTTTGCTTCTTTTTTTCAAAAAAGAAGGCCTTCCTTCCTTCGCCTCCAGGAACGCCCCATGGACCAGAACATAGCCTCGCCGCCCAACACCGAACTGGACCTCCAGGCCGCCCTCGACCGCCAGCGCCGTGCCTTCGAGGCAGCGCCCTTCCCCACCGCTTCCCAGCGCCAGGCCACGCTGAAGCGGTTGGAGGCGCTGATACGCACGCACCAGGACGCGATCGTGGATGCGATCAGCGCGGATTTTGGCAACCGCTCCCGCGTAGAGACCATCATGTCCGAGGTGCTGCCGACGCTGGGCGCCGCGTCGCATGCCAGGCGGCATGTGGCGTCCTGGATGCGGCCGCAGCGCCGCGCGACGTCGATGAACTTCAAGCCCGGCACCAACCGGATCGAGTATCAGCCGCTTGGCGTGGTCGGCGTGGTGTCACCGTGGAACTACCCGATTTTCCTTACCCTCGGCCCGCTCGTGGACATTCTGGCGGCCGGCAACCGCGCGATGATCAAGCCGTCCGAGCTGACGCCTGTCACGGGCGCGCTGCTGTCGCGCATGCTGGGCGAGATGTTCTCGCCGGAGGAGGTGCTGGTGGTGCAAGGGGACGTGGCGGTCGGCCGCGCGTTCACCGGGCTGCCGTTCGACCATCTGATCTTCACCGGCTCGACGGAGGTGGGGCGCCACGTGATGCGGGCGGCCGCGGAGAACCTGGTGCCGGTGACGCTGGAGCTTGGCGGCAAGTCGCCGGTGATCGTGGCGGAGGACGCCGGCGTGGCGGAAGCCGCGAAATCGGTGGCGGTCGGCAAGTTTTTCAATGCGGGCCAGACCTGCATCGCGCCGGATTACGCGCTTGTGCCGTCCGGCCGCGCCGAGGCGTTCGCGCATGGCGTGCTGGAGGCGGCGGAGACGATGTTTCCCACGCTCAGCGGCAACCCCGACTACACCGCCATCATCTCGGACCGCCACCACACGCGGCTGGCCGAGCTGGTGGCCGAGGCAGAGGCGGCGGGCGCCACGGTGCTGCGGCACAAGGACACCCCGCGCGGCAACGTGCGGCATTTCCCGCCGACCGTGGTGCTGGATCCGCCATTGGACGGCAGGCTGATGCGCGACGAGATTTTCGGCCCCGTATTGCCGGTGGTGCGCACCGGCGGGACGGACGCGGCGATCGACTTCGTCAACAAGCGGCCGCGGCCGCTGGCGCTGTATGCTTACACGAAGGATACGGCGACAGAACGTAAGATATTGGACCGGACCGTCTCGGGCGGGGTGACGATCAATTCGACACTGATACATTGCGCGCAGGAGGATCTGCCGTTCGGCGGCGTGGGCCCCAGCGGCATGGGCGCCTATCATGGACGCGAGGGTTTTTACACGTTCAGCCATGCGCGCGGGGTGCACAAGCCAGGGTTTTTCTCCGGCTTCGAGTATCTGAAGCCGCCGCATGGGAAGAAGATGCGGTTCGCGCTCAAGGCGCTTGGAATCAAGGAGGCGAAGTGAGGCAAGGCAAGCACTTCTTTTTTGAAATAAAGAAGCAAAAAACTTCTACTCCCTATCGGCGAGTATCCAATGAGTCCGCGACAGCGGAGCAAAAGTTTTTTGGTTCTTTTTTTCAAAAAAGAACTGCTTGCTTCGCTTTCTTGCTTGTCTCCCTGGAAGCGCACGCCGCCGGTTTCACGCAGGTCAGCATACCCGATCCCGGCAATCCGCCGCTGCAAGTCGGCATCTGGTACCCGAGCGACGCGCCGGCGCATCCCGAGCGGCTGTCGCTCGACACGCAGGACGTGGCACGCGATGCCCCGGTTGCGGGCCGCGCGCTGCCGCTGATCGTCATGTCCCACGGCCAGGGCGGAGGGTTTTCCAACGCGTTCGACACCGCGGTGGCACTTGCCAATGCGGGCTTCGTGGCGGCGGCGCTGACGCATACCGGCGACAACCTGCACGACCAGAGCCGCGTGCTGCAGATCTGGGACCGCAGCCGGCAGCTTCACGTGCTGACCGACTGGATGCTGCACGACTGGGGCGCACACGCACAGATCGATGCTGACCGCATCGGCGTGTTCGGCTTCTCCGCCGGCGGCCTTACCGCGCTTGTGGCCGCCGGCGCCACGCCGGACATGAGCAAGGTCGCCCCGCATTGCGCAGCGTATCCGGCCGAGTTCATCTGCAGGCTGATCGTGCGCAACCGCAGCGATCCAGACAAGCCGCCTGTGGTGCCGGCAGATGCCTGGGTGCATGACCCACGTATCAAGGCGGCGGTGGTGGCGGCTCCTGCTTTGGGCTACGCGTTCGGCAAGGCCGGGCTCGCCGGCGTGCATGTTCCGGTGCAGTTATGGCGCGCGGAGCTGGACCACATCCTGCCGCAGCCCTTCTACGCGCAGGCGGTGCGCGACGACCTGCCGTCGCCGCCGGAATATCATGTAGTCGCCAGTGCGGACCACATGGATTTCCTGTCCCCGTGCGACGCGGAAAAGACCAGGATCGTGCCTGCGATCTGCGAGAGCGCATCCGGGTTCGATCGGGCTGCGTTCCACGCGATGTTTGATGCCGAGGTAGTGAGGTTTTTCAGGGCGAATTTGGCCGCGCGGTGAAAGCGGGTGGGAAGAAGGCAGGCAAAGGCCTTCTTTTTTGAAAAAAAGAAGCAAAAAACTTTTACTTCTCCGCATTTGCGGCGTGCGCGTGCTTCTGGATGAACACGGACGTTGCGGGTGCGGGGGAACAAGGTTTGCTTCTTACCCAGCTTCGACCACCGCCCCGATACGCGAAGCGCTCACCACTGCCGCAGCCAGCGCCAGCGCCGCCGCGGCCATCACGCAATGCACGGGCGCATGGGCGCCGCCCAAGGCGAACACCGCCGCCACCAGCGCCACGCCGGCCGTCTGGCCTACCAGGCGCGCGGTGGATTGCAGGCCGCTTGCGCCGCCGGAGCGCGCTTTCGGCGCCGATTGCAGGAGCGCCCGGTTGTTTGGCGTCTGGAACAGGCCGAACCCTATGCCGCACAGGGCCAGGCGCCATACCAAAGCGGGGTCGCCAGGATGCGCCGGCAGAAGCGCTATCAACGTAAGGCCCAGGGCCACGATAAGCTGGCCGATCGTGCCGAGCAGGCCTGGGGACATGCGATCCGACAGGCGGCCTGCCAGCGGCGACACCAACACCAGCGCCAGCGGCCACGGCGTGAGCAGGAGGCCGGTCTGCACGACGGTGCGGCCGAGGCTGGCCTGCAGGTAGAACGGCAGTGCCACGAAGGAGAGGCCTTGCGAGGCGAAGGCCGCGATCGACGTGATGACAGACAGGCCGAGTATGGGAATGCGCAGCAGGTCCACCGGCAGCAGCGGGGCCGCCTGGCCAGTCTGGCGCCGCACCAGGACCAGGCCGCACGCTATGCCGGCCACCAGCACCGCCAGGCGCGCAGCCGGGCCGAGCGCGCCTTCCAACCCGCCGATCGCGCTCACCAGCAGGCCAAGGGCGAGCGCGCTGAGCAGGGCGCTTGTCCAGTCGAACCTGCGATCTGCCCGCGGCGTGGCCGGCAGGCTGCGCAGGCCTACGAACAGGGCGAGCAGGCCAAACGGCAGGTTCACCGCGAACAGATAGGGCCAGGTTGCGAGCGACAGGATGGCGGCAGCGACAGTGGGCCCGACCACGGCGGCGCTGGCCACCACCATGGCGTTCACGCCGATGCCCTGGCCGAGCAGGCGCCTGGGATAGATGAAGCGCAGCATCGCACCGTTCACCCCCATGATGCCGGCCGCGCCGAGACCCTGCGCCACGCGGGCTGCGACCAGGAAGGGCAGCGAGCCCGACAGGGCGCAGGCCAGCGAGCCGGCGAGGAAGACCACCAGGCCGGCGCGATAGATGCGCTGGTAGCCGTGTATCTCGCCGAGCGAGGCCAGCGGCAGCAGGCTGACGGTGACGGCAAGCTGATAGGCGTTGACCACCCAGATGCTGGCCGCCGGTGCTGCGTGAAGTTGCGCAGCGATGGTTGGCAGGGCGACGTTGGTGATGGTGCCGTCCAGCACCGCCATGACGATCGCCAGGCCCACCGCAAGCATTGCCCAGGTCCGGCGCGGCTGCGCCAGGCCGTCTTCTGTCGTCTCGCTTCTGGTCACGCGTGCTCCGGTCAGGCAGTGGGGCTGGCTTTCGCCTGAAGCTGCTTCTTGCGGCATTCAGGACGGCAGGCTTGCGTTCAAAGGGTATGGCCACGTTGGGGAGGGCCGGTTAGAAAGGCGATACGGGCGGCCGGGTTAGCACAGTGGTAGTGCAGCGGTTTTGTAAACCGAAGGTCGCGGGTTCAAATCCTGCACCCGGCACCATTTCCCCGCTCCGCGGCGCTCCGGCGGCAACCATTGCTTCACCCAATTGTTTCAACGGTCGCGGTCATCAAGAACCGCAGGGAGACAAGTCTATGCGCTGGTTCGTTTTAGTGCTCGCCCTCGCGGCTACCGCCTGCACCGATAACCATTCCGGGCCTACGGGCGCGGGCAGCCCTTCGCCGAGCGGCGCAGGACCGCAGCCAGGCGCCAGCGCCGGAGCTTCGGTCGGCGGCGGACCGGCCGGGACGGGCACCACGGACAGCGCCGGCGGGGCGAAGTGACGCCGGGCTGATACTGGCCTGAGGAAGCAATTTTCTAACGGAGAACAAAGAACTTTTGCTCCAACGCTTCGGTCGTCCGTAAAGCACAACATCGGATGCAGATGCGGAGGAACAAAAGTTTTTTGCTTATTTTTTGCAAAAAAGAAGGCCTTCCTTTCTTTCACGCCTGTCAGCGCTATTACGACAGATGCGAGAGGGGGGCACGCAGTTGGTAGGATCGGCACCGACCATTTCACGGTTGCAGGGCGAGACTGAACCAATGCGATTTGCGGCGCTTAACGCAGCTGTTGCAATGCGAAGGTCGAACGCTGATGAGCCTCTTTTCCGCTTCGAAGCATAGGGATGGTAAATGCCGTTGCGGCATCTTAACCTATCGCGTGACGGGTGCGGCGAAGTTCACCTTTGCTTGCCACTGCACGGATTGCCAGACGCTTACGGCCAGCGGTTTTTCTTTGGGTATAGTATTTGACGAGTCCCAGTTTTCGCTCGTTTCAGGCACGCCGCAGGAGTGGACGAAGACAGGCAGTAGCGGAAAGCCCTCGATAGCAGGCAGGTGCCCCGCATGCGGCACATGGATTTTCACCCGGCCGCAGAGCCAGCCCGGCATCATAGTCATTCGTCCAAGCAGCCTGGACGATCACCGTTGGTTCCGGCCTGTGGCACAGATATACACGCGCAGTGCGCTGCCCTGGGCGGTGATGCCGTTGCAGTTCAGCTACGAAGAGGAGTTCTCCGATCCGGCGCCCATCACCAAGGCGTATGCGGTGGGCGGGGTAGAGACTTCTTAAGGCCGGCGCTTTGCGGTTAGTGGTTCAAACGGTTCTGCTTTAAGTTCAACATCCCTTCTACTTGCAGCAATCGGACATCCTCGAATCTGGTGCCCTACTGCCGGGAGAGCGCGCGCAGCGCGTCGCGTATCACTGCGTCAAGTGCTGCGTCTTCTCCCAGGGCTGCCATGACGCGCTCTACCACCGGCCCCGACTCCTGCCGTCGGTAACCAAGATTGGCCAGTGCCGACAAGGCATCCGCCGCCAACCCGCCAGGCGGCATGGCCGGCGTTGCCGCCACCATCCCCACCGGCATCGTCCCTGCCCGGTCCCGCAGCTCCGTCAACAAGCGCACTACCAGCTTTGGTCCGACACCCGCCACTCGTGTCAACGCCCCTCTGTCACCCGAAGCGATTGCCCCCGCCAGGTCGCGCGGTGACAACGCCGACAGGATCCCCAAAGCGACTTTAGCCCCGACACCCTGCACCGTGGTCAGCAGACGGAACCAGTCCCGCTCGGCGGAATCGGCGAACCCGTAGAGCAGGATCGCGTCCTCCCGCACCACTGTCTCCACCAGCACACGCGCGAGCGCCGGCGGCGACGGCAACGCCGCCAGCGTGCGTGTACTGGCCTGCACCAGATATCCGACGCCGGAGACGTCTATGACGCAACTGGACGCGTCCAGCGCGTCTACCCGGCCGGTTAGGAGCGCGATCATGTGGAGCGACAAGAAAGAAAGAAAGCAGTTCTTTTTTGAAAAAAAGAACCAAAAAACTTTTTCTCCTGACGCGTGGACAATCGCGCGTTTTGATCCAGGGACACCCGACTGGACAGGACGGGCGGCGACAGCACGGATAAAAGTTTTTTGCTTCTTTTTTTCAAAAAAGAAGGCCTTCCTTACTTAGCCAACGCATAAACCAACCGCGTAGCCCGATTATGCGCGTGGCAGATCGCCACAGCCAGCGCGTCGGATGCATCGGCGCGCCGCAGCGCCGCGCCTGGCAGCAGCCGGCGCACCATGTCCGCCACCTGCACCTTGTCCGCGTTGCCCGTGCCCACGACGGCACGCTTGACCATCTTGGCGCCATACTCGGCCACCACCAGCCCGGCCAGTGCCGGCGTCAGAAGTGCAACCCCGCGGGCGTAGCCCAGCTTGAGCGTCGCCGCCCCGTTCTGGTTGACGTAAGTTTCTTCCACCGCCGCTTCTTCCGGCCGGTGGGCCACGATCAGCGCCTGCAAACCTTCGTGTATCGCCCGCAGGCGATCCGGAACCGCCGTTGCGGCATCCGTTGCAATCACCCCGTCGGCCACATGCCGCAACCGGTTACCGTCGCTCTCGATGATTCCCCACCCGGTGTAGCGCAGTCCGGGATCGAGCCCCAG
Source organism: uncultured Acetobacteraceae bacterium (assembly GCA_964247675.1). GTDB lineage: Bacteria > Pseudomonadota > Alphaproteobacteria > Acetobacterales > Acetobacteraceae > BOG-908. Next base: position 29,032 of record CAXTVW010000016.1, read on the forward strand.
CAACCGTACCGCACTCACTCCGACAGACGCGCCAGAACGTCCTCCGGAATATCGTAGTTTGCATAAACGTTCTGCACGTCATCGTTTTCTTCGAGTGCGTCGATCAGCTTCAGGACGGAGGTCGCGCGCTCTTCGTCGAGCGTCACCAGCGTGCCAGCCCGCCAATCGAACTTCGCCTCGTCCGGCGCCCCGAAGCGACGTTCCAGCGCATCGCGCACGGCAAACAGGCTCTCTATCCCGCACGTCACCTCGTGACTCTCCGCGGTGCTCACCACGTCGTCGGCACCGGCTTCGATCGCTGCCTCCAGCATGTCGTCCGCGCTGCACACTGCCGCGCGGTATGCCACCACGCCCAGGCGCTGAAACATGAAGCTGACTGAATTAGTCTCGCCCAGCGCGCCGCCATGCTTGCTGAAAGCCGAGCGCACGTCGGACGCCGTGCGGTTGCGGTTGTCCGTCAGCGTCTCCACGATCACCGCCACGCCAGCCGGCCCGTATCCTTCGTAGCGCACGTCGGTGTAGTCGTCGCCGGCCGCGGCGCCGGACGCTTTCTTGATCGCCCTATCAACCGCATCCTTGCTCATATTCTGCTTGTAGGCCGTGGCCACGGCCGCACGCAGGCGCGCGTTGGCCGCCGGGTCAGGCAGGCCCTGCTTCGCCGCCACGGTGATCTCGCGTATCAGCTTGGCGAACTGCCGGGCGCGCCGGGCATCCTGCGCGCCTTTGTGATGCATGACGTTCTTTGCGTGACTGTGGCCGGCCAAGGTTGGTTGTCCTTAGAAGGAAGAAAGAAAGGCTTTCTTTTTTGAAAGAAAGAAGCACACAGTTTTGTCTCCTGCCCCTTTCCGCCGTCGAAGCCTTTCCTTGGATAGAACAAGCTGTTGCGAATGCGGGGAAGCAAAAGTTTTTTGGTTCTTTTTTTCAAAAAAGAACTGCTTGCTTACTTCTCTTTCTCTTTTGCTAACAGATCCTCAAACAGAGACCCAGGCGCCACAGGCTGATCCGATGGCGGCACCGGCCGTTTCGCCAGCACGTCCCAGAACTTCCGCTTTGGCGGCACGTAGTTCCGCCGGTTCGGTGGCGGAAACTTCGGCGGCTCCTCACTGTCCGGGCTCGCCGTTGCGCGTGGGGAAAGATTTGCCTGCTTGCCGAACACGATGCGCAGGCAATCGGCGAAATCCTTCGGGTCCACCGTGTAATCGCTGGGCTGCTGTCCGGTGCCGGATTGCCCGAAAACATAGCCCGTGGGCTGTCCCAGCGCCTCGCCCATCGCTGACTGCAAGAAGCCAGGATGGAGCAGGCTGCCACGCAGGCCGCACACGATGGTTCCGGCTGGCGAGAACAGCGCCGTGTGGAACGCGGAGCCATATTCTCCGGCGATCTCGCGCGCCTTGGCGAACATCGCCATCTGGTCGGGCAGGCTCAACTTCTCCGGCTGCACGCAGGTGAAGCCGGCGCCCTCCGCCATTTCCCGCATCGCCTCGCGGTTCACCAACCGCCTGTTGCCGCCGGCGCGGACGAGATAGATGCGCGAGGGCGCGCTGCTCGAAGCCAGGCTGAAGCCGGCTTTCTCCACGCCGCGCTTGAAAAAAGCGGCGGCTTCGGCGAGCAGCGGCGCGTAACGCACGCCGTTATGCATCAGTGTCGGCACCAGCAGCTCGTCCGGCTGCAGCACTTCGTCTTCGCCGTAGATCAACAAACGGTCTTTCGGCACGCCGCATAGATGCAGCAGCTCCAGGCCGTATTTCGGCGTGTCGGCCGGGACAGGAAACACCAGCTTCTCCAGCCGCGCGCCGGCTGCTTCCAGCACGGCGAGGCGTGGCAGGATTTCCGCCAGCCAATGGCCGTAAATTTTGTAGCCAGGCGAAGTCACGCAGGCCACGCTGCCGGGCACTCGCCGGCGCGGACGGTCTTTGAAGGTTTCCCTGCGCTTCGCGGGGATTTCTTGGAGATGCTTGGGAAACACCTTGCAATCGGCCGCCATGAGAAGCTGGCCTTCATGTCGCATCAGCCAGCCGTCGCTGAGCTCCACGTTGCGGCAGGTGTACATCCCAACGGCCGCCATCTGCAGCGGCGCGAAGTAGTGTGCGGCGACCTCGGCAGGAAAATTCCCGAAGAAGAAGCGCGGCGGTTGTGTCAGGACGGAGCTGTGCGGAAGGATCTTTCGGAACGTTGCGACCTTGCCAAGCTGGAGGAACGTCTCGCTCATCGCGTGGCCGCCGCCTGCTGGTCGGCCGCCACGGCCGCTCCCGCGCCGCCACGCACGTCATGCGCGCCGAACAGGCTCGCCCCGTGCTCCGGCCTTGCGTTCAGCGGGAGAAAGCCGTCTTCGCCGAAGCCGCCTTCAGGCGAGATCGCCGGCCCGCCTGCCAGGACCGCTTCCGCCACGCCCCAGTAGCCACGGTCCTTGAACTTGTAGCCTCTGCTTGCCAGCAACGCCCGTGTGTCCGGCGAAAGCGCACCGCGCTCCACCTCCACCACGTCCGGCGTGCCCTGCATGTGTATGCGCGGCGCGTCGATCGCCTCCTGCACCGTCATGCCGTGATCGATGACGTTGATGATTGCCTCGGCCGTGATCGTGATGATGCGCGAACCGCCGGGCGAGCCCACCACCATCACCAGCTTGCCGTCGCGGCTGACGATGGTGGGCGACATCGAGCTGAGCGGCGTCTTGCCGGGCGCCACCGCATTGGCCACGCCCTGCACCAGCCCGAACATGTTGGGCACGCCGGGCTTGGAGGTGAAGTCGTCCATCTCGTCGTTCAGCACGATGCCTGTGCCGGGCGCCATGCGGTCGGACCCGAACCAGTTGTTCAGCGTGTAGGTCACGGAGACTGCGTTGCCCGCGGCATCCACCACGGAGAACTGCGTCGTCTGGCGGCCTTCCTTGACTGCCGCCTTGGAAGCATCGGGCACCTTCAGCGCGCTCGTCGGCGTGGCCTGCTCCGGCTCGATCGTCTTGCGCATCTCGGCGGCATGCGCCGGGCTGATCAGCTCGGCCACCGGGTTCTCGATGAAGTCCGGATCGCCCAGCCGGTTGTTGCGATCGACATAGGCGCGGCGCATCGCCTCGACCAGCACGTGCACCTCTGCCGCCGAGTGGAAGCCCATGGCCCTGAGATCGTAGCCTTGCAGGATCTGCAACATCTCGCACAGCGTGACGCCGCCGGAGCTTGGCGGCGGCGCGGACTCTATCGTGTAGCCGCGATACGTGCATTGCACGGGCGCCATCTCGCGCACTTTGTAGGCCGCGAAATCCGCCTCCGTCAGCAGCCCGCCGCCGGCATGGTCCGCCTGCGCGATGAGCTTGCCGATCGGCCCGTGATAGAACGCCATCTCCGGCCCTTGCAGGCTGATCAGCGTGAGGGACTTCGCCAGGTCCGGCTGCATCAGCGTGTCGCCTGGCTGCAACGGCGCGCCGCCGCGCAGGAAGATCGCCGCGGCCGTGGGGTCATCCTTCAGCGCCGGCGTGGCCACCTGGAAGATGCCGGCGTCGCCCTGGGTCAGCGTGAAGCCGAAATTGGCGAAATGGATTGCCGGCGCCATCAGCACGGCCCGCCCCAGCGTGCCGTAATGCACACGCGCATATTCCAGCCCCGCCGGCGAGCCGGGCACGCCCACCGACGCCCAACCTTCTGTGCTCTTGCCTGGTATCACGTTCCCCTGCGCGTCCTGAAACATGTTCGCGGTGGCAGCCAGAGGGGCGTGCTCGCGGAAGTCGATGAACGTGCTGTGCCCGTTGGCCAGGCGGATCACCATGAACCCGCCGCCGCCCAGATTGCCGGCCTCGGGGTAGGTTACCGCCAGCGTGTAGCCGACCGCCACGGCGGCATCGACCGCATTGCCGCCTTGCCGCAGGATCGCGGCACCCGCCTCGGACGCCAGGCGCTGGGCGGAGACCACCATCCCGCCGCGCGAGGCCACGGGGGCAGGATCGGCGGCCAGTGCGGCCGTGCTGGCGAGCAGGAAGCTTAGAAGGGGCACGGCTTGGGGGATGCGCATGAGGGCGATCGTAGCGCGCGGGGGTGGGGTGAGCAAAGGGCAGGAAGGAAGGCCTTCTTTTTTGAAGAAAAGAAGCAAAAAACTTTTGCTACCCCGCCTGCACCACAGCCCGCGCCAGTTCTGCCAATGCGCGCGCCGGCAGGACCAGAGCCCGCCATGGTGCAGGCGCCGGGAGTAAAAGTTTTTTGCTTCTTTTTTTCAAAAAAGAAGGCCTTGCTTTCTTCCCTCACCCCGGCATCGAGATATCCGTCAGCCGCTTATACTCCTCCTGCGCAAACCGATCCGTCATCCCCGCCACATAATCGCAGACAACCCCGGCCGCCTGCGCCGGCTGCCCTTCGCCCGCCTGCGCCCGCCATCCATCGGGCAAAGTCGCCGGGTCCGCATGCAACAATGCGAACAGCTCCTCGGTCAGCCGGCGCGCCTTCGCCGTCATCCGGTTCACCCGCCAATGCCTGTACATGCGTGCGCGGAGGAACTCCTTGATCGCGTGGTTCGCTTCCGCCACGCGCGGCGAGAACCCGACCACAGGCTTCTTCGCCCGCCGTATCCTGTCCGCGTTGTCCGGCGCCAGCGTCCGCAGGCGCGACTGCGTCTCGACGACCAGGTCGCTGACCAGGACATGGATGATGCGGCGTATCGTCTCGTGCCGGAGGCGTTGCGGCGGCACGTCCAGGCTCGCCCGCCTTGCCTCCGCCAGCGCCTCTCCCACGATTGGCAGATGCGCGATGTCGGCTGGCCCGAACAACCCGAAACGCATCCCGTCATCCAGATCGTGGCTGTGATACGCGATGTCGTCGCTCATCGCCGCCACCTGTGCCTCGGCGGAGGCATGCGTGCCCAGCATCAGGTCCTGCCGGGCGTTGTAGGCCGCGATGTAGGCCGGCGGCTTCACCAGCGGCCCGTTATGCTTGACCAGCCCCTCCAGCGTCTCCCAGGTCAGGTTCAAGCCATCGAATGCCGCGTAGCGCGACTCCAGCCTGGTCACCACGCGCAGCGTCTGTGCGTTGTGGTCGAAGCCGCCGAACGGCTTCATCTTCGCGTTCAGCGCGTCCTCGCCCGCGTGGCCGAAAGGCGGGTGCCCCAGATCATGCGCCAGCGCCAGCGCCTCGGTCAGGTCCTCGTCCAGGTGCAGCTCGCGCGCGATCGAGCGCGCAATCTGGGCCACCTCCAGGCTGTGGGTCAGCCGCGTGCGGTAGAAATCGCCGACGTGATTGACGAAAACCTGCGTCTTGTATTGCAGCTTGCGGAACGCTGAGCTGTGTATCACCCGGTCCCTGTCGCGCTGCCACGGGCTGCGGGTGGCGGCCTCTGGCTCGTGATGCAGGCGCCCGCGGGAGGTCTCGGCGCGGACGGCGTATTCGGCTAGGGGCATTTGCGGGGGAAGAAAGCACTTCTTTTTTGAAAAAAAGAAGCAAAAAACTTTTGCTCCTGGCGCCTGCACCATGGTTCGCCGAAGCCCTGCCGGCAGCCGCGATGGCAGGACACGCAAGCGTTGAATGCCAAAAGCGCCAGGGACAAAAATTGGTGCCGGCAAGCCTTCGTTCTTGGCGCCGTTGGCGTTTAGCGCCATGGCGACGACGCTCGCAGCCAGGAAGCCCGTCCTTCCTTTCCACCCCCCGCCCGCCTATATCCTTCATCATGAGCTTCTCAGTCACCGACCGCGCCTTATCCCGCGTCGCCGAGATCGTTGCCGCGGAGGGCCGTCCCGCTGCCCTGCGCGTCGCCGTCCTGGCCGGGGGCTGCAGCGGCTTCCAGTATAAGTTCGACCTCGACGACACCGTCGCCCCCGATGATCTGGTCATCGAGCGCGGGCCCGCCCGAGTCGTGGTGGACCCGACAAGCCTGGACCTCCTGGGCGGCGCCGAGCTGCATTATGCCGACGAGCTGATGGGCAGCTACTTCACCGTGCGCAACCCGAACGCCACCAGCGCCTGCGGCTGCGGAACCAGCTTCTCCATCGACTGACCGTGCTCAAGATCGCCACCTGGAACGTCAACGGCATACGCGCCCGCGAAGCCAATATCTGCCGCTGGCTGGAAGCCAACACGCCGGACCTCCTGCTCCTCCAGGAGATCAAGTGCGAGGCACAGAACTTTCCTCCCGTCTTCGCAGAGCACGGCTGGCATAGCGCCATTGTTGGCCAGAAAGGCTTCAATGGTGTCGCCGCCCTCGCCCGCGCGCCGCTGGACGTGCGCCTGACCCGCCTGCCCGGCCTGCCGGATGACGACGCCCAGGCCCGCTACGTCGAAGTGGCTTTTGCCGGCCTTCGCGTGGGCAACCTGTATCTCCCGAACGGCAACTCCAATGGGGAGACCGGCTACGCCTATAAGCTGGCCTGGATGGATTGCCTGGCGGCTCATGCCGCTGCCCTGCTTGCCGAAGACGAACCGCTCATGCTGCTGGGCGACTACAACGTTTGCCCGGAGGACATCGACTTTGCCCCCGGCGTGCTGCCCAGCGACGACGCCCTGGTTCGCCCGGAGACCCGCGCCCGCTACTGGTCGATGATCTGGTCCGGCCTCACGGACGCCGTGCGCGCGATGCGGCCCGAAGGTGCGGTTTACACGTTCTGGGACTACCAGGCCGGTTGCTGGGCCAGGAACCGCGGCCTGCGCATCGACCACGCGCTGCTCGCGCCTACCGTGGCCGAACGCCTGGTTTCCGCGGTGCCGGACAAGCAGGCCAGGGCGGAGGATACGCCGTCCGACCATGTGCCTTTGGTTGTGACCCTGGCCTGAAGCAAGGAAGGCCTTCTTTTTCGAGAAAAAGAAGCAAAAAGCTTTTATCTGCGCTGTCGCGGATTACTAGAGCGCGCGGTAACAACGCGCGCCCGACGGTGATAAAAGTTTTTTGGTTCTTTCTTTCAAAAAAGAACTGCTTGCTTCCTTACCTAGTCTTTCGCCGTGCACTTTGCCTGCCCGCCGCCCCCGCCCTATGATGCCGGCAAACAGCCTGGACCAGTCATGCTTTCCGCCTTCCGCAAGTTTGCCGGCACCTGGCCCGCCCGGGTGTTCTTCCTCATCCTGGTCGCATCGTTTGCCACCTGGGGGATCGCCGACGTGGTGCGCAACCTGGGTGCCGGGAACGGCGCGGTGGCGACCGTGCAGGGCCATGAGATCACCCCGCAGCAATTCATGTCGGAATACCAGGCGAGCCTGCGCCACCTGGCCGATCGACTGCCCGATCCAAACCAGGTCCCGCCGCAGATGCGCACGCAGGTGGCGCGCCAGACGATACAGAAGCTGGTCACCCAGGAGGCGCTGGCCAGCCAGGTGGCCCGCATGGGCGTGGTGGTGCCGGACGAGGCGGTGCGTGCCGCCGTCTATGCCAATCCGGATTTCCAGGGACCGGACGGCAAGTTCAGCGAGCCCGCGCTGAACGCGGCGCTCGCCAATAACAACATGAACCGGGCGCGTTTTCTTGACCTGGAACGGGCGGACATCGCGCAGAACCAGCTCCTGCAGAGCGTGGCCGCCTCGGCCGGTCCGTCCAAGATACTGACCGGGCTGGTGTTCCGCTACCTCAACGAGAAGCGCCGGGCGGATGTGGTGACGCTGCCGTTCGCCGGCCATGCGCTGCCGCCGGCCCCGCCCGATTCGGTGCTGCGGCGGTATTACGACAACTACCCTGCCCGCTACACGGCGCCGGAATACCGCCACATCAAGGCGGTGATCCTCTCGCCGGACAGCATAGGGCGTAGCCTGACGGTCAGCGATGCCGACATGCAGGCGTGGTTCGAGGCGCACAAGGCGGACTACGTGGCACCGGAGAAGCGGTCGTTGCAGGTGATCACCACCGGCTCGGCCGCGGTCGCTTCCAGCCTGGCCGCGCAATGGCGCGCCGGAGCCACCTGGGATGCGATCCAGGCGAAGGCCAACACGGACAAGGCGAGCGCGGTCGCCCTGGATGACGCGACGGTGCAGGAAGTGCCCTCGCCAGAACTGGCAAAGGCCGCGTTTTCGGCCACCGCCGGCGCGGTTGTGGGGCCGATCACCGAGCCGCTGGGAAATTACGTGCTGCGCGTGGTCACCATCACGCCGGCGAAGAACCCGAACTTCGAATCACTGAAGGACACCATCCGCGGCAAGGTGGCCGGCGAAAAAGCGCTCGATGTGATCGATGCGCGGGCGCAGAAGCTGCAGGACGTGTTTGCCGGCGGCGCCAAGATCGACGAAGTGCCGGCCGATTTGGGCGCCACTGGCGCCGAGGGCACGCTGGACTCGCAGGGGCGGACGCAAGAGGGCGAGCCCGCGCCGATCCCCGCGGCAGGCGAGGCGCGCCAGCAGATCATCGACGCCGCGTTCAAGATGAACAAGGGCGACCCGATCCAGCCGACCGAGGGACCGAACCACATCTGGTATGCCATCAGCGTGGACAGCATCACGCCGCCTGCCCGCCAGCCTTTCGAGTCCGTGCGCGCCCGTGTGCTGGCGGACTGGCAGGCCGACCAGATGCGTCATGCCCAGGACAGCGAAGCAACGCGCATCCTCAATTTGGTGAAGGGCGGGCAGAGTCTGGCGAACGCCGCCTGGGGTTCCGGCCTGCAGGTGACGCGCTCGCCTGACCTGCAGCGCGACCGTCCGGCAGGCGCCATCTCGGCCGAGCTTGCGCATTCGTTGTTCGCGATGAAGCTGGGCGAGGCCACCATGGTGGAGACCAACGCGGGCTTCCTGGTGGCGCAACTGGCCGAGATCATCCCGGCGGACCCGAAGGCGGACACGCTGGCGATGAACCAGGCGCAGGACGGCCTGCGCAGCGCGCTGCACGACGACTACCTGCAGCTCTACGCGATGGCGGTGCGCGACGCGGCCAATCCGGTGATCCACGGCCAGGCGATCCAGGCGCTGCTGGCGCAACCGGGGGAGTGATCGACCACGAGGCGCCCACCGGAGCGGCAAGCCCCAGCTTTTCGACGGGTGTGGCGCGGGTGGCGTTCTGGCGTGGCGTCGCTGACCTGACCACGCCGGTTGCCGCGTTCCTGAAGCTTGCCGCCAACCAGCCGAACGCCTTCCTGCTGGAGAGCATAGAGGGCGGTTCGGCGCGCGGCCGCTACTCGGTGATCGGCATGGCGCCGGACCTGATCTGGCGCACCCGCCACGGCGTGGCCGAAGTGAACCGGCACGCCCGCGCCGCGCCGCATGCCTTTGAGGCGGACCCCCGCCCCGCGCTGGACAGCCTGCGTGCTCTGGTGGCCGAAACGCGCCTGACGCTACCGCCAGGCATGCCGCCGATGATCGGCGGGCTGGTGGGCTATCTCGGCTACGACATGGTGCGCCTGATGGAGCGCCTGCCAGGACAAACGCCGGACGCGCTCGGCCTGCCAGAAGCGATCCTGCTGCGCCCCACGCTGTTCGCGGTGTTCGACAACGTGCGCGACGAGCTGACCCTCGCAGCACCCGTCTATCCGGCTGACGGAATCGACGATGACTCCGCCTGGGCCGACGCGCAGGCCCGGATCGCGGCTGCCAGAGGCGCGCTGGCAGGTCCCCTGCCCCAGGCAGCCCCGCCGGTGGTGCTGCCGCCGCAGCCGGAACCGCGCTCCAACATCGCCAAACCCGACTTCCTGCGCATCATCGGCCGCATGAAGGAGTACATCGCAGCCGGCGACGTGTTCCAGGTGGTGCCCAGCCAGCGCTTCTCGGCACCGTTCGCGCTGCCGCCTTTCGCGCTTTACCGCGCACTCCGCCGGATAAATCCGGCGCCGTTCCTGTTCTTCCTGGATTTCGGCGGCTTCTCCGTGGTGGGCAGCAGCCCGGAGATCCTGGTGCGGCTACGCGACGGCAAGATCACCATCCGTCCGCTGGCCGGCACCCGTGGGCGAGGCGCCACCGCGGCGGAGGACGCAGCCCTGGAAGCCGATTTGCTGGCCGATCCCAAGGAGCGCGCCGAGCATCTGATGCTGCTGGATCTGGGCCGCAATGATGTCGGTCGCGTCTCGCAGCCGGGCAGCGTGCGCGTGGCCGAAAGCTTCGCCATCGAGCGCTTCAGCCACGTGATGCACATCAGCTCCACCGTCGAAGGCCAAGCCCGCCCGGGCGTGACCGCGCTCGACGCGCTGGTGGCCGGCTTTCCGGCCGGCACGCTGACCGGCGCGCCGAAGATCCGCGCGATGCAGATCATCGACGAGATGGAGCCGCAGCGTCGCGGCATCTACGCCGGTTGCATCGGCTATTTTGCGCCGGACGGCACGATGGACACGTGTATCGGGTTGCGCACCGCGGTGGTGAAGGACGGCGAGATGCACGTCCAGGCCGGCTGCGGCGTGGTGGCCGACAGCGTGCCGGAGGCGGAGTGGGAGGAGACGCGGCAGAAGAGCCGGGCGCTTTTTCGGGCGGCTGAGGAGGCTGTGCGGTTTGCGGCTGGGGAGTGACAGGCAGCGAAGGAAGCAAGGCCTTCTTTTTTGCAAAAAAGAAGCAAAAAACTTTTTCTCCGTTCGCTGTTTTTGACTCGCGTGTTTGTTCTGGGACCGTGCGCTTGGTTTTAGCGGGATTTGTGGATGCTTAGCACGCCGACAGTTGCGTTTCTGGCGATCGATGCTGTTTCGGCAGATGGAAATCCGTTTGTCATCGAAGTTGAGATCGGGACGCCTTACGAGCGAGACAAGGATTTCTGGGCCTGCCCATGGGCTGTTCGAGGCATCCGCGAGGGCGGGCGCTCATCCGGCAATGATCCATTGCAATCCTTGTGTCTGGCACTGCGCCTCGTTGCCTCCATGCTGGAGCATTTTCTGGAAAAAGGCGGCAAACTGATGTTGGAGGGCGAGGATTTCCCCCTCCAAGCTTATTTCGGTGAACGTTTGATGCTTCGCCTTGACCCGCCAGAAGCGTCGCTAGCGTAACAAAATGGCCGCCAACCGTGACTCCACGACAGGAAGCAAAAGTTTTTTGGTTCTTTTTTTCAAAAAAGAACTGCTTGCCTTGCCTTGCCTTGCCTTGCCTTCCTCTAAAGGCCTGAAATGATCCTCCTGATCGACAACTACGACAGCTTCACCTTCAACCTCGTCCACTACCTGGGCGAGCTGGGTGCCCAATGTGACGTGCGCCGCAACGACGCGATAACCGTGGACGAGGCGATGGCTCTGGCGCCCGAAGCGATCGTGCTGTCGCCGGGGCCGTGCACGCCGAACGAAGCTGGCATCTGCTGCGACCTGATCGAGGCGGCTGCCGGCCAGGTGCCGCTTCTGGGGGTGTGCCTGGGCCACCAGGCGATCGGGCAGGTGTTCGGCGGCGAGGTGGTCCGCGCGCCGAAGCCGATGCATGGCAAGGTGAGTCCCGTGCAGCACCAGGGAACGGATGTGTTCGAAGGCCTGCCGAGCCCGTTCGGCGCCACGCGGTATCACAGCCTGGCCGTGCGGCCGGACACCCTGCCCGCCTGCCTGGTGGCGACGGCGCACACGGAAGACGGCGTGATCATGGGTCTGCGCCATGAGAGCCATCCGGTGTACGGCGTGCAGTTCCACCCGGAAAGTATCGCCAGCGAACACGGCCACGACATCCTGGCCAATTTTCTGAAATTAGCGCGCGCGGCCAATCAACAAAACGCCCGTGTCCCAGCCTGAACGCACCGTGCAAATGCGCGGGGACAAAAGTTTTTTGGTTCTTTTTTTCAAAAAAGAACTGCTTGCCTTGCCTTGCCCATGAAGCCGTTCCTGCGCCAGGTAGCCGCCGGCGCCACGCTCTCCGAAGCTGAATCCGAAGCCGCCTTCAGCGAAATCATGGACGGTCAGGCCACACCGGCGCAGATCGCAGCCTTGCTGACCGCATTGCATGTGCGCGGCGAGACAATGGCCGAACTGACCGGTGCCGTGCGGGCGATGCGGGCCAGGATGGTTGAGGTGTCCGCGCCGCCTGGCACGGTCGACGTTTGCGGGACGGGCGGCGACGGGCTGGGCACGTTGAACGTATCCACCGCGGTGGCCTTCGTGGTGGCCGCGTGCGGGGTGCCGGTGGCCAAGCACGGCAACCGGGCGCTTTCTTCCAAGGCGGGTGCGGCGGACGTGCTGGAGGCGCTCGGTTTGCGGACGGATGTCGGCGTGGCGGACCTGGAAGCGGGTCTGGCCAGGGTGGGGCTGGCGTTCCTGTTTGCGCCGGCGCATCACCCGGCCCTGCGTCATGCGGCAGGTGTGCGGGCGGAACTCGGCTTTCGCACGATGTTCAACTTGTTGGGACCGCTTTGCAGTCCGGCGCGCGTCAGGCGGCAGGTGACCGGCGTGTATGATCCGGCCTGGACGGCGCCGATGGCCGAGGTTCTCGGTGCCCTGGGCAGCGAACGGGTGTGGGTGGTACACGGCTCGGGGCTGGACGAGCTGACGCTGGCTGGCGAGACGATGGTCGCGGAGTGGCGGGACGGGGTGATCCGACCCTTTGTGGTGACGCCGGAAGAGGCAGGGCTGACCCGCGCGCCGGTCTCGGCCATACAGGGCGGCGACGCGTCGGGCAACGCGGCGGCATTGCTGGCGTTGCTGCGCAATGCGCCGGGGGCTTATCGGGACACGGTGATGTTGAATGCGGCTGCCTGCCTGGTCGTGGCCGGGCGATGCGCTGATCTCCGGGACGGGGTCGCGCGCGCGGGGGCGGCGATAAAAACCGGCGCAGCTTTGGGTGTTTTTGAGATGTTGTTGCGCGACCCTGCGCACGGCCAGGTGAACTGAAGCGGGTTACAGACAATGCCGGACTCACTTCCCCCCGAACTGCCGGACGCCCTGGCGCAGATCTGTGCCGATACGGCGGCCGAGGTGGATCGTCGCCGGTTGGCCATGCCGCAACGCGCGTTGCAGAAACAGATTTCGCATCGCAAGCACCGGCCGCGCGGGTTTGGCGAGGCGCTGAAGCGGCAGCTGATCGTCGGCAAATGCGGCCTGATCGCGGAGATCAAGCGGGCCTCTCCTTCCGGCGGGCTGATACGCGGCGAGATCGTCCCCGGTGACCTGGCGCGGGCGTATGAGGCAGGCGGTGCGACTTGCCTGTCCGTTCTGACCGACGGACCGCATTTCCAGGGGTCGCTTGCGGACATGCAGGCGGCGCGCGAAGCGGTGACTTTGCCGGTCCTACGCAAGGATTTCATCATCGATCCCTGGCAGGTGTATGAGAGCCGGGCGGCCGGCGCGGATTGCATCCTGCTGATCATGGCGGCGCTGACGGATGCGCAGGCGATCGAGCTGGAGGGCTTGGCGCGCGACCTGGATCTCGATGTGCTCGCCGAGGTGCATGACCGCCGCGAACTGGACCGTGCGCTTGGCCTGCAGACTCCGCTAATCGGGATCAACAACCGAAACTTGAAGACGCTGACGACAGACATCGAGACGACCATCGCGCTGGCACCGCATGTCTCGCCTGGGCGGATCCTGGTGACGGAGAGCGGGATACGCGACCATGCGGATTTGAAGCGCCTGGCTGCCGTGGGGGCGCATTGCATGCTGGTTGGGGAAAGCCTGTTGCGGCAGGCGGATCTTGCGGCGGCTACGCGGAGTTTGTTGGGTGGGTGAGAAGGAAGGAAGGCCTTCTTTTTTGAAAAAAAGAAGCAAAAAACTTTTGTCTCCGCGACGCTGCAGCAGCAGCCCCGGCGTTTTCTGTGGCAGCCGGCTGATGCAGATGCGACAGGAACAAAAGTTTTTTGCTTCTTTTTTTCAAAAAAGAAGGCCTTGCTTCCTTTGACTACGCTGACGCATTTCGACTCCGAAGGCCGCGCGGTGATGGTGGACGTGTCCGCCAAGCCGGTAACGTCGCGCGTGGCCACGGCGCGCTGCCGCGTGATGATGCAAGCCGAGACCCTGGCCGTGATACGCGGGGGGACTGCCAAGAAGGGCGACGTTCTGGGTACCGCGCGGCTGGCGGGGATCATGGCGGCAAAGCGCACGTCGGAGCTGATACCGCTTTGCCATCCGTTGCCAATCGATGCGGTGCAGGTCGAGCTGGAGGCCGATGGCCTGGCGGTAGAGATATCGGCGACCGTGCGTACCACCGGGCGGACGGGCGTGGAGATGGAAGCGCTGACGGCCGCGAGTGTGGCGGCGCTTACAGTCTATGACATGTGCAAGGCGATCGACCGCGGGATGCGCGTTGAAGACCTGCGCGTGGTGTTCAAGGAAGGCGGCGCATCTGGGACGTATGAAAACAGGTAAGGAGGCAGTCTTCTTTGAAAGATATCAGGTGCGAGCCGGATAGGAGCCCGACAGGGACCGAAAGTCTTTCGCTTCTGATTTTCAGAAAAGAAGGCTTTGCTTGACCTCCCTACTCTCAGTCCAGGACGCGCGCGACCGCATCCTGGCAAACCTGTCCCCCGTAGGCGCAGAGACCATAGCGTTGGCAGATGGCTTCGGCCGCGTACTCGCCGCAGATGTGCACGCACGCCTGACGCAGCCGCCGGCCGATGTGTCCGCCATGGACGGCTACGCGCTACGGGAAGCGGACGCGGCGGTGGGCGCACGCCTGCGCATTGTGGGCGCGGCACCGGCCGGGCGGCCGTTCGATGGCACGCTGAAATGGGGCGAGGCGGTGAGGCTGTTCACCGGCAGCATCATCCCTCCGGGAGCGGATTGCGTGCTGCTGCAGGAAGACGCGCAGGCTGAGGCGGAGACCGTGACCGTCGGCGAGGCGCCGCGGGCTGGCCAGCATATCCGGCGTCAGGGACAGGATTTCGCGGCAGGCGATCTGCTGCTGCACGCCGGGCGCAGGCTTGGCGCACGCGATGTGGGGCTGGCGGCGGCGGGTAATCATCCCTGGCTGACGGTGCATCGGAAGCCGCGCGTGGCGATCCTGGCGACCGGCGATGAGCTGAGCCTGCCAGGCGAGAAGATCGAGGCTGGCGGCATCGTCAGTTCCAACGCGCATTGCCTGGCGGCCCTGGTGCGCGAGGCTGGTGCCGAGCCGATCATCCTGCCGGTGGCGCGCGACACCGCGGCAGAGATCGCCGCGGCCGCTGCAGGGGCGCGCGGCGCGGACATGCTGGTGACCACAGGCGGCGCCAGCGTGGGCGACCATGATCTTGTGCAGGCGGGCCTGGGGGCCGTGGGATTCAGGCTGGATTTCTGGAAGATCGCGATGCGCCCCGGCAAGCCGATGATCTTTGGCGATTTGGGAGGCGTGCCGGTGCTTGGACTGCCCGGCAATCCGGTGAGCGCGTTCGTCTGCTCGGTGCTGTTCCTGTTGCCGGCGCTGGCGCGATTGGGCGGGCTGGCAGTGTGCGGGCCGACGGAGGAAGCGGCGGTGTTGGGCGCGCCAGTGCGGGCGAACGATCATCGGGCGGACCATCTGCGTGCTACGCTGACGCTTGGCGCCGATGGGGGATGGGTGGCCACACCGTTCGAGCGGCAGGACTCGGCGTTGTTGCGAGCGTTGGCCGGTGCGGATGCTCTGGTGATCCGGGCGCCGCATGCGCCGGCTTTGGCGGCGGGTGCTGGGGTGCGGGTTATCCGGCTGTGACACGAGAGAGAAAGCAAGGCCCTCTTTTTTTGAAAAAAAGAAGCAAAAAACTTTTGCTCCTGGCGGGGTCGGGCGTGTCGGTCTGATCTGACGTAGCCGTCGCGATCTTGCACGCATGGGCCTCACATCTGGCTTACCCGGGCTGAACCTGGGTGTGTGCACCGAGTTGCTTGGCATGCCGCGGGAAACGCGGGTTCGAGCACAGGAGCGAAACCATGGACATGTCGGTTCAGAGTACCAGCGCAGACGTAAAGACCATGCTGCAGGATGCGATCACGGCATTGCAGGCGGCTGGTGCCGCGGGCAAGCATGCCACGATGAAGATCCAGGAGCATGCTAGCGACTCCGAATTGAAGGAGCTGCTGCAACAAGGATCCAAGCACGCGGAAACCTGGGAGGAACGCCTGTCGGCTGCAAGCCAGAAAGTCGGCGGTGCACAGGCGGAAACGCAAGGCAACCCGATCATCGATGCGATCCAGCAGGTCGGCGGCAAGATCATCAGCAAGGCGGCGGACTCCACGGCACGCGATCTCGGCATCATCGCGAGCGGCCAGCTGGCGCTGCACTATTACATCGCGGCGTTCGGCACGATGGCGTCCTACGCAAAGATGCTCGGCATGGAGGAGGTTGCGCAGTCGCTGCACACATGCCTGGAAGAGGCCAAGAAAGGCGACGAGCGCTACACGGAACTTGCAGGAAAGATTGGCAAATAGTGCGGTTTTCGAAAACATTGGCTGAAGTAGAGGCAAAGTAGAAAGCAAGCAGTCCTTTTTTGAAAAAAAGGACCAAAAAACTTTTGGTCCCTGTCGGCGGGTGATGAGACAACCGCCCTAAGGGAGCAAAAGTTTTTTGCTTCCTTTTTCAAAAAAGAAGGCCTTTCTTGTTTGCTACTGCGCCAGGTCGTTCAAGCTTAGCATAGCCAGCAACAGCGAACTCACGATACCCGCAACAGCCACGCCCATCGTCAGGATGAGGACAGGCACGATAAGCGCTGTCACCCGCTGGATGCCGATGCGCGATTGCTCCTCATGAATCTCGGCGGCACGCAGGGACATGCCGCCGAGCTGGGCTGTCTCCTCACCGAGGCGCAGCAGATAGACTGTACGGATCGGAAAAATACCGGATTGTTGCAAGGGTTTTGCCAGGCCGGAGCCGCCTTTCGCACTTTCCGTGGCGGCGCGGACGGCGCCGGTGGCTGCGGTGTTGCCGATCACGTCTGCGACGATGCCGAGCGCTGCGACGAGCGGCACACCGTTTTGCAGGAGCGTTCCGAGTGTCCGGGCGAAGCGGGCGGCGAGAAGCTCGCGCGAGAGCGTGCCGAGGACGGGCAGACGCAGGATCGCACGGTCCCACCATAGGCGCGGGCCGGGGCGCGAGAGCGCCTGGCGGGCGGCAAGGAAGGCTATGACCAGCGCGGCGGCGACATACAGGCCATAGCCGGACACGAACGCGCCCAGAGCGATGACGATCTGCGTGGCCTGCGGCAGCGCGGCGCCAGCCTGCTCGAACATCGGCACGAACTGGGGAAGCACCTGGGTGAGCAGGAGAACGATGGCGCCGATACCGGCGACAAGCAGGATGACCGGGTAGATAAGCGAGGAGATGACGCTGGCGCGCAAGGCGCGCTGCTTCTCCAGGAGATCCGCCATGCGATCGAGCGTGCTGGCCAGGTTGCCGCCGGCCTCGCCGGCGCGGATCAGGCCGACGTAGAGGTTGGGAAAGCTTGCAGGGTGCTGGGTAAGCGCGGTGGCGAAGGGACTGCCGTCACGCACGGCGTCACGGATCTGGGTGAGGATGGCGCGCACGTGTTTTTTTGGCGCGGTGTCGACAAGGAAGCGCAAGGCGCGGTCGAGGTCCTGCCCGGCGCCGAGCATGACGGCGAGTTCGCGGGTAATCTCCGAGAGGTCCTGGCCGGACAGGCGCTTGCCGCCGCCGAACTCGGCGCCCAGCAGCGAGGCGAAGAAGCCGCTTCTGCGGTCGGCGGGTTCGGCGCGCATGGGCAGGCTGCCCTGGCGGCGCAGGATGTCGATCACAGCCTGTTCCGTGGGGGCGTCCATCAGGCCGGTGGCGGTCTCGCCAGTGGGGGTGATGGCGGTGTAGCGGAAGCTTGGCATCTACGTAGCCGAA
>CAXTVW010000017.1:0-25597 GCA_964247675.1 uncultured Acetobacteraceae bacterium
GCTGCGACTCGTGCGAATAGTCCGGCATGCGCCGAGCCTAGCGCGGCAGGCACTCCCGACGAAAGAAAGGAAGGCCTTCTTTTCTGAAGAAAAGAAGCAAAAGACTTTTGCTCCCTGTCGGCGGCTGCTGAAGCGTCCGCGACAGCCGGAGTAAAAGTTTTTTGCTTCTTTTTTTCAAAAAAGAAGGCCTTGCTTTCTACTCTTGCTCGAGTTTTGCCCGCGCCTCCGCAAGCAGCGCACGCTCCTCGGCCGGCGGCGACGGCTCCTTCAGATCCAGCGCGGCCAGCGCTTCGACCATCGCCTCCGCCACGATCAGATGCGCGAACGGCTTGTTGTCGGCGGGCACCACGAACCAGGGTGCGTCGGGTGATGCAGTGCCGGCGATCGCGTGCTGATAGGCGTCCTGGTACGCGTCCCAGCAATCGCGTTCCTTCAGGTCCGCCGCGCTGAACTTCCAGTTCTTGTGCGGCTCGTCGATGCGGCTGAGGAAGCGGCGGCGCTGTTCGTCGCGGCTGACATGGAGGAACACTTTCAGCACGAGCGTGCCCTGGTGCGTGAGGTATCTCTCGAAGGCTGCAATGTCTTCCAGGCGGTGTTTCCAGAACTTCTTGCCGCGTATGGCGTCCGGCAGGTGCGCGTGGTCCAGCATTTCGGGATGCACGCGGGTGATCAGCACGTCCTCGTAATGGCTGCGGTTGAAGATGGCGATGCGGCCCGCGGCCGGCGCGTGGGCGTGCACGCGCCACAGGAAACCGTGGTTGAGGTCGACGGGGCCTGGTTGCTTGAAGGCGGTGACGTCCACGCCTTGCGGGTTGATGCCCGTCATGACGTGTTTGATGGTGCCGTCCTTGCCGGCGGCATCCATCGCCTGCAGGACGAGGAGGAGCGACCATTTGTCGTCGGCGTAGAGGCGGGTCTGCAGTTCCGAGAGGCGGGCCGTGCCGCCTTTCAGCAGGTGTTCGATGTCGCCGTCGTCCACGAGGCCGCCGCCGCGGTCGTCCGGCTTGTAGTCGGCAAGCTTGAAGCCGGCGCCGTCGGTGACGCGGTAGCGGTCCAGCAGCTTGCGGGCGTGGCGTGGTTTCAAGACGTCAGGCCTTACGTGGGGGAGCGCTTGATGTTGAACGGGCCGATCGCCTGGCAGGTCGGCATCATCTCGATGCGGTTTATGTTGACGTGCTTCGGCAGGTTCAGCACCCAGGCGATCGCCTCGGCGATGTCCTCAGCGGTGAGCGGCGTGGTGCCCTGGTAGACGGCGGCCGCCTTTTCCGCGTCTCCGCCGAAGCGTACTTCGGAGAACTCCGTGCCGCCGCAGAGGCCCGGTTCGATGTCCGTGACGCGCACGTTGGTGCCGACCAGGTCCGATTTCAGGTTCATGGTGAACTGGCGGACGAACGCCTTGGTGGCGCCGTAGACGTGCCCGCCCGGATAGGGGTATTCGCCTGCGACGCTGCCGAGGTTGACGACGTGTCCGCGGTCGCGCGCCACCATGCCGGGCAGCAGCGCGCTGGTCATGTGGATCAGGCCGGTGACGTTGGTGGCGACCATGCGGTCCCAGTCTGCCACATCCGATTGCTGGGCGGGGGCCAGGCCAAGAGCGAGGCCGGCGTTGTTCACCAGGGCGTCGATCGCCTGCCAGTCGGCGGGCAGGCTGCCAGGCAGGGCGGCGACGGCGGCGGCGTCGGTCACGTCCAGCTTACAGGGCAGGACGGCATCGCCCAGCTCGGCGGCGAGCACGTCCAGCCTGTCCTGCCGGCGGCCGCTGGCCACCACGCGCCAGCCGTCGGCGACCAGGCGGCGGGCGATGGCCGCCCCGAAACCGGCGGTGGCGCCGGTGACGAAAGCTGTGCCGGCGCTCACTGGAGCTCGATCTCCACGGGCACGTTGCCGCGGGTGGCCTTGGAATACGGGCAGACCTCGTGGGCCTTGTGGACGAGCTGCTCGGCGATGGCGCGGTCCACGCCGTCGATCGTCGGCTTCAGCTTCACGGCGATGCTGTAGTCGTGGCCGTTGATCACCAGGGTGACTTCGGCGGTCACGTGCACGGCTTCCGGCTTGATCTTGTCGGCGCCGGCGACGGCCATGATGGCTGAGCCGAAGCAGGCGGAGTAGCCGGCGGCGAAAAGCTGCTCGGGGTTGGTGGCGCCGGCCTTGCCGGAGCCTGGCATGGCGAGGTCGGCGTGGAGCACGCCGTCGGAACTGTCCACATGGCCGTTGCGGCCGGCGGTGGTGGTGGCGATTGCGGTGTAGGCCATGGATGGCGGCTCCTGCTGTTATGCGCCGGCACATGGGATGGCGGCGTGGCCATTTGAAGCGCCACCATCCCGCCTGCTGTCAGGGCGTGGCGGCGGCCCAGGCGGCGATCGCGTTGTTCACCGCCTCGGCGTTCCCGAACATGCTCGCATGCGCCACGCCGGGGATGACAGCCAGGGTGGAGCCGGGGATTGCGGCGGCCAGCGCCTGGCTGATCGCCACCGGATAGACCGCATCGTCGCGGCCGACGACCACGAGTGTCGGCACGCTGATCTGGCCCAGCATGGCGGTGTAATCCATGCGCGTGACCAAGGCGTTGGCGCCGCCCACTACGCCCACCGGCTGTGCCTGGCTGACCTCGGCCTCGATGTCCGTCTGCAGCTCCGGGAACTTGGCGACTGCGTCGCCGGTCACCATCACCGCGGCGACGGGCGGTGCTATCGAGGACGAGCCCATGCTCTGCGCCATGCGGCCGTAGCCCGGCCACTCCGCCTGCTCGATTAGGTTTGCGGCCTGGGGATTGGTGTCGAACAGGATCATGCCGGTGAAACGCTGCGGCTGGCGCCTGTACATGTCGAGCACGACCTGGCCGCCCATCGAATGGCCGCCGATGATGGCGGCCGGGACGTGCAGGCTGTCCAGCAGCCCCAACATCTCGACCGCGTAATGCTTGATCGTCTGCTTGGGGTTGTTGGTGGTGCTTTGGCCGAAGCCGGGCAGGCTGGGCGTGATCACGGTGTAGGACCTGCTCAGGAAGGCGCGCTGTTTGTCGAACAGATCATAGCTGAGCGGAAAGCCGTGGATCAGCAGCATCGGCGGTCCGCTTCCGGTCACTTCGTAGGCGATGACGTCGCCGTTGACGGTGAAGGTGCCGGTGGCAGCCTGGCTCGGCGCGGCGGCCAGCATGGCGGCGGTGCCGAGCGCTGCGGCAAAAGCCCAATTTTTCATGATTATCCTCCCTGGAACCCTGCGACATCTGGCGGGGCTCGGAGGAAAGGCCGGATTTCGGTGCGCGTTCAAACACGAGTGCTTCAGCTTGGCGGGGGGGGGTTCAGGGCGACATTTGCGAAGAAGGAAGCAAGGCCTTCTTTTTTGAAAAAAAGAAGCAAAAAACTTTTGCTTCCCCGCTGCTTCAGCGTTCGGCCTGTTCAGGAGTCGCAGGGGGTGCTGCACATGGTTTACGCGCGTTTTTAGCGCGAACGCGGCTCCAGCGTGATCGATACGGGGCAGTGGTCGGACAGGCGTTGACGCCATTTCTCGCCGGTTTCCTGGAAAACCTGGACGCGCAGGCTGCCGGGGACGAGCCAGGCTTGCGCTGGGCCGCCGGCCAGGATGTGGTCGATGAAGGGGGCGCCATCCCAGCAGGGATCCGCCCGGCCCGCCGTGACGCGGGTGAGTGGCGCCGCGGCCGCGAGGGCGGCACCCATCGCTTCGGGGTCGTCCAGCACGCGGTTGAAGTCACCCATGACCAGGAAGGCGGCACCTTCCTTCTGGCGCGCGGCGACCCAGGCGGCCAGCACGGGGACCTGGCGGGCGAGCAGGAGGCATTGCGGGCGGGTGGAGGCCAGCTCGTCCGTCTGGCAGCCGGTTTTCAGGTGGACGACCAGGACGCGCAGCGTTTGGTCGCCGGGCAGGCCGAGCGTCACGTCCAGGCCGTCGCGCAGTTTGTGGATGGCGTCGGGTTCTACGTCCAGCGCGGTCACGTCCGGGTTGCGGGTGACGGAGATCGCGTGGCGGACGGCGATGCCGACGCGCTGGGTCACCGGTTCGGCAATGGTGAGGATCGTGTATTCGGCGGGATCGAACAGGGTTTGTGCGGCTTGCAGCCCGTCCACTTCCTGGAAGGCGACCACGTCCGCGTTCAGCTTGCGGGCGTAGGCGGCGAGGCGGGTGAAATCGTCTGGGTTACGCGTGCGTACGTCTCGCGGGAGGTCGGCTTCGGCGTGGGTTCTGGTGGTGAGCCAGTTCAGGTTCCAGGTGGTGAATTTGAGGGGTGCGGCTTGCGCTGGCGTCAGGAAGAGAAGGCAAGCAAGCAGTTCTTTTTTGAAAAAAGGAACCAAAAAACTTTTGCTCCCTGTCGGCGGCTGCCGAAACACGACGCGACAGCGGAGTAAAAGTTTTTTGGTTCTTTTTTTCAAAAAAGAACTGCTTGCTTGCTTCCTCACAGCAAAACCAGTTCGGCTTCCTGCAAGGCAGGTGCGGGGCTAAACGCAAGCTCGCGTACGCCGCATGCGCGCAGGAATGCGGCGATGCCGTCCAGGATAGCCGGGCTGCGCGTGGGGTCAGCGGCATCGCCGGGCGGGACGAAGATGACCGTTTCATAGCGGGCGCGGGTGAGGAGCACGCGGTAGGTGTTTATCTGGTTGGCGATCGCTTCCTCGCCGCGTGGGATCTGCCAGGTGGTGCCGCGGAACTGGCGGACGCGCCAGGCTGTGCGGTCGGGCTCGCGTATCAGGTCGGTGTCCCAGCAGAGGCCGGCGTAGTCGAGCTCCAGGCCTTGGCAGCTGAACTCGGTGGCGACGGTTTCCAGGGCGTTGGAGGCGCGGACGTCCGGGAAGTGGTCGAGGAACCAGTGGGCGACGGCGCTTGGGTCCTGGTGGGGGAGTTCGGCGCCCAGGCCTTCGGCGCGCAGGCGTTTGGCGCCGGAGCTGGCGAGCAGGCCGGCGCGGCGGAGGCCGCGGGCGTGGGCGCGTAGACAGGCGCGCATGTGGGGGAGGCTTCGGGTCAGGTGGAAGGGGATGGCGCCGTCGGATTGGGCCAGGGCGGCCGCCGCGTGGGCGTCGCCGGCGAGGACGTGGTTGACCCATTCGGCGGCGGCGGCGCTGCGGATTTGGCGGATCGAGATGTCCAGATGGAGGGTTGGCAGGGCGGTGAGGTTGGGGAGTTGGCCCAGGCGCTGGCGCGGGTCGGTGGCGGAGAGGATGTCTGGGGCGGCGCGTACGCGCCAGGGTTTGGGGGCTTGGCGCAGGGCCTCGCCCCATTCGGCCAGGCCGCCTTCGCCGTCGTGGATTTCCTGGCCGCCGCCGACGAGGCAGACCATGGCGGCGAAGCCTGGATGGCGGGACATGGCTTCCAGGAGGTGGGCGGGTTCGGAGGCGGTGAGGCGGGTGGGTTTGTCGCGGGTTTTGGCGATGGCGTGGGCGGTGGACCAGCAGCGCTGGGCTTCGTCCACGATGACGATCTGTTCGGGCGGGGTGTGGTCCGGGCGGGAGACGTATTCGTTGCGGAAGTCCGGGAGGCGCTGGATGGCGGCCAGCATGCGGCGGTCGGCGTCCGTGCGTTTGGCGCCGAAATGGACGGCGTCTCGGGCGAGCGCTTCGCGCAGGACGTGGACCAAAGTGGGGTTGCCGGTGAGGTAGGTTCCGCGGGCGGTCTCGGCGGCGCCGAAGACGGTGTTCAGGCCGCACAGGGTTTTGCCGGCGCCTGGAATGCCGGTGACGAAGAGGATGACGCGTTCGTCGGCGGCGCGGGCTTCGGCGATCTCGGCGAGGATGGCGTCGGTGGTGGCGCGGAGGTTGGCGGCGTCGGAGCGGGCGGCGCGTATGTCGGCGACGTTGTGGCGGGCATAGAGGAGGCAGGCGGCGTCAATGATGTTGGGGACCGGGCGGTAAGGCGCCTGTAGCCAGTCGGCGGGGTCTAACGGGGTGGATTGGTGGGGCAGGCGGGCGGCGATCAGGGCGAGGAGGTGGGGGAGGGTTTTGGCGTTGGCGTCGATGACCGGGGCGGCGCCGGCGATGGGCATGGGCAGTGGTGCCAGGGCGGCGGGGGCGTGTTCGGCGACGAGGATGGGCAGGATGGGATGGCGGCGGGAGGCGGCGTGGAAGTCATGCAGGTCTATCGCGTAATCCTCGACCTGGCGGCGGTCGGCTTGAGTGAATTGCGTGGCGCCGGCCTTGAACTCGAGGACGAGTATCGCGCGTTCCGTGAGCAGGATGGCGTCCGGACGGCGGCCGAGGCGCAGCATCGGGTATTCCAGGAGGATGTGCCACGAGCGGGCTTCCGGCAGGGGCGCAAGGGCGGCGCGGAGCATCGCTATGCTGGCCTCCCAGGCGCGGAGCTGCTGGGTTTCGTTGATGCGGAAGTGGCGTATCTGGGCGACGGCCAGTGCGCCGGTGATGGCGTCGGACGGGGTGTCGAGGAAGGCCTGGACTGTTCCGGACCAGAAAGAGCTCACGCCAGCGCGCCTGTGTAACGAATGCGCACGACAGCATGTTTCGGAACCGGAG
The DNA here is from genome assembly GCA_964247675.1 of uncultured Acetobacteraceae bacterium. Classification (GTDB taxonomy): domain Bacteria; phylum Pseudomonadota; class Alphaproteobacteria; order Acetobacterales; family Acetobacteraceae; genus BOG-908. Next base: position 6,477 of record CAXTVW010000017.1, read on the forward strand.
CGCAACAGGGATGTTTGTGGCTGGCTGGGGGGTTCTGGGTATGAGAAGGCAAGGCAAGCAGTTCTTTTTTGAAAAAAAGAACCAAAAAACTTTTATCTCCGTTGGTGCTGCCGTGTGGATACGCGCGCGTCAGTGCTCCGCGACAGCGCAGACAAAAGCTTTTTGCTTCTTTTTCTCGAAAAAGAAGGCCTTGCTTTCTGTTGCTGGGCCCGCGTGACTGCCATGAAGCCGATCGAGACCGACATCCCGGCGCGTATGGACCGGCTGCCCTGGAGCCGGTTCCACCTGCTGATCGTCATCGCACTCGGGATAACCTGGGTGCTGGACGGGCTGGAAGTGACGATCGTGGGCTCGATCGGGCCGATGCTGCAGGACAAGCGGACGCTCGGCCTTACGCCGCAGGAGATCGGCAGCATGGCCTCGGCTTATGTGGCCGGCGCGGTGGTGGGGGCGATCTTCTTCGGCTGGCTGACGGATCGCTATGGGCGGCGCCTGGTGTTCAACATCACGCTGGGCCTCTACGTGGCGGGCGTGCTGGCTTCCGCGTGCTCTTGGAATTTCTGGAGCCTGGCGGCGTTCCGGGTGGTGACGGGCCTTGGGATCGGCGGCGAGTATGCGGCCATCAACTCGGCTATCGATGAGCTGATACCGGCGCGGCTGCGCGGGCGGGTCGATCTGATCGTTAATGGCAGTTACTGGGGCGGGGCGGCTTTAGGCGCCGCGGCGTCCTTGATCCTGCTCGGGGGCGGGGTGGTGGCGCCGCAGCTCGGGTGGCGTATCGGATTCGGGGTCGGCGGGATACTGGGGATAGGCGTGCTGTTCCTGCGGCGCTTCGTGCCGGAAAGCCCGCGCTGGCTGGTGACGCATGGCCGCGCCGAGGAGGCCGAACGCACCGTGGCCGAAGTGGAGAAGCGCGTGCGCGACAGCGGCGGCGGCGAGATCGGGCCGGCGCACGGCAAGCTGACCATACACCCGCAGACGTCGTTCGGGTTCGGGCTAATCTTCAAGGCGATGTTCGGCGCCTATAAGTGGCGCAGCCTGTTGGCGTTCACGCTGATGGCGGCACAGGCTTTCCTGTTCAACGCGGTGTTCTTCACCTACGGCCTGGTGCTGACACGCGCCTATCACGTACCGGCGCAGAACGTGGGCACCTACATCCTGCCGCTGGCGTTGGGCAACCTGATGGGGCCGCTGCTGCTTGGGCATTTCTTCGACACGATCGGCCGGCGGCGCATGATCGCCGGCACGTATGGCGTGTCCGGCGTGCTGATGGCGGCGACGGGCTGGGCGTTCCACGCGGGAATACTGGATGCGTGGACGCAGACGGCGTGCTGGGTGGGCGTGTTCTTCGTGGCCAGTGCGGCGGCGAGTGCCGCGTATCTGACGGCGAGCGAGATTTTCCCGCTGGAGACACGCGCTTTGGCGATCGCGATGTTCTACGCGCTGGGCACGCTGGTGGGTGGTGTAGCCGCACCGTGGCTGTTCGGGCGGCTGATCGAGGCGGGGATACACACGGTGGCCTGGGGGTATGAGGGCGCTGCGGTGCTGATGCTTGTGGCGGCTGTGGTGGAGGTTTGGCTGGGGATCGATGCGGAGGGGAAGAGTTTGGAGGAGATTGCTTTGCCGTTGTCTGGGTAAAAAGCAAGCAAGGCCTTCTTTTTTGAAAAAAAGAAGCAAAAAACTTTTTCTCCGCCGCCTGCACCATGGCGTTTCCCGGTTGTTTAATGCGCGCTTTTGCAACCAGGCGCGACAGCGGACCAAAAGTCTTTTGCTTCTTTTCTTTAGAAAAGAAGGCCTTGCTTCCTCACTTGCACCGGAACGTCGCGTCAAACGCCGTAGGATAATACGGCGTAAACGGATCTCCGTCCGGCCTGAACTCCAGCGGCACCACCGTGCGGCCCAGCCTGGTGCAAAAGGCCGCAGCCTCCGCCACCACGGCCGCCCGCGCTGCTTGCCCGCCACCCGCCAGGGGGGCGCGCATTTCAGAGACACCGTACGTGTCTGGACCCAGGGGCACGACGCCGCTGGTGGCCGTGCAGGCGGTCGCCGGAACAACGGCCAGCAAGATGATGCACTCACGCAATCTCATGGGGTTCTCCTGCTGTGGCGCCTGTCCGCTCACGCGAGACATGCGGTGCGTGCCTGCCGTGCCGTTGTACGCGGTTTCGGGCCAGGCCAGTCAAGTGGCCTGCCCAAGCCGGCTGGGCGTGCTGAACAAACGCGATCGTGACTGTCGCATGTGCGCAGGTTGGTAGATGAATGCGTTATGATGACGCAACTAGATAAGGCCGGCCAGCCATGAGCCAATCCGTACAGCTAGCTGAGACTGCCCAGGCCAGCGCGGTGGTATTCAGCCAGTTCGTTCCCCTTTCCGCTTCCACTTGTGCGCCCGAGGCGATCTCCGCCCACCATGAGTTTCACTGGCTGGCATTCGTAGCGCCTTCGGAAAAGGTGCAGTTTCCCGTACGCGTCGAATGCGAATTGTGGCGGTGGCTCGACGGTCAGTGGCGCAGCGTGTTCGTGCCGGGATCGCGCTTCACGCCGAGCGAGCTGCACGAACATGGCTGGCGCTATTGCAAGCCCTGCGAGCCGCTGGTGACGGTCATCCGGTCCTGATCGGCCGGAAGGCTGTCTACGGTGTCGGGGAGCTGCGCGTGAAGCTCGGCTGCCATATGTTCCAAGGTGGACGTCCGGCTTAGCTCCAGCGCCTCCTCCGGATTCTCCTGCAACACACCCAGCTTTCGGCTGATGCGGTCCAGCATCTGTATGGTGATGGAGGCTTCCTGCTCGGCCATCAGGTTCACCTGCAAGTCGAAATGGTCTCGCCTGTCAGCCAGGCTGGACATCCTGTTCTGCGCCATCAGCACGAACGCCGCCAGGACCACCGCCTCGCAGGAGCTGAAAAGCGACAGCAGGTTGAAGGGATAGGGGTCGAACGGCTTGATGATGTGGAGCACGCCGCAGTTGAGCGTGATCCAAATGGTAATGATCGCCAGCTCGATGGCAACGAACGTCAGCGTGCCGACGAAGCGGCCGATCCAGTCGGTGACGGCCTCCGGCCAAGTGCGGACGCGCGAGGCGTGCTCTTCCAGCCGTAGCACACGTTCGATGTTGCGGCGGACCATTTCCGGCGCATGTTCTTCGTCTTCCATGGCGGGTTAGGTGGGGGCAGCCTGCCTAGCTGATAAGATTGATGCCGGTAATTGCCAGGATGACGAACAGCAGGAAGATCGCGATGGCGATGAAGAAGAATATCTTGGCGATGCCGGCCGTGGCGGCCGAGATGCCGCTGAAGCCGAGTATGCCGGCCACGATGGAGATGAGCGCGAAAAGCAGGGCGTAGCGTAGCATGGCGGGCACTCCAGGCGGGCGGCGGATGCGCCCTGTTGCAGGTCCGAACGCGCGGTTTTGGGTATCGTTCAAAGGAAGGCAAGCAGTCCGCGGAAGCCTCGTCCGATCCAGCAAGCCGGCGGCCGGCAGGACCGGCGCGCGCCCGGGTGCAAGCGACGGGAGCAAAAGTTTTTTGCTTCTTTTTTTCAAAAAAGAAGGCCTTGCTTCCTTGCCACCCCTCCCGCGTTCCGCTTCTCTCCGCCCGAGCACGGGCCCGTAGCTCAGTTGGATAGAGCACGTGTCTGTTAAGTTAGTGGTTTTCCAATGTTTTTAATGGTCTTGTTGCAGAACTTCGCCATGGGGTGGGATTTTGCAACGCCAAGGTAGAGTTCTGCAACACCACCGACCCCTTAGCTCAACTGGATAGAGCACCGACCTTCTAAGTCGGATGTTGCGCGTTCGAGCCGCGCAGGGGTCGCCATCCTCCACTTGCCAGACTTCGCCAACGCCGCCACGACGGCCTTCTTGAAGCGGCCCCGAGGGCAACCCAGCGGCCGGACCTGCCAAGCAGGTCGGCGACCTGCCTCCCGTTATCCTGCCGTCCTGGACGGGCAGCCACCCGGAGAGCTTCTGTTCGCCAGGGCGGCCTCCACGCGGGTGATCTCGTCACCAAAGGGTATTGGAACACCAAAGGCTCGCCTAATGGAAGAGGTCTGCGACCTTCCTTCTGGGGTTTCGATTCCACCCTTCAAAGGACGCGACTGCTGGCCTCCAGCTAGCAAACCATTTTTCGCCCCGCACTACCCTGTCATCCGTTCAAGCCAGAGCAACATCGGGATCGGCTTGCCACGGCCGTCTGTGATGCGTTGTTCGTTCCAGGCCTTCCATCTCGCGAGCAAGACGCCCGGGTCTTCACCGACAGAGGTGAGCGCTCGACGCACCGTGTTGGGGGCATGGATGCCCATGTCGACAGCCGGGCGCTCCGCCACATCCTCGGAGCCCTGGAAGAGCGATGATCGCGCGTGCGTCCGGCCTGCACGTCTACCTGGCCTGCGGCATGAACGCCATTCGCAAGGGCTTGACGGGCCTTGCCTTGCTTGTGCAACGGACTCTGGCCGATCTTCGGAATCGCCCCTACGGTCATAATGGCGCCGTGCCGACTTCCGATTCCCAGCCCGCACGCTCTCGGCGACGCTTGGGAAGACGATCATACAAGCTGCTTTGTTGAACTCCAGCGCCTGACCTGCATCAGCGGTCTTGTCCGGCTCTAGTCCACCGCAAACGTTCGGTCATCTTCCTGCAAAGCCTGATGGGGCAATACCGACGCTGACAAGCTTATGCAAGCCATTCGCTGGCGACTCGGACCGGAGGCTGGGCTGGCCGTGGGGGGGGGGAAGCAACGGTATGTTGTGATCATCTAATGGTTCACGATCAGCCAGATCGAGCTTCCAGGATTGCGCAGAAACGGAGGATAGTCGGCCAGTACCTTCGGCCGGTAGAGACTGGCTAGAAGGCTGTTCCAGAATACAATAGAGAAACGCTTGTTGTACATCAGGAAAGCCCGCAGCACGTAGACTTCGTTCCAGGAGTAGTTCAGATCGAACACCCATTTTTCCGGATACTCGAACGGGAACGGGCAATCGTGAACATGCACGAGGACACCAGCTTGCAGTCGGGGTAATATGTCGAAGAGCTCGTAGTGAACGTCGCTGCCGGTTTTCAGGACATGCGTCGAATCGATGAACAGGATATCGCCCGGGCCAAGCTGATCGAAAATGCCGAGCTCAACCTCCTGAACGCCTTTGGGGATGATGGTGACCCGATCAAAATCGGGCGGGCGCATAAGAGAGTGCAGGCGGTCCGGAAAGGGCTCGATACAGGTAATACGCAGTGTGCCGAGTTGGCGTTCGTCGGCGGTATCGAGCATGCACGCCGTCGAGAAGCCCGAACCGATTTCCACGACACGGCTCGGGCGATAGTGGCTCAGCATCGCCCGCAGCATGATTGCGTCGCCCCATGGGTAAGGGCCGCCCTCGTAGTGGAAGCGATGATCCGCCGTCTTCTCCTCACGAAAAGGGGTGGTCTGTATCAAGGGCAGGCTCTGATTCCAAAAATCGAGCATCCGCCCGACATCGACCTCGATCCCGGCGAGCTGATCCAGCGTTACCGCGCGCGATCTCGCATAATATGCCTTGATAGTGGACGGGTCCACGACCGGTGAATGGTAGTGACCGGGCGGGAACAGCGTACTCACCTCGCGTTTCCTGACAAACTCGGGGCTGGCGACAAAGGACCGAAACAGGCTTTGCGGCGTGGCGCCATCCATCAAGGCCTGCGCCCATCTCCCGAGCTCGCCCGCTGCCGGCGTCCGCCGCAAAAGATGCGTGTAGAGTTCCTCGACGTAGGCTTTCGCATCATCAGGCGTCATGGGCGTGGCCCTGCAATTGATATGACGAGCAGGGTAGCCCCGCCGCCGGGTGGAAGCTGGCAAACCGACGCCGGTCTGTCGATAGGCTGGCCCGCCGGTCCTCGTTGACCGGCGTTATTGTCCGACGTAGGCAGGCAGGCACCGTGGGAGGCGATGGTGACGGAAGGCCTGACAGTGGCGGCGTTGCTTGACCGATGGGGTGCGTCGGGCTTTGGCGTGACGCTCTGCAGCCGCGATACGCTTGCCCTCCCCTTGGTCAGTCACTCCTTTGCCGAGGCGAGTGCCTGGTGTGCGATCCAGGGCGATTTCAGTCCCAGTTGCCGGATCATGCTGCCGCCCGAAGCACAGGAGGCCCCGCGCAAGATCGTCATCCAGAAGCTGCTACCACCGGCCGCACGAGGCGATGTCTGCATCGTCGTCCTCAAGCCGACCGCGTCGATCACCATCGGCTTGGGTGGACCGAGCGCGCGAATCTTTATCGGGCATTTCGGCTACGACTTCCGGGCACAGATCAACACCTGGCGTGACCCGTTGGTCTGCATCGGTGACCAGGCGACCTGCAACGGCGCCAGCATCATAGCGGATGACGCCGACATCCTCGTAGGCCGGGATTGCATGTTATCCGATCAGGTGGTCCTGCAATCCAATGACCAACACGGCATCATAGACGTGGGATCTCGGCAGATAATCAACCGCGGGCGGCAACGCCTGGCTTTGGGTGAACATAGCTGGATCGGACGGCGGGCGACGCTCATGCCCGGCGCAGTCGTAGGACGAGGGAGCATCGTGTCGGCGGGCGCCGTGGTGACACGCGACGTGCCCGAGGCATCGATCGTCGCCGGCGTGCCGGCACGGCTAATACGGTCAAACACGACATGGTGCCGAGATCCGTCCAGCATCGACAACGATGTTGTAAAACTGCTCGACGAGCTACGAGGCTCCGAAGCTGGAGCGGGATGAGGACGCTTACGCTGTTCTTTTCAAGCAGCAGCTTCATGCGACAGGTATCGCCACTTCATCGCATGCTGCTTTAGCGGCGCGTGGTATCCCGCTCATTGTGATGGACGGGCGTGTAGCTCGGGGACACGACAAAACGCTGAGAGCTTGGGTCGATCATCTCGGTCCATTTGTCTTCGATGGTGTTGCCGTCAACCACGATGGCAGGACCAACTAGCGGAGCTCGGCCGACGACGAGGTCGACGCCTTTGGTTCCCATGTCTTGCATCTGGAACCGAAGCAGGCGGCCCGCCTGAACGTTTATGCCGACACCTTTCCCGGTCGGGATCTGGCCCTGGACGGTGACCCCGTAAGGCTGCCCATGCTGCGAGCTGGCGTAGATCGCCAACGAGGAAAAGCCGGGCGCCGAGGCGTTCGACACGAAGCCTTGCACGAGAACGTCGCTCACGCCACCCGTGTACGCCTGTCCGGTGTCGCCAAGCTGCAACTGGTCGCCGCGTCCGTAGCTGCCTCCTTCTATCCGCAAGCCGTAGAACCGTATCTGGCCGATCCGCTTGTTTGGGTTCAGGTTGCGGATCACGACGCCCCGGCCTGCAGACTCGAGAACATTGATCGCAAAGAAGTTCATCTGGTTACTGCTGTCGCCAGTGCCTTCCGCGTCGATCTCGACAGCCGGCAGGTCGGTCCAGGCCGTCAGCTTCGCGGCTGTCCCGGTTGTCGTGGCCGCTTCGCTCAATTCGACCGCGCCAGGCCGGACGGCAGCGATTACCGCACCATCGGGGATACCCGGCCCGGCAATCGTCTGGCCGACTGCGAGCCCCCTCGCAAGCCGAACGTTGATGACCGTGGCACTGCCCAAAATCGTGTCGCCCGTTAACGACGCATCGCTCAAGATCGCACCGCAGTAGCTGAGATAAAGGTTGAAGAAATTACTTTCCCGGGCATAGGCGATCGCCCTCGCCTTCGTGATTCCGAGAACAATGCCCCGCCCATGCATTCCACGGATTTCCACATCCCGCATGAGGATCAAGTCGTTCCTGTCATAAAACGAGAAGCCATTTTGCAGATTAGGCGAGACTGGGGAGCCGGTGACTACCAGGCCGATTGCGCCCGGTCCCGCCCGCTCTGATACCGCACTTAACGGTAAAGATGCGGCGGAATAGGAGGACCCGTGTTCCCAGGCCTCCGACCAGCTGAATACATCGCCTTTGTACGACGGATCGATCTGCACTATGGACTGATGATAGGTGCCGATGACCAGCCCTCCATAAAGGAAAACGGGCAAGGTTCGCTTCGCCAGCCGGTAGTAACCGGGCGGGACACACAGACCGACACGCGACCCGTCTTTGCGAAGCGTGTTCACACGGTCTATGGCGGCGGCAAAGGCGGGGCTATCGTCACTCGTTCCGTCCCCTTTCGCGCCGAAGGACGGGTCTCGGACGTCGACGCAGCCCTCGGGAACGGCAGCCATCGCGCTGTTGCCGGCGAGCAGGATGAGGAACACTATCGGCAGGCATGATGGGCGTATTGGCATGATCTCTCCGGCAAAGGTTGCAGGACTTCGCCTCGCCGGGCTGGCTCCTACGCTCGACATTTGGCAGAATACGCGTGCGAGCGGTGCCGTCGATACGTCCAGCTATGCGTACCCCCTCCTAGTGAGTCGCTGCCCAGTGGACCAGCTTAAAGGCAAAGGATGCGGGATGACGGCGGACGGTTCTGTCGGAAGTATAAGGAACGGGGTTCTGCTCGGTCATGAACGTGAGTTGTTCTTGGCGCATGGTGGCCATTTTGTGCTCGACTACGCCTCCGGCACGCGGCAGGTTCCGGCCGAGATGTTTGCCGTCTTCAGTGACAATGTCCTGCAGCGCGGCCGGCAAGCCGAGGCCCTGGGCGCGCAGTATCGGCACGTGATATTTCCGGACAAGCAATCGGTTTTGCGCGAGCGGTTTCCGCTTGCCGATCCTGTCTGCCTCGGAGAGGTTTATCAACGCCACTGCCACGCCGCGTGGAAGCATGTCCTGGACCTTACGGACGTGCTCCGCCAGGAGGCAACGGCGGTCTTCAAGCGCACCGACACGCATCCGAACGACTATGGCCTTGCAATTGCCGCCGCCTCGATCGTGTCTCGGACAACAACTCAGGACACGCGCTCAGCACTCGATTACCTGCTTGCAAGGCCCCGTAGAAGCGTGGTGGAGGCTGGCGACCTCGGATCGAAACTGGAGCCCAAAGAGATGGCAGAGGAAAGCTACATCGTCGGCGACTGGCCAATACGGTTCTTTAGCAACGGCATCACGTTTGGCAACGACGGACTGGCCGACATCTACATCTCACCGGCTGCAATACACCAGCGACGGCTGCTCTGGTTCGGGGACTCGTTTGGTCGCGGCTGCACGCGGTTGCTGTCCGCCTTCTTCAGCGAAATCGTCTTTTTGCGAACCCGGTTCTGCCATGCCGAAATGATGGAGCAAATCCGTCCTGATATCGTCATCACCCAGAATGCGGAGCGCTACTTCGATGCTGTCACGCCGGACGCCGAGGCGCCGCCGTTCCTGCTCTACCCGCACCTCAAGGGCCTGACCTACACGCCCGATGCGACATTTACCGAAGCCTTATCGGCCTTGTTGTCGTACCCTCGGCCACTCTATCAGCGCTTTGTTGCGCCCCGCTAAGCGCCCGCGTTACTTGGACCAGTACTCCAGTCCCATGCTATACCGCGCCAACTCCATCTCAGGCCCGCATAGCCGGACGAATGCGTCTTTCTCGTCTGCACTCCAATTGACGGTATCGAGACTGGCGCGTTGGGCGGCACTGCCTTCGCTGGTCTGCTGTGGACGGTCATGGGTGAATGTGCGCATTACCTTTTCGCTGGCCTCGGACCCAGCATTGAGGAAGCGGGCCAGCCGTTCGGCAGACCCGGCCGGGTTGCAGATCATCTCCTGCTGGTCAATCTCCATACCGCGCTGGCCAACCTGGTCCTTGACGAGTCGCCACGCCGACATGTTCCTCGCCCAGTCGCGACAGTGATACTCGAAGTTGTGCGCTGGAAATTTCTTCACGCGAGACAGTACATTCTCGATTCCCCGCCGTCTGGCGAAGATGAAGATGGATGTTGGCCAGAGCCGCATCACATGCGGGATTAGCTCGATCATCTCCGGATTGCCGCTCTTGTCCATCCAGGGCGGCGTCGGGTTCGACGTGTCCACATGATGCTTGAAAACCTGAAATATGTCTTCCTTGAACCGGTCCCAATCAATCTGCGCGGCAAGCACCTTGCCGCTCCCTTGACCGAAGGCCATCCTGTGCCGGTCGGCCATGGTTTCGAATACCCGCATGAGCCCGAGGAAATTGCCTTCCCGGAAACCATTATAGCCCGCCGCCATTACCGCGTTGACGAGGATGCTCGTACCCGATCGAGGCGAGCCGACGATAAAGGTGGGGGATTGAAGGCCGTTCTGACTTAGCGGCGCCTTCAACGGCGCGAGGTGATTGTCCATGACCGCTCTTTTCAAACTGTTTAGATAGTCGACTGCCTTCTTCACAGAGGCAACCCACGCTTCTCCCACCAAAGCTGCGTACGACCACGTGCTACGTCGTGCGTCAAGTCGTCGTCAACGACTATCGGCACGGTACCAGTCTGCCAATTGGATCCGAAAACGTCCTGGTACTAATGTTGGTTGCTGGAGACGGCGGCCGCTCGTCGAGCCAATCTGGCGGGCCGTGATTAAGCGGAGATGTCCGGGTGTTCGTCACGCCAGCAGAGCTGTCTCCCTAGATAGCGCAAAGCTCTTGGCTTGTTCAGTGTGCAGCTTCGGCCGGGCATATACCTTTGCCGGCAGGTCCGCCTGGCCGACATGCCTTCCATCGGGCGTCGGACGGCAGACATCACTCTCGGGCGCTCAACCGGGTTGCCTGTTACACCAATCAGCGTGGGGTTTGACTCTCTTTACCTGGTCGCCATCCTGGACGCCTGGTCGCGCAAGGTGGTCGGCTATGCGATCAGCTGTTCGATGGACACGCGCATCGCCGTCGCGGCACTGAAAGCGGCAGTCAAAAGTCGCAACCCACTTGCAGGGTGCATCCACCGTTCGGACCGTGGCTCGCAGTACGCGTCGTAATCTTGGTAACGAGCCGCTCGTCGCGCATCACGCACGTGGCGGCTATCCTTACATCCAAAAACAGGTCGTTCACCTGCAAATCCATATCGGACAGGATGTATTTGTCGCCGGTTTGTATCATCAACTTCTGCTTGCGGCCGGACACGAATTGCTTGCCGTCTGTGAGCTGACCGAGGTTCGCGGTGCCCATTTAAGACGGACTGTTGGTTCTCGGGCCTGAGCCCATAAAGCGCCTCCGTGCTGCTTAACTATCTCGGCTATTCGAGGTAGTGGCGGATGAAGTCGTTCACCATCGTGCTCCGCGCTGGCGGCTCCGGCACGCCCGCCCGTAGCCGCTCCCACAATCCTTCTTCGCTGGCCGCCCGCCGCATGACCCGCGCCAACGAGCGATGATCACCTAATTGAAAATGCAATCCGCCAACCTCGTTTATCACGCGCTCCCCGGGGCCTCCGACATTGGAGCAAATCACAGGCTTGCCGAACATCCAAGCCTCCGAAATCACGAGCCCAAAGACTTCCCACCAGATTGATGGGACAATGCACCAATCCACACGGGACATGCGGCTTGGCAGTTCGTCCACGTGATAGGATCCGTTCAGAGTCACGATCCGCTCGTCTGGGGGATGCCTGCTCTCCTCGGCCAAGAAAGTCTCGATTTCTTCACGGATCGAGGGTGTCGCGTAGCGCAAATTGTCACCATTGAGGTCTACGGAGAAGTCAGTAAACCCTTCGGCGCGGAGCTGCCGGACGGCGCGGAGTAGGACGTGGATGCCCTTACTGTCCACGAACTGCCCAAAGAAGCCAAACCGGGCTTTGAGACCCTGCGGCGGAGTAGTCGGGATGCCGTAAACACGCTGGCCATTGGTGACATGGTGGATCTTCTCGCGTGGAATGCCCCAACGGACGAAGTGCTCGATCATGAAGCGACTTGGACAGGTATAAGCGTCCACTACCGAAAGATGCTGCATGAACCACATCTTGCGCATCAAGAACTGTTCTGGAGAACGGCTCGGGAAACATTGATGGCAACGGACCGGGCTCGCATGCGTGCAAAGTGAACGGTCCGTTGTCCGAACCATGTGGCCATTCGCGTCACAGATTGTGAGGAATTCATGGAAGGTGAAAACGATTCGGCAGTTTGGCAGCACTCGGCGCGTGAGAGTGATCAGGTCGATGCCGTAGGTGAGAAAGTGGTGGAAGTGAACCGCCTGCGGCTGAACATTCTCAAGGAATTCAGCGAACGCCTCGATATGCAAGGGCGAGCCGGTTTTATGCCAGAGGTGGTCGTAGTCGGCGGACAGATACAGGAATTCGTTGTGGCGACCATCGAAGCCCGTGATGCGCGCGCCGCTTTTGTAAAGCGCCGGATAGCTCGAGTCGACCGAGGCGAGCAACACCGGCTCGACATCAGGTTCCTCGCGCAAACCTTCGAACAGTTCGTAGCAGATCTGCTGGGCGCCGCCGCGGATGAGCTCCGGGTGGAACAAGCTGATCAGCAACACTTTTAGCTTGCCCCGGGGGTTGGGAGCCGGAATTGCAACCGACTTTAATGTGTCTTTTCGCTGGACTGGCCCAGGCATTGTGACGTTCGTGTCCGTTTCGCTCATGGCGTTTCTAGCAATGAAGGTGCCCGCCCGTTCAGGTTCCCCAAGATGTATTCTTTCCATCGCTCGGTGAAATACCAGCGGTTGACCGTTGAGCCGCCCTCGTGAACGTGTCTCCGCGTGGAGCCTTTTCCTTCGAGATGCCAGAACGGAACAGGGTGCACCCAGACAGGTTTCCCGCCGGTTAGGCTTTTCAGGCAGAGATCCGCATCTTCGTAGTGACCAAAGACGTATTCGAGCGAAAACCCGCCCAGCGACTCGAACCAGGCTCGCTCTAGCGACATGAAAGCGCCAGTTACGGCTGGGACCTTGCGCGAGGTAAGAAACCTCTCGATGTTGGGCGGAGCCCCTTTGGCGTAGTGTTCGACCCTGATCATGTCGTGCTGCTCGACTTTTCCTCCACGAATGGACACGTTAGTGTCGACCTCGAAGAACATGCCGGCGTGCATCAACGAGCCGTCATCGTAGTAGAGCGGGGCACCGAAGATTGCCGTCTGCTCGGACGGTCGGTCGGCCACAATCGCGCTGTGCGTAACCGCCCAGTTCCGGTCACGCGGGAACACATCGGGGTTAACTATGAGGATGCGCTGGCTGCGAGCATGCTTCACGGCAACATTGTTTGCCGCACCAAAGCCGACGTTTCTTGGTAAGATGACGATTGTGATCAGCATATTATATATTCGGTGCGCGATCGCTGCCTCCTTCAACAGCGTTTCCGCAAGTTCCGGACTGTTCGAAACGTAGATGAACTCGTAGCGATCCGCAGCTGGGCAGCCGGTAAACAGAGACGCCTGAAGGAACAGATACTCCGACCTGCCATAAAGACAAACAATAATCGAACCGTCGAGCTTGCCGACTTGTTTGCCAAATCGCCTGACGTAGGCGCCGCCAACTACTTGCCTCGACATTCCTGCATTGAAGTTAACCAAAGTCTCCCCAAGGCCACCCTTTAATTGAACGGCCGACTCCGCCTGCGGGTTCGTAAAATACCTGGCAGACGCGAGATACTCGAGCGCTATCACTAGCAGACTTTCATCGCCAACATGCTTGGGTTGGATTGTAAAGGTCTTCTGCTCGCACCCGGCTATAAGGCGAATTTTGATCACGTCAGTCGGTGCGAGGCCTCCCGCAACCTGAAAGAACGTCCAGAACCCGAGAAGCTGGCCGGGACGCGTTGCGACTGCTTTTTCTGCGTCCTCGCGCCGGCACCGCCCATGGTAACAAACGGCAGCAACAATCTTATCGCCCTTGAGACAAAAACTCTCATTGAGCACTGCCTCGCCATCGTTTATCCAACCGACAACAAGACACCACCCACTTTGCGCGGTAAAAATGGTATCGATATCGCTCCTCGGGAAAGTTGCAGTATCTTCCGTCTGCCCTGCGTTCAGGTAGCGAAGGTCCTTTAACCGACTCTCCTTTACACCGTGACGCAAATAATGATTTAGGCCCGAGACGAGTTTACCGACAGCAACTGCATTCGCGATGTCGGGAAAAGCAGCGAGGTACTGACTTTCGACAAACCCCTCGACTTCCGATTCAGGCTCACCATCGGGCCTTTGCTTCTCTGCGCCTAGCTCACCCTTTTCGGTTTTGCTGATTTGACCGTTCGGTTTTTCCTCCGTGATAGAGAGTGCGATATCAGCCGCTTGTGTTGTCTTACCATCATTCTCCAAGTGTATCTCCAAAGCATCGATTTTGGGGCGCCTAAGCATTGCCATCTTAAAGACAAACGTAGTTCAACAATGTGTTTCGGGCGGGAATGCGGGTAGGGGAAACCGACACTCGCGAAGGCGAGTTCATCGACATGGGCTTGGGCTTGTCGGGCGCGAACGCTCCCGATCCAGCCGAATGTATACCGCTTGGGTTTTGACGATACCGGTCTTTCTCAGTGTGACTTCCTCGGTCACTCTGCCCCCATCGTGACTTGGTTGGTGAAGCCTTCGTAGCTCGGCTTGAGGTTTCACCGATACGTGACGTACGCCTGCGGCGACCGTCCTCCCCACTATCCAGGTCCTCCTGATTCCAGGTTTCTATAGTCAAGACCTGTGTGCTCGAACTCGCAAGCCGGACATTGTATTGTGCCAAGTTTCCATTTCGTTCCAGGTAGCACAGCGGTTGCCTACGATGGTATCGAAGCAACAATACATGATTGAGAGCCAGTTGTCGCGCACGAACGGCCGGATGCCCTCCGCCACATTCAGCTCCGGGCATGTAGTAGCGTCCGGGCTTGTAGTGGATCTCTTGACGGTAGCCCGTGTGTTGAGGTGGCCACCGGATCCTCTGGCTGAGATGGTGTGGTGAGCTTCAACGTAACCGATAAGGACCCATGACCGCGAGAATGCCTACCGGTTGCCGAGTTGCTGGCTAAAGCCGGCGACAGCGACCCCTTGCGCAACGAGGCGGAGGCGTGGTGCAGTCGCTAACTTAGATCGACGTGGAGGGCCTGATCGGCGCCTGCCGGCACGAGCGTGCGGCCGAGCGGGCGACCTCTCGCCCAGGCTATCGCGACCCTACGCTGGACGCTCGGCTGGGCAGCCCCCAGCTGCGTACTCCGAAGTTGCGGCAAGCAGTTACTTTCCGCCCTTCCTGGATGCCCGCAAGGCGTGGGAGTCGGCGCTGGTGGCAGTGATCCGGGAGGCGTGGATTGACGGCGACCCGCGAGCCTGACCGCAAGCCCGGCTAAAACGAGGTGGGCCCGCGCTGGTTTGTGCCGTTCAAGCGCCAGAAACGCCGCGACACGACACGCACGCCCAGAAGCGCCCGAACCGCATCCTAGTCGAACTGCACCTCGGCACTCGAGCATCCGATCGAGACTGCGAATGGTCCTGCCACGCACACCACCGACGAGGGCATCCGCCGCACCGCAACGCTGGAAGGCATCGCCGAGGTAAAGTTGCTGAAGGAGGGCGGCGTGATCAGCGCCGCAAATGCCAGCCAGATGTGCGACGGCGCCTCGGGCGTGCTGGTGGTGAGCGAAGCCGCACTGAAAACCCACAATCTCACGCCACTCGCACGCCTCCATACCTTGACAGTCACCGGTGGCGATCCGGTGACCATGCTCGATGAGCCGATCAACGCCACGCAGCGGGCGCTCAAGCGCGCTGGCATGCGGATCGAGGACATCGATCTCTACGAGGTCAACGAGGCATTCGCGTGTATTCCGTTGGCTTGGCAACGCGAAATCAAGGCAGATCCGGAGAAGATGAACGTGAACGGCGGCGCAATCGCACTTGGCCACCCGCTCGGCGCCTCGGGCGCAAAACTCATGGCCACGCTGGTGCATGCGCTGCAGGCGCGCGCCAAGCGCTATGGGCTGCAGACCATGTGCGAAGGCGGCGGTCTCTCCAACGTCACCATCATCGAGGCCTTATAGCGCGCCTCCTGATGGCACGCGCGATTGCCGTAGCGCGTTCGCCTCACTGCTGCCTGTGTGGAGCTTGCAATCGAAGCAAGGCGTTACACAGTCAACCGGTCCGGCCGTTTCTCGCGCGGTCCGGACCGGGCACTGTCAGAAGGTTACATTAAACTCAACACCGTATTCCTGGGGAGCGCCTGGCAGATGCGTGTTGATGCCGACGTCTGCGCCAAGAGCGTAGCCGCCGATAAAATAACGGTCATTGCTGAGGTTCTTCACGAAGGCGGCAAACGAGATGTTGGACCCGAAGATCCTCTTCCAATCATACCGCATGTTCAGAAGACTATAGGACGGAATACTGGTTCCCGGATCGATCGAGAAAGCCAGGCTGGAGTAGTACGTTTTCGTCTGAGAATAGAAGTCAGTGTGCAACGTCATCGCACCCCATCTCTCAGGTGCCGGCAGGGTTATGTCCGCGAAAACCGATCCCGACCAGCGAGGCGTATCCTGGTAGTCTCCGAACGTGATGTCCTGGCCAAACAGCGTGACATTCGGCTGTGTGTATTCCGCGTCGGTATAGGCGAAGTTCCCACCAACGCTAAGCCAATCGAGCAGTCGGACGTCACCGTCGAATTCGATACCCCTTACCTCGGCCTGGGGAACGTTATGCGTGAACGAAGCAGGTTTGCCGTCGATGTTGAAGTAGACGTCGCGCTGAACGTTGTCGATCGTCTGGTCATAGAGGGCAACCGCCAGGCGCGCCCGTTTGCCAAGAACGTCACCATTGTATTTCGCACCCACCTCGAAGTCATAGGTGGTTTCGGCATTGAACGCGTTCTGGTTGTCGATCGGTGTGGTTGTTCCGTTGAAATTTCCCGACCGCCAGCTACCGCGGTTGACGAAATAAAGCAGCAACTGAGGGTTCAGCTGCCACTGCAATCCGGCCTGCCAGCTCGGCTTCGACTCCGACATCGATTGCTGCGGCAGGCCCTGGTACAATGAGCCGCCGGTCTGAATCAGGCTCAGCTGCTCGAACGTGTAGCGTATGCCGCCTGTAATGCTCAGCCCCTGCACCGTGGTGAGATCGGCAAGGTCGTAGGTTGCCTGTCCGTAGACGGCCTCCGTGCTGTCCCGGTCGTTATAGTTGTAGTTGAAGGCCTCGACCGGAGCAGGCAATCCGAACCCGACGGTGACCGGCACCTGGTCGATATCCTCTTCCGACGCAGCATAGACGCCGACGATATATTTCAGCTTGTTATCGAGCGCATGACCGAGCATCTGCGCTTCTTCCGACCACTGATGGATGCCGAAGAACGTAGGACTTCCATTCGGTGCGACCAGATCGATGACGCCGTATGGATTGCCCGACAGTATTTCCGCCGTGTAGGTATCGGACCTGCTGAACGACGCGATGTTCTTGAACTCGAGGTCCGGCGACACCGTGTAGCTGAACGTGTTCTCAAGGAACTGGGTGTTTGACCGGAACGGCGGAGCGGTTGTGGGTAGATTGACCGCGTATGGCCCGTATTTCTCTTGTCTCGCCAACGCTCCGAAGATCAGCGGGCCGTAGATCGCCGCACCGGTCGCGTTCAAGGGTGTGCCTTGATAGCTTGCTCCTACCGGATTGACCGATTGCAGCTCGCCAACTAGGTTAGTCCCGCCATAGTTGCCGTATTGGAATACGGTTACGTCCGATATATCCGCATTTGGCGTCCATTTTGCCGTAATACGCCCGGATTTTGCGTCCGTGTCACCGAGCGTGGTGCCATCATGCAAGTTCTTGACATAACCGTTCTGCTGGTTGATGTCGCCGGCTACCCGGACCGTAAATATACCGGGAACAAGCGGAAGATCGACCGCGCCCTGAAACTGGCGCAAGTCGTAATCGCCGCCGCGCATCGTGAAGAAGCCATGGTAGCCGTCGCTGGGCAGGACGGTGTTGTATAGCACGGCGCCACCGGTCGCGTTCCGCCCAAACAACGTGCCCTGTGGTCCTTTCAAAACCTGCACATTGCTCAAGTCGTACAGTGATGTTGCTGTCTGCGACGAGAGCTGCACGTCGTTGACGTAAGTAAGAACACCTGGACTGGACCCGGAGAACGCGTCCAGCGTCTGTCCTCGGATCGCGTAGTTCAGCTGGTTCTGCGACCCCGTGGTCTTCACGGTGAGGCCCGGTACGATCGACTGTAGGTCAGTCTCCTTGGTCACCGTGCGACGCGCGAGGGTGGCACTGGTGAGCGCGGTTACTGCGACCGGAACCTTGGAGATTGCTTCGGAGCGCCGTTGCGCCGTCACGACAACCTGCTCCACGCCGCCGGGAACAGCTACATTGGACGGGGCTATATGCGAGGTGCTGGAGGTCTGACCGGCCGATTGCGCGAACGCAACGCCGCATCCCAACCCCGCACTGGCCAGGGCTAGCAGACTGCACTTGGACAACAGACTAAGCCGCAAACCCCGTTGCTGCAACGTCGGGTTCTTTTGACACCCCTTGAACATCTCGCTTACTCCCCGCTTTTTTTGTTTTTTGAGGAATAGTGATCCAGGTTCTTGTCTGTAGACGCTCGCTGAACGCTGCAGTCAGGCAGTCGCCGCTTTTACGAGTGTCTAAGTTACGTTCCGGTCCCCATCCATCAACACGGAACCGGCTTAATCCACATTAGGCTACGTTGCAAGGTGCGCGATATTGGGTGTGGCGGAAGAATTACACCCCACACGATGTGGGTTGCCGTTACACTTCAACGCATCGGTCAAATCGGACGTGATCGTTCCCTGTCAACGCGGATTTCGAGAATGACGTCTTGCTGTGGTTCAGCGTTGATTGACTAGCCGAGCGTCTACGCGCCGGCCCGGCCAAGCACCCGACCTTTTTTCATCGCAAACTTAGTGGCCGCGGCAATCTAATTTGGATTAGATCGGGCGTGGACTTGGAGCGAGGCAAGAGGGCAGTTTGTTGCGCTGCGGCAGGTGATCCGCTGCGGCATTGCTCAGCTGCCTAAGGAGGCGTTTTCTCTGGCTGTCAGAGCGGCGGCAAGCTTCGTATTACGGGTCGGAATGCATTTGGCCGTATATGCACTACACAACCTGCTCGCGTTTCATGGGAAACGACCGACGTTGTGCAGCAAGCCGCCAGAGGCGAGGCGCTCATCGTCCCGCTGCCTCGCTGCCGGCTTGCGGAGACGATCGGTACGGGACTTCGCACGTAGAGGGGAACGCTGGCCGGTCTTCACCCCATCTCACTTAATTGATCGCACGCTCGACCGTGCAGCAACCCTGGCTCAAGATGCATGACATCCTCCAGAGATGTTGCGGTGCACGCTTGTTGC
>CAXTVW010000017.1:25697-29241 GCA_964247675.1 uncultured Acetobacteraceae bacterium
CCCTGGCTCAAGATGCATGACATCCTCCAGAGATGTTGCGGTGCACGCTTGTTGCACAACGCGCGACCGCCCCATTCCGTCGTACAAATCACGGCAGAGAGAGCACCCCACCGTGGCTTGTTGGCCTTAAGCGGCAATGGCGTCCTTGATTGCCGGAGCATGCGTCGCAGCCGGAAGCGTCACGCGCGGAGCGACCTCCTTGGCAATCAGCTCCAGCGACCGGAACCAAGGCGCGGGCGCATCATAGTAGTCGTGCGACTCCACCTGCAATGTTCCCCACCCACCGCAAGCCTGAAAAAGCGCGTTCAGCTTCTTCACGGCCGTGTCGGGAGAACCGACAACGAAAACGTTGTCGACGAGGAACTCAAGATCGGCTTTCTCAGGATCGATCCCGGCGTCTCTGGCGAAACCGTCCAGCATGCCGAAGCGCCGCCAGATCGGGATGAGGTAGCGGTTGAAGCAATAACCGATCGGACCATTGATGACTTCTGCGCGGGCTTCCTTGTCGGTTTCAGCCACGAATACCGTCTGTGACACCGCATGGCGTGAACGGTCCGGCGTGAACCCGGCTGCGATGTTGGCTTCCGAATAAATCTGCCAGTGCCGGCGAAGCGCTTCCAGACCGGAGAAAATAGAAATCGGTTTGAAGTTCCGTTCGCCGGCAAGCTTCATGGAGGGCGAGTTCTTGCTGAACGCGGTCACCGCTATCTCCGGAAACTTGCCTTGATAGGGCGCGAAGTTCGCCAGTTTGTGCTGCTCGTCCTCCTCGTTCTCCGAAGCCGCTTCCTCCGGGTACCCGGCATTCCAGAACTTGCCCTCGAGGAAGAACGGTTCGCGCTTCCAGATCTTCTCCATGATGCCCAGCGACTCGCGCACCATCTCGTTCAGAAACGCAGTGTCCTCGCCGTTCTTGATACCATGCATGTAACTTGCCTGCGGGTAAGCGCCGGCGCCGATCGCCATGAAATAGCGTCCTTCGAGGATCTGCGACAACCAGCCCGTCATGATCGCAAGCTTGGTCGGATGCTGATGCGGCAGGATATGTGCCATCGGGGCGAACTTGATGTTCTTCGTCTGCAGCGCCGCCGCCGCGATTATCAGCTCCGGGTTGGGGATGTTCTCCCAAACCTGCGAGGCATGCTCGGAAATCAGCATCGAGCCAAAGCCGGCGCGGTCACAGGCGATCGAGTTCTGTATGCCCCAGTCGAAAGTCTGCCGCGCGGTGCGCCCCGGACGCATGTAGGGGTGGAAGATCAGGCCGGTGTCCATCGCCATTTGTTTGTTCCTTGAAAAAATGTTCCCAGGTGGCGGCGCTTTGGGCTTCTGGCCGCTTCGAACTGATTTGCCGCCGTGCCTACCGGGTCACCAGCCGCAGATCAAAGCCGTAATACTGACGAGAGTATAAGTCAAGCGACTTAGGCTTTGTCGCCGCACCCAATATGCCTGTAGTCCAAGCCCGAAACACGGAAGGCCATCTATTGTGCGCTGCAGCACGAACTTTCCAATCAGCCGGGCAAGAAGGCCCTCTTAAGATAATTGACAGCAAACGTCTTTTCCAATAAATACTGCGAAGGTCTAAGACACCTGTCTTAGTGGACCCTGAGCAATGACACAAAAGTCCGTTCGCCGCACGCGCAAGGCGCAAATTGCAGACGATGGTATCGTCGACGTGCGAACACGCCTGATAATGGCCGGCGAGGTCGTTCTCGCCGAAGCCGGTATCCATGTTGCGTCCCTGCGGGAAATCGCATCCAAGGCGGGACAAGGCAATCATTTCGCGGTGCAATATCATTTTGGCAGCCGCGAAAGCCTGGTCGAAGCCATCTTCGACTATCGCATGGAACAGATGGAACAGTCCCGCGGGCGCATGTTGCTTGCCGCGGAAGCATCCGGACGCCTCAAGGATGCGAGGACACTGATCAACATCGTCCTTCTACCGCAGCTCGAGTTGCAGGACGCGGACGGCAACGGCTCCTATGCCCGTTTCCTGAGCCAGTTCCTGCTGAACAACCGCTCGATGAAGTTCGGCGATTTCGGCGCGAAGTTGCCGCCGAACCTTGAACGGTCTCTCGATCTGCTCCGCGCGCGCCTGGACTATCTCCCCCCCGCAGCCGCGCAACGCCGGCTTATCAGTGCCAGCCTGATGTTCCTGAACATACTCGTCCGGCATCATGGTGTGGTTTCTCTGGACGAGAACGTCGAAAGCTTCAACGTTGCCTTGGAGGATACCATGGAGCAGATTGTGGCGAGCCTCTCGATGCCGATGCGGCTGGAGAAGGTCGCCCGCGCATCCGGACGAAAGTCACTGCTCGTCAACAACTGACTTGCCAACCGCCGCAACTACCTGGGCCTGACGGTTCGGGCCGGGATTTCAAGACAACGTCCGTGGCTACCACGGCAAGCGGGAAACAGGGACGACCATGGATCTGGACACACAAGCTGCCGCTGCAACAACCAGCGACTTCGAACCCGAAAGCACCACGCTCTCCCAGGCGCGGTCCAGCGCACCAATCCCGTCACATGTACCGGACCACCTGGTGCGTGATATCGACATGTACGCACTCGACGGTATCGAAGAGGGCTATCACGAAGCCTGGAGCCGGATACAGCGTCCTGATACGCCGCCCTTGGTCTGGACTCCGCGCACCGGCGGCCACTGGATCGCCACACGCGCCGACCTGATCAACGA
Source organism: uncultured Acetobacteraceae bacterium (assembly GCA_964247675.1). Taxonomy (GTDB): domain Bacteria; phylum Pseudomonadota; class Alphaproteobacteria; order Acetobacterales; family Acetobacteraceae; genus BOG-908. The sequence continues at coordinate 28,387 of CAXTVW010000017.1, forward strand.
CATCTATTCCAGTCCGGCGCGCTTTTCGAGCGAAGTCATCTTCCTCCCCAAGGAGGCGGGCGAAAAATATGAGATGGTCCCGACGCGGATGGATCCGCCGGAGCATACGCCGTATCGCAAGGTGCTCGACAAGGGACTCGGGCTCGGCCAGATACGCAAGATAGAAGAGCGCGTCCGGAAAGTCGCTATCGACCTGATCGAAGGATTTGCCGACAAAGGCAGGTGCGAGTTCGGCCGCGACTATGCACAGACCTTCCCGGTTCAGGTGTTCATGGCGCTCGCCGACCTTCCCCTCTCGGACGCGCCAGCGCTGAGCCTCCTTGCGACCGACATGACACGCCCCTCGGGCAACACGCCGGCGGAGATGGCAAAAACGCTCGGTGACGCGAACAAGGGCTTCTTCGACTACGTGGCGCCGATCGTCGATGCACGAACCGGCGGTAGCGGTGACGACCTGATAACCGTGATGGTCAACAGCGACATCAACGGCGCGCCTATCGACCGAGACAAGGCAGTAGCACTGATCGCCCTCCTCCTGCTTGGCGGGCTCGACACGGTCGTCAATTTCCTTGGCTTCATGATGACCTACCTGGCGCGGCATCCGGAAACCGTTGAGGAGCTCCGCGCCGATCCTGTCAAACTGCTTCGCAGCGCCGAGGAGATGTTCCGTCGTTTCCCGGTTATCTCAGAGGCTCGGATGGTTGCTGCCGACACCGAGTATCATGGCGTGACCCTGATGAAAGGCGACATGATCCTGCTGCCAACCTCTCTGCACGGACTTCAAGAGAGTGAGAACCCCGACCCCTGGAAGGTCGACCTTTCGCGCACCCGTATCTCCCATTCCACGTTCGGTGC
>CAXTVW010000017.1:29341-41781 GCA_964247675.1 uncultured Acetobacteraceae bacterium
TGCATCCCGTCATGATAATGCTTCGGCTTCGGAAAGGACGCTCCTGACACGGTAAGATTCCGCCTCGAGAGATCGCTCGGCGCAATCGGTTGCGTGCCGATCGCGCCCCACAGGCCCAGGATGATGTAGCGCCCGTGATTGCCGGTCAGGTCAACGCCCTCGGGAAAGGCCGGCAGAGCGCCCGCTGCTTCGACGACGACGTCGGGACCATTGACGCCTACGCATTCTCGCACCGCGTGCCGTCTTTCCGCGGCACTCAAGCTCAGCAGCACCGTGTTCGTAGCGCCCAGCGCTTTCGCGCGCGCCAACCGCTGCTCCGAAGCGTCCACCACCACGATCTCGCGCGCGCCACAAAGGGCCGCGACCAACACGGCCGAAAGCCCGACCGGTCCTGCTCCTTGCACCACGACGGTCTCGCCCAAACGCACCGGCCCGCAGCGTTCGAATCCGCGCAGCACGGTCGGCAGAGCACAGCCCAAGGCGGCAACGGCCTCGGGATTGGCGTGGTCCGGCAACTTGAAAAACGCCATGCCGCGCGGCAACCAGGCGAAATCGGCGTAGCTTCCCCAATTCGGCTTCTTCGCATCCTCGAAGAATTGCGAGTTCTCGCAAGGCGTCTCCTCCCGAACCGTGCAGGAATGGCAGCGGTGACAGAGTGCGATCGGCGACCAGCAAACAAGGTCCCCTGTCTTTACAGGAACCCCCGCGTAATCGGTCGCAACGCCCGCGCCGAGCGCTTCAAGACGGCCGACCCCCTCGTGGCCAAGCACAATCGGGAATGGCATCTCTCCGGCCTCGCCGGAGACGATGTGCACGTCACTGCCGCAAACGCCGCCGATGACAACGCTGACCAGGGCGCCGCCCGGCTCCGGTGCGGCAATCGGGACGTCCCATGTCTCGACGCGGTCGCGTTCGACAAATACCGCTGCCCTGCCCGTCTTCATTCTGGTTCTCCCTTGATTTTATCGGCAATCACCGCTAGGCGGCAGCGCCCGGCTCGGCAGAGGCGCGCCGGGCAATGATCATGCCCGAACGGCCCTCCTGGTACACCCGGGCGTCGCGATCCTGCAGCTTGAAGATGCGGTCCACCACACCATGCCCGGACCGGGTGATGCGTTTTGACCCAAGGGTTACAACAAGGCTCAACCCTGTTCCGATGAAGATCGGCTTCCTGAACGCCCACTCGCTGACATCGGTCATGACGATGGCGGTTGTCTTGAATTCCGGAATGGTTCCGAACAGCCCTATCGAGATGGCGATTCCCATCGGGCCGTGTGCCACGCGTTGCCCGTAGAAAGTGCCTGAAGCGTAGACCGGGTCCACGTGGATCGGGTGGAAGTCTCCGGATATGCGCGCGAAGCTGAGCAGATCGTCTTCGACGATCACGCGCTCCTCCGTGGTGAACACCATGCCTTCCTGGGCGTCCTCAAAGAAGATCGGCTCCGCCGTCATATGCGCTGAAGCCAAGCAATCATCAGCACGGCGCGGCAACCTTCTTCATTGCGCCAGCATTCCGGCATCGATCAGATGTTCGCTCGCCGTTATATAGGACGATTCATCGGAGGCGAGGAAAAGTGCCAGCATCGACACTTCCCGGGCGTCCGCCATGCGGCCCATCGGGATCATCGGCAGCACCGCCTCGCGGCTCTGCTCGTCCGTCGCCTCGATCATCATGGGCGTCTGAATGTAGCCGGGATGTATGGAATTCACCCGGATGTTCTTCGGCGCGTACTCGATCGCCGCGGCCTTGGTCATTCCGCGCACGGCGAACTTGCTGCCCACATAGGCGACGCTCGGAAAACCGACATTGGCGGCAATGCCCGCAATCGACGAGATGTTGACGATGGAACCAATGCCCGCGCGCAGCATGGACGGGATCACCGCCTTCATCCCAAGAAACACCGCGTGCTGGTTGACGGCACACACCTTCATGTAGTCCGCCTCGGCCAAATTCACCGTCGTGGCGATCGGGCCGAGGACGCCGGCATTGTTCACCAGCACGTTGATTGCCCCGAAGGCGCGCTCGCCGTGTTCGACGATCGACAGCCACGCGGCGGCATCGGTCACGTCATGGCGAAAGAACAGCGCATTGTCGCCGATCTCGCGCGCGATCGCACCGCCGCGCGCCTCGTCCAGATCGGTCAGGATGACCTTGGCGCCATGCTCGGCAAATATGCGCGCGTGCGATTCACCCATCCCGCGTGCGGCGCCCGTGATCACGGCGACCTTGCCGCCAAGCCTGCTCATTTCTGTTTCCTCGCCGTCTTGACCGGTGATTATTCACCTAAGCACGATTTTAGACACTCCTCGATGTAAGTCTGTCAACGTGTTTGGTGGCGTGACGACCAGCCATGATACCGACGCGCCCGTTGGTGGAAACAGCAAGGGCCTGCCCGCTCAACGCGTTAACGCGAAATGCAAGGGCGAACGCTGCTCCGGGACAAGGCTTTGGCACCGCTCCGGTATAGGTTTTCGCAAGTGGAAAAGCTGCGCGCTTGCATTGCCAGCCTAACCCGGCTTAGGTTTGGCTTCTCGGTTCGCCCGCGTGGCGCGTCGGACAGCTATGCCGCTTTTCCAAGCATGGGAGCCTGGCCCAATGCCGGTCGAACAACAGAAATATCGCGCAGCCATGGCCCGCCTTGGCGCAGCCGTCAACGTGATCACCACGACGTCCGGCGAGATGCGCGATGGCTTCACTGCATCGGCCGTCTGCTCGGTCACGGACGACCCGCCGACGTTGTTGATCTGTATCAACCGCGCATCCCGGTCGCGCCCCTGTTTCTTGCCGGGCGGACCAGTCTGCGTGAACGTCCTGGCCAGTGATCAGCGCGAAGTGTCCGATGCATTTGCCGGTAAACTGGACCCCGAGCAGAAATTTGCTTTTGGGCGTTGGAGCACGTCTGACAGCGGCGCACCTCTTCTGCTCGGCACGGCGGCGAGTTTCGATTGTGTGCTCACGACAGCTATCGATGTCGGCACGCACAGCGTATTGTTCTGCGAAGTGCACGCAACGTTTGTCGGTGCGCCGGGCAAAAGCCTGATGTACCTCGACCGCGCCTACCACGATCTGCCGCATCGCGCCGACGCGCCCTGAAGAATGTCGCCAGACAGCAATTGTGATGTTCGCCCGGGCCGCGGCCGGCGCGCGCCTTGCTTCACGCACCTTCCACAAGAGCCCGACGCGGCGCCATCGCCGGCAGGCGGTTCTTCTGCACTTTTCCCGTGCTGGTTTTTGGCAGATCGTCCGATTCGATGAACCAGACGTCGCGGGGAATCTTGTAGCCGGAAAGCTTGCTGCGCAAGAACGTCAGCACCTCCTGCTCATCCAGCCGCGCCGTCCCGGACAAAACCAGCCACGCAGCGCCGCATTCACCCAACTTCTCGTCCGGCACGCCCACCACATAGGCTTGCGAGATGGCCGGATGGCCGGTCAGGATGGACTCGATTTCCTTCGGCGAGATCAGCTCGCCCCTGCTCTTGTAAAGATCCTTTGATCGGCCGGTAAGAAACAGATTGCCGTCGGGCAGGAACTGGCCGAGATCGCCGGTGCGGAGCCAGCCACCCGGCAGCATGATCTTCGCGGTCTCGTCCGGAGCGCGAAAATAGCCTTGCGAATTCATCGGGCCGCGCGTGCAAAGCTCGCCGGAGGCGCCGTGCGGCTGGTCCTGCCCGGTTTCCGGATCGATGGTCTTGAACTCGGCTATCCTGCCGCCCTGTTCCGCAATTCCCGCAACTCCCGCAAGAACGATCGTGCCTTGTGTCTTCGACACGATCTCGATCGGGTCACCCGGCTGGGTGCAGACGATGGTCGCGGTCGTCTCCGTCTGGCCGTAGCTGGTAAAGATCTCAGAGCAGCCGAAACTCTGCTGGATTGCACGCCAGACCCAGGTGGGCGTCGGCGCCGCCGCGCTGTGAATCGCGGTCAGGGATGTCAGGTCGTAGGCGTGCTGCTTGGATTGCTCCAGCATCGCCACGGTCATCGTCGGCACTCCCATGAGATAGGTGGCGCGATGGGCGCCGATCGCCTCAAGCATGGCGGCGGCATTGAAACGCGTAAGCGGGATGATGGCGCCGCCGACGACCAGGCCGGACAGCAATCCCACCACCAACCCGAATGAATGATACAGCGGCAGCGAGAATACGGCACGTCGCCCGTCCTCGAACGCCTGGTGGTAGGCGCCGGCGTAAGCCGCGCGCAGCAGATTATCATGTGTCTGCAGCACGCCTTTCGGCGTGCCGGTCGTGCCGGAGGTGTACATGATCACCGCCGGCGCGTGTGGCATGGCGCTGCTCTGCCCGGGCAGCTGATGCCCGTCTCCGCTCGCCAGCAGGCGGGAGAAATGCCGCGCGCCGTCCGGCGTGCCGCCGTAGATGAAGACCGCACGAAGCTCGGGCATGGTGGCAAACACGCTTTCACGCCAGCCCGGCTCGAGAAGATCGAACTCGGCGAGGTAGTCGCGCGAGGCGAACGCGTCCATCATGATCAACAGCCGGCATGCCGATTGCCGCAAGACGAACGCCATCTCGTCGGGCCGGTTGAGCGTGTTGATCGGCACGGCCACCGCACCCGCGCGCCAGATCGCGAACAGCAGCGGCACCACGATCGGGTAGTTCGCCATCACCACGCCGACCTTGTCACCAGGCATGATGCCCTGTGCCCGCAATCCCGCCTCGATGGAGGCGGCCTGTTCAAGCGCCTGCCGGTAGGACAGCGTGGCGTCGTTCGTCACCACCAGATCCCGCGCGCCGTATTCGCTTGCCGCCTGCCGGAAATATTCGTCCAGCGTTGTCTCGGTCCAGACCGGATGACGACGTTCGATTGCTGCGCGCCGCTGCAACACCGATGCACCCATGTGTCGACCCCTTTCAGAGACAAACTAATCTCGATTATAGAGCGCACATGTCGGGCATGCGTCAAGTTACCCGCCGCCCGTGGTAAGGCGGCATGAAATTGGAGGGGCAGCCGCTTCCTTCCTTTCCTAAGCAGTCGGGAGGATGGTCGCCGGTGGAAGTGTTGCCTTCCGCACGGGCGAGCTGCCACTCTGGCCGCTGGCGCCAGCAATCCCGATTGCGGCCTTGCAACCCAGCCTAATCTACGTTAGGTTGCGGCTCAGAAGAGAAGTTGGAGGGACGGCAGCATGGAAGTCGGGTTGGGCCTACTGTTTCAAAACCTGGACAAGACCTACACCGATCGGCAGGTGTATGAACACGAGCTGCAGATGGCGACCGACGCCGAGGATCTCGGCTTCGACTCCGTATGGACGCCGGAGCATCATTTCAGCGGCTACATCATGACGCCCAATGTGCCGCAGTTCCTGTCCTGGGTAGCGGCCAAGACCAAACGCATCAAGCTCGGAACCACCGTGACCGTGCTGCCCTGGCAGGACCCGGTGCGCACCGCGGAAGGCTTCATCCTGCTTGATCATCTCTCCGGCGGGCGCGCCATTCTCGGCATCGGCCGTGGCCTGGGGAAGATCGAGTTCGACGGTTTCGGCATTCCGATGAACGAGTCCCGCGGCCGCTTCCAGGAGCATGCGGAAGCTCTGCTCACGGCGCTGGAGACCGGTGTCATGGAGTATGACGGCACGTATCTGAAGCAATCCCGCGTCGAACTGCGTCCGCAGCCCTACAAGAGTTTTCGCGGCCGCGTCTACGCCTCGGCGATCTCGCCGGAATCCGTTGCCATGATGGCGAGCCTCGATGTCGGCATCATGGTCATCGCCCAGAAGCCCTGGGACAAGGTTGCTGCCGACCTCGAAGGCTATCGCAAGAACTTTATGGAGATCAACAAGCGCCCCGCCACGCGGCCGATTTTCTCCGTGTTCGTCGGCGTCAGCGAGGATCCGGCGCAGGCACAGGAGATCCGCGCGAAGTACCTGCAGGCCTATGCGCGGTCCAGTTCCGACCACTACGAGTTCGGCAACACCGCTTTCTCCAGCATCGATGGTTACGAATATTACGGCGCGCTGGCGCGCAACATCGAAAAGAACGGGATTGAAAAGTTCAACGGCTTCCTGGCCGACTTGCAAGTCTGGGGCACGCCGGACCAGGTGACGGAAAAACTGGAAGCCATGGTCCGGCGCTTCGGGATCGGCGGCTTCGTGGTCTATCTGCAGTATGGCGGCATGCCGTTCGAAATCGGTCAGGCGAACTACGAACTCTTCGCGCAGAAAGTCCTTCCCCGTCTCCAGGCGCTCGACATCAACCTGGCCGATCAGATGCTGTCGCCGGTATTGGAGGCGGTGGCGTGAGTGATGCCTCGGCCTGAGAGTTCCGTATGGACCTGGCGGTAGCCGGGAGGCACGTGGTCGTGACAGGGGGCGCGTCGAATATCGGGCGCGCCATCTCCCTGGCCTTCGGGATGGAAGGTGCGACCGTCCTGATTGCTGATCTCGACATCCCGCAAGCCGAGCGCACGGCGAACGACATCGTCCAGGCGGGTGGCCGTGCCCACGTGATCGCGCTGGACGTGACGGACGTGTCGGCCGTCGAGGCCGCTGCTTCCGACATCGAAGGCCGGATCGGTGCGGTCGATATTCTTGTAAACAATGTCGGCTGGAACGGCCACCAGGAATTCTTTCTGGCTCTGGGTCCGGAGCGGTGGGAGAAGTCGTTCCGGCTCAACCTGTTCACCACGTTCAGTGCCACGCATGCCTTCCTGCCCTACATGGTGCAACGCAGACATGGCTCCATCGTCAACATCTCCAGTGATGCGGCCATGGGCGACTACCGCGTTGCCGATTACGGCGCCATGAAGGCCGGCGTGCTTTCCTTCACACGGTCGATCGCCAAGGAATATGGCCGTTACGGCATACGGGCGAACGCCATCCTGCCTGGCATGGTGATACCGGAAAACACCGATATCGGCGATGGCAGCTACTGGAACGCGGATACCGGAACCAATTCCACGGCCATATCCGACATCGAGGCACGCACGCCGCTGGGGGTGCGTCCCGAAGCCGTCGACATAGCCTGGACAGCGCTTTTCCTGGCGTCAGACAAGGCGCGGCAACTGACCGGACAGTCGATCAGCGTCTCCGGCGGCTTTTCCATGTTGCGCTAGAAGCACGGACATCGACATGCATGCAGCCCGGCAGATCGAAATGGTCGATCGTCTGACAAAGGCCGACCCTTACGCCAAATGGAGTTACGCGGCGGCGAGCATGCACAATGCGGCTGGCCACTACGTCGATCCCGCATGGTTTGCCGATGAGAGGCAGGCCCTGTTCCGGGAACGGCCACTCTTTGCCGGTCTCTCCGTGGAGTGTTCCGAGCCAGGCTCCTACATCACCCGCGAGTGCGGCGGCATCCCGATCGGCATCGTTCGGCAACGCAACGGGATGCTTTCCGCGTTCGTCAACATCTGCCGCCACCGCGCGGCCACCTTGCTGCAGAATGCGCAGGGACAGAACTTGCGCAGTATCGTCTGTCCCTATCATGGCTGGACCTACGATACCGCCGGCAAGCTGCTCAACCGGCCGTTATCGGACGAATGCTTCGCCGACATCGAACACGCATGCAATCTCGCGCCCGTGGCAGTGCAGGAGAAGCACGGCCTGATGTTCGTCCATCCTTCCGATCATCGGCCTTTCGAGGTGGACGAACTGCTTTACGGCATCGCGGATGAATTTACCGGCTACGGAATCGAGACCGCCTTTCCCATAGAGACGCGCGTCACCACGTGGCAGATGAACTGGAAACTGTTGCTGGACACTTTCCTTGAACCCTACCACGTCCGCTTCCTGCATCGCAAAACGATCGATCCGGTGTTCTTCTCCCACCAACTCTTCGATAGTTTCGGGCCGGCGCCGCGCGTTATCGGCCTGCGCCGCACCATCATGGAGCAGCTTGCATCCGTCCCACGCGAGAGCTGGCGGCTGTTTCCGCATGCTGCGGCCGTGTATGTCCTGCTGCCCAACGGCCTGCTGACGTATCAGGGCGACCATCTGGAAACCTGGCGGGTGGAGCCAATCGACGTCAATACCACGCGTGCTTACACCACGATCTTCTCGCCAGAGAAGCCGCGGAGCGAGAAAGCCCTGGGCTATTGGCTGAAGAACCTCGAAATCCTGTGCAACGTTGCCATGAACGAGGATTTCCCGTGCCAGATCGAAATCCACAAGAACCTCGCGAGCGGCGCCGTAGCGGAGGTCATATACGGGCGCCTGGAGCCGGCCTTGATCCAGTTCCACACGTCGATTAACAACACCGTCGAGACGTGGCGGGCGTCACGCCGGGTCGAAGCGTAACCGCCAACCAGCGACATTATCGGTCGGAGCGAAACACTCATGGCTTACGAAGGTGCCACGGCACCCTACAAGACCTTGATCTACGAGATCGCCGACGGATGCGCCCGGGTCACGCTCAACCGTCCGGAAAAGCGCAACGCCCTGAGCGAGGAGTTGCTCGAGGAACTCCATGATGCGTTATGGGCAGCCGACGAAGACAATCGCGTCCGGTCGATCGTTCTCAAGGCAGCCGGACCCGATTTCTGCTCCGGCTACGATCTTGCCCGATACGACCAGGCGGTTCCGGAACAGGTGGAACACCGGCGCGGCCGGGTACGGTTCGATGACGACGCCTGGCACCAGGAACGAACACAGCGCCTGCGTATGGTGCTGTTCGACATGCACAAGCCGGTCATAGCCCAGGTGCAGGGACGATGCCTCGCCGGCGGCACCGACCTGGCTCTGCTGTGCGACATGGTAATCAGTTCCGACACCGCGCAATTCGGCTTTCCGCCCGCCAGGTCGCAAGGCTCGCTGCCCAGTCACATGTGGCTTTACCTCGTAGGCCCGCAATGGGCGAAGCGCCTGTTGCTCACCGGAGATTCGATACTGGGCGCCGACGCCGCAAAGATCGGTCTGGTGTTGAAGTCGGTCCCCGCGGCGGAACTCGAGGCCGAGGTGGACGCGCTCGCCGCGCGCCTGGCCCTGGTCGATGATGTCCTGCTCAGCGCGAACAAACGCATCGTCAATCTCGGGCTGGAGTTGATGGGCGCGCGGACGCTGCAGCGCCTGGCCGCGGAGATGGACGCACGTGGCCATCTCTCGGCCAGCCGCGCCGAGTTCAATCGCACCGTCAAGGAGAAAGGCCTGCGCGAGGCCGTTCGCGCCAGGGATGCGCCTTTCGGGCCTGGCATCGTGGCACCCTGAAACACCAAGAACGGAAATGCCAAATGTCTGAAACCAACGAAGGCTGGCGCTGTCTCTGGAAGGCCCGCGCGCATCTTGGCGAGAGTACGCTATGGGACGAACGCGACGGCTGCATCTATTGGGTCGATATCGAGGCCCCCTCGGTCAACTGGTATCACCTGCAGACCGAAGCCACCGGCACTTGGATCCCGCCGCAATGGATCAGCGCGCTTGCCCTGCGGCAGAAGGGCGGCTTCGTCGCATCCTGCGCGGATGGCTTCGCGTACGTGAACCCGCGCGCAGGAACATACCAGCCGTTTTGTGAACCCCGCACGGACAAGCTGCGCGCACGGCTGAATGACGGCGTGACCGACCGCAAAGGCCGCTACTGGTCCGGCTCCTGCGACAACGCGCAGTGGAACGACAGCACGACCGCGGAAGACAAGGAGTCCAGCGTCCGCGACTTCGATGTGCGCAACAGCGGTGAACTCTATCGTCTCGACCATTCCGGGGCGGTCACGTGCATGCAGCGCGACATCGTCACGAGCAACGGGCCGGCCTTCAGCCCGGACGGCAAGACGATGTACTTCAACGATTCGTTGCCACGGGTCACCTGGGCCTACGACCTGGCCGATGACGGCTCGTTGAGCGGAAAGCGCGATTTCCTGCTTTTCGATGAGAGCCACGGCTTCCCCGATGGCATGACGGTCGATGCAGAGGGCGGCATCTGGATCGCCTTTTTTGAAAGCTGGGTGTTGCGGCGCTACAGCGCCGCCGGCGCCTTGCTTGAAGAACGCAGATTGCCGGTGAAGCAGGGCCTGCGCCCTGCCTTCGGAGGTCCCGGCCTGTCGAGGCTGTTCCTCATTTCAGGCGCGGTGGGTTTCACCGAGCAGCTGCACGCGGAACAACCGCTGGCCGGAAGTCTGTTCGAAATTCTCGAGCCTGGCGTTTGCGGTCTGCCGGAAGTACCCTTCGGCGGATAGAGACGGGCCTTGCCTGTGATGCGGGCCAGCAGACACGCCGGGCCGCCGCGCAGGCCGCGCCTGGGCCTTCCCAGGCATCTCATAATAAGAGATGTTCGCGCATGGACGAATCGGACACCAGTCGCGGCCGCATCCTGGAGGCGGCTGCGTTCATGCTCAAGACCCGAGGCCTCGCACGCACCAAGCTGAGCGACATCGCCGAGCGCGCGGGCATGCTGGCGCCCAGCCTGTACCATCATTTTCGTTCCAAGAACCAGATCGTCGAAGAAGTCATGGTCGAAGGTATCTACCGCAACACACGCTTCATCATGCAACGTGTCGAGGTGTTGGGCACCGACGTTTCCGCCATCGAGAGGTTGCAAATGGCCATCAAGGCACATGTCGAATTCCTTCTGACCGGGGATGATTTCTCATCCGCGGTCGGTCAGGTATTCCATGATCTGCCCGACGAGACGCGGCACCGGGTGCTTGCCGCCTACTCCACCTTCGACAGCTACTGGCGCGACCTGATCGTGGCGTCGCAGCGATCCGGTCTCGGCCGGTCGTCGATGGATCCCACCGTGATGCGCAAGTTCCTCATTGCCATGCTCGATTCGAGCAGTAGCTGGTTTCGCCCCGGCAAACTCAGTGCACAGGAGATCGGGCGGCAGGCCTGCGAACTTTTTCTCAATGGCTTCGCGGAAGTCAACACTGCCGTTGAAGCTTCGCCGCGAGCGGCCTCCGCCGGAAGAGCCTGACTACGATGACCGGAATTTCCCCCATCCAGGCGATCATCGAGGACGCGCGCAACGGAATCCCCTACATCCTTGTGGATGCGGACGATCGGGAAAACGAAGGCGACATCATCATCCCCGCGCAGTTCGCCACGGCACACCAGATCAATTTCATGGCCAAACACGCCCGCGGCCTGATCTGCCTGGCACTCTGCGCGGAGCGCGCCTCCCAGCTCAATCTTGCGCTGATGACGACCAACAACGAGTCCGGTCATGGCACCGCTTTCACCGTCTCGATCGAAGCCCGCGAGGGTGTCACGACGGGCATCTCCGCGGCTGATCGGGCCCGCACGATCGCGGTCGCCGTGAACCCGTCGATGTCGAGTCGCGACATCGTCTCACCCGGGCACGTGTTCCCCCTGATCGCACGCGATGGCGGCGTGCTGGTACGCGCCGGGCATACGGAATCCGCCGTGGACATCTCGAGGTTGGCGGGCCTGGTGCCCGCGGGCGTGATCTGCGAAATCATGAACGACGACGGCACGATGATGCGGCTGCCGGAACTGCTCACCTTCGCCGCCGAACATGGACTGAAGCTCGGAACCGTAGCCGACCTTATCGCCTATCGCCGCCGGTTCGAGTCCCTCGTCACCAAAGTGGCGAGCGCGCCTTTCGAGAGCTTCTACGGCGACGATTTCACGATCCACGTCTACCGGAACAGGATCGACGGCGGCGAGCACGTCGCTCTGGTAAAAGGCACCATCCAGCCCGGCGTCCCCACTCTCGTCCGCGTTCACCAGGAGGACTTCACCACCGACATGCTTGGCTGGGCCGCCGGTCGGCGAGATTACGTGCCACGCGCCTTGCGGGCGATCGCGTCCTATCCAGGTCCGGGCGTCGCCGTCTTCGTGCGCGACCCCAACCCGGCATCAACCTCGCTGCGCATCAATGGTGGACGAAAGAGCTACCACGACGCGCACGCCTACCGCGATTACGGCATCGGTTCGCAGATACTGCTCGATGTCGGGGTGAAGGAAATGATCCTTCTCACGTCAAGCACCGTCAAGCTGTCGTCGCTGGAGGGGTTTGGCCTGACGGTCGTCGGCCGCGAAGCGATTCCCGAATGACTTCTGATACGGAACGGCGCTGACACGAGGCAGAAAGAAAACAGTTCTTTTTTGAAAAAAGAACCAGAAAACCTTTGTCTCCGGCCGGCGCGCATTGGGGAAACCGTGCGTGTCAACAATCCGCGACAGCGCAGACAAAAGCTTTTTGCTTCTTTTTCTCGAAAAAGAAGGCCTTGCTTCCTTACTTCCTCGCGCCCCTCAAGCAAGGCTAATGCCGAACAGCTCCCTCTGCCGGCGCAGGATCACCTCCCCCAGCCAGTCCGTGACGACACGCACGCGCGGCGAGCGCACCAGGTCGTAATGCGTGGAAACCCAGAACGTGCGCGTAAGGCTCACCTGGTCCGGCAACACCCGCCGCAGCCGGGGATCATGGTCGGCCAGGAAGCAGGGCAGCACGCCTATCCCGGCGCCCGCCGCGATCATCGCCGCCTGCGCGCGTATGGACGAGCTGGTGATCGTAGGCTTCAACCCCGGGCTGATCTG
>CAXTVW010000018.1:0-33984 GCA_964247675.1 uncultured Acetobacteraceae bacterium
CCTCGTGCGGCACGGTGACCTTGCCGTCCTGGTGGCCGCACTGCTTCTCGTCGGAGACCTGGTTCTCGATCTGCAGCGCGCAGGCGCCGGCCTCGATCATCTTCTTGGCGAGCAGGTATGTGGCCTCCGCGTTGCCGAAGCCCGCGTCGATGTCGGCGATGATCGGCACAACATGCGTCTCGTGGTTCTCGATCTTGGCCGAGATTTCCGCCTCGCGCGCCGCATCGCCGCCCTTGCGCGCCGTGTCCAGCTCACGAAACAGGCCGGCCAGCTCGCGCGCATCCGCCTGGCGCAGGAAGGTGTAGATCTCCTCGATCAACTTCGGCACGCTCGTCTTCTCGTGCATCGACTGGTCCGGCAGCGGCCCGAACTCGGAGCGCAACGCGGCCACCATCCAGCCGGACAAATAGATGTAGCGGCGCTTCGTGGTGCCGAAATGCTTCTTCACCGCAATCATCTGCTGCTGCGCGATGAAGCCGTGCCACGCGCCCAAGGACTGCGTGTAGAGCGACGAATCGTTGTCGTAGGCGGCCATGTCCTCGCGCATGATTGCCGCGGTGTATTTGGCGATGTCCAAACCCGTCTTGAAACGGTTCTGCAGCCGCATGCGGGCCACGTTCTCCGCGTCTATCCCGTTCCACGTGCCCTGCTTCTCCAGCAGCCCGGTGACAGTGGCCACGTGCTCCTGGTAGCCGGACTTGGCGGCCGAGCCGGAGGCGGACTTGGGATCAAGTCCAGCCAGGCTGCCGGAGCTGCCCTCGGGGGAATAGACGGGTAGGCGCATGGTGCTACATCCTTGAACTGCAACGGTGGTGCGGGATATCGGCTTCAACGACGCGCTAAGATAGCTCGCAGGTGCAGCATTGACCATTATCTTGTCGCGGTGGTTACGAGCGGCTTTGTAAAACTGTAAAGGTTGTAAAGGCCAGGGCTCTGCCCTGGACCCGCTGGGGCCAGTCGGCCCCAAACCCCATCTATGAGGGCTTATGGCTAGACCACTCATCGGACGGACTGTCCGCAGGCTCAGGACTGAACAGGGGCTGTCGCAGCAGGCGCTGGCCGCCAAGCTCGGGATATCGCCCAGCTATCTCAACCTCATCGAGCACGACCAGCGCAACGTCACCGCCAGCCTGGTCATCAAGCTCGCCGAGATGCTGCGCGTGGACCTCGCCGCCCTCTCCGGCGCCCAGGAACGCGAACTCGAATTCGGCCTGCGCGAAGTCTTCTCCGACCCGCTCCTCGGCACCGAACCCATCCCGGACGCCGAGCTGGAAGGCGTTGCCAGCAACCCCAACGCCGCCCGCGGCGTCCTCGCCCTCTACCGCGCCTGGCGCGTGGCGCGCGAGGACGCGTCCGGACTGGCCCTGCCCTCCGGCCGCCGCATCCTGCTGCCCAACGAGGAAGCCCGTGACGTCTTCCACGAACGCGGCAATTACTTCGCCGAACTGGAATCCGCGGCCGAGGGGATCGCCGCCAACCTGAACGCCACCCCGGCGGAGACCAACCACGCGATCGCCGAACGCCTGCGCCGCGTGCACGGCGTAAGCGTGCGCGTCAGCCCGATGGAAGACGCGCTGCGCCGCTACGAGCCGGAAACCCGCACGCTCACCCTCTCCGAACAGCTCCCCCGCGAAAGCCGCGGCTTCCACATGGCGTTTCAGATCATCCTGCTGGAGGCCCGCGACATGGTCGAAGCGCTGCTGACCCGCATCGCCCCCACCAGCCCGGAAGCCGCCTCCCTGATACGCATCGGCCTGCTGAACTACGCCGCCGCCGCCCTGCTGATGCCCTACACCGCTTTCCTGGAAGCCACCCGGCTGCTGCGCCACGACATGGACGCGCTGGCCGCCCGCTTCTGCGTCAGCTTCGAACAGGCCTGCCACCGTCTGAGCACGCTGCAAAAGGCCGGCGCGCGCGGCATCCCGTTCTTCTTCCTGCGCCTGGACCCCGCCGGCAACGTCAGCAAACGCTTCTCCGCCGGCGGCTTCCCCTTCGCCCGCTATGGCGGCTCCTGTCCGCGCTGGGTGGTGCACGCCGCCTTCGCCACCCCAGGCACGCTGCGGGTGCAGGTGGCCCAGCTCACCGACGGCGCCACCTTCCTGTGCTTCGCCCGCTGCATAGAGGGCGCGGCCGCCGCCTGGGGAGAGCCGCCGCCCACGCATGTGGTCGCGATGGGCTGCGACGTGGCCCACGCAGGCGAGGTGGTCTATGCCGACGGCCTGAAACTCGACCAGGCGGCCGTGGGGATCGGGCTGTCCTGCCGGCTATGCGACCGGCAGCACTGCCGCAGCCGGGCGTTTCCGCCGCTGGAGCATCGGCTGGCGCTGGATCCTAATCTGGAGAGCGACAGCCCTTACCGGTTTGAGCCACTCGGTAGGAAGTAAGGCCTTCTTTTCTGAAGAAAAGAAGCAAAAGACTTTTGTCCGGCTGTCGCGCCACGTCGCCAAAGCGCGCGTCCCAGAATGTACACGCGCCACGATGCAGGCGTGGGAGAAGACGTCTTTTGCTTCTTTTCTTCAGAAAAGAAGGCCTTCCTTCCTCACTTCGCCGCCAACGCCCCCGCCCCAGCCTTGACCGTCCCATCACGCTGCGGCACCGCAACAGGCGCCACCTCAACCGGCGCCACCCCATCCTTCTTGCTGATGCCAATCTGGCGCGCGGTGGCGCGCGACACGTCAACAGTGCGGCCATCCACAAAGGGCCCGCGATCCTTCACCGTAACCAGCGCGGTCTGCCCGGTCTGCAGGTTGGTGACCCTCGCCTGCGTGCCGATCGGCAGGGTGCGGCTCGCGGCGTCGGAGCCCGTGTGGCGAAAGCGTTCGCCGTTGGCCATCTCCCGCCCCTGGAAGCGGTTCGCATAAACAGACGCCTTGCCGACCTGCAGCCGCCCGCTCGGATCTTCCGCCACGTGGCGGCCATGTGGCGGCGTGACGGGCGGGAGCTGGGCCAGCGCCCGCGCCTGGGACTGCACCCCTGGATCCCGCGTGTTGACCACGGCTGGCGCTGACGGCTCGGCGGCGGAGGCAGTGCCGAGCGTCATGATCGCCGCGGCTATCGTCTGTCCGAACGAAGGGTGGCGGCGCATGGCGGCGCTCCGGCAGATTATCCCCGCAACAACGCGCCGGGCCGCCGGCGGTTTGCCGCGGCCTTGCGCCCGATCAGGCGCGCATGCGGGAGATGTCCAGCAGCACGCCGGCTTCCAGTTCCTTCTCGCCCAGGCGCTGCATCACCAGGTCACCGATACTGACGATGCCGGCGATCGCCTCGTTGTGCAGAACGGGGAGGTGGCGGACGCGCTTCATCGTCATGCGGGCAAGCACTTCATCGATGCGTTCCTCAGGCGTGCAGGTCAGCACATGGTGGGTCATCAGCTCGCGCACGGGGAGCGCCAGGATGTCCGTGCCGCGCTGCGCCAACGCGTTCACCAGGTCACGTTCCGAGAAGATGCCGGCCAGCTTCTGCCAGCGGTCATACACGGGCACGGCGCCAACGCGCTTCTCCGCGAGCAGGTGGATGACCTGACCGATGGTGTCGTCCTCCTGAACG
This sequence comes from uncultured Acetobacteraceae bacterium, assembly GCA_964247675.1. Taxonomy (GTDB): domain Bacteria; phylum Pseudomonadota; class Alphaproteobacteria; order Acetobacterales; family Acetobacteraceae; genus BOG-908. The sequence goes on from CAXTVW010000018.1 coordinate 3,547, forward strand.
GAGGTGACCGCGGTTCCCTTGCGGGCGAGGATGTCCGAAATCTGCATCAAGGCGCTCCTGGTGTCTTTGCCTGAATATACGGCGTAATCGGCTGGCCGGTTGCCTTATGGCCTGATGGCAGCCATGCCGCCGGTGGTGCGGCAGCCTGCTGTTCCCTATAGAGACCCGGCGACAGAAGAAACAGGCCGGCCGCAGGGGACAGCGCGCTTGCCCTGCGGCCGGCCTGTCGCCTGGACAAGGCGAGGGGACCACCCTGCGTACGGTTTCGATCTCCTTAGCTACCGGAGACTAAAATCGTTCGCGGAACTTATCTTCGATGCGAATATTCTGTGCAGCGACGGGGTGGGCTAGAGTTGGTATGAGACGATCTGTTTGGCTCGCTGTTCTCGCCGTCATCTGCGCGGCCGGCAGACCGGCGCTCGCCGAGATCGCCCATCCTGTCCGGCAGGGCGTGATGTGCCTGTCAGCGACGGCCCTGGCGATCCTGACATTGCCGAACGGCGACAGCCGAACGCATCAGGCCAGCCAGCGAGTGGGCGACCGGCAGATTGCCGAACAGGGCGGCTGCGTGGACCTGCAGCCTGACATGGCGCTGAGCGTCTATCGCAGCTACCACAACCCTGGTCTTCACGACCCTGCAGGATGGTGGTCGAAGCCCGATGTACCGGGTTCCCAACATCGACCTGCAGATGAGCGCCGCATCCGCAACCGAAGCCGGACAGTCCGCAGCACCGCCGCCTGACGTGTCGGCGTCGCCCGTCGAAGAACAGCCGCGCACCGGGGATCCGGGCGATTACGTCGTGAAGCAGCGCTTCAAGGTCGGCCAGGATGGTGCATTCATCGAGCTTCTCCAGGACAAGCGGCTTTCGCCGCAAGTCTTCAGTGATCTCTGGCGTGCCGGCAGGAGCGGGAGGCGTGACGCGCGCGCGGCGGGGCTGCTGACGGGCGGTCCGCTGCTGGCGGCGCGGTTGCGCCTGACAGGTCCGGGCAACACGCCGGGCCAGACGCGCGATATTGGCTACCCCCTGGCCACCTTGAGCCCTCTCGACGACAGCGGCGAGACGTTCAGCCTACATGTTGACACCACGAACAGGCAGGCGAGCCGCATCACTGAGGAGAAGCTGGTTCCTGCCGCGCACGGACTTACCCCGCCGGCAAAGCAGGCGTTCAATCAGGCACAATACGGCGATGAAACCGGCGCCCCGTCTGCCGGACCGTTGCCTGCCCATTACGAGGATCCGCCACAGCTCCGCCAGGCCGGGGATAGTGACCGCTAAAGCAGGGCCCAAACCGCGCACGAGGCTGCAGGGCCTGCGTTGGCTGCTGTTGATCCTGGCGACGCTGCTTGTGGCAGCCCGATTGTTCACCGGCCTGGTTTACGAATTCGACGAACCCACGACCTATCTGGTGCTGAAATGCTCGCCAGGCTGGGCGGTGGAACAGAAGAACACGGCGCAGGACCGGGTGAGCACCCGCTTCATCGTGCTGGACAGCGAGGAGAACGCGCTGGGTTACGAAACGCCGTATCTCTGGCTGATGCGCGCGGCGCTGCCGCTGGCGGCCGGCACGTGCGTGCTGGCTTGGGTGGCGGGACGCCGGCGCCGCGCATGATGGCGCGCCTTGGCGTTGGGCTGGGCCTGCTGCTGACGGCGTATGTCGCGGCCTTCCTGGCGTTCGCGCTGGTGCCGCGCGTGGGGGCGGCCGACCTGGCGGTGGTGCTGGGCAATGAGGTTCTCGCCGACGGGCAACCCAGCGCGCGGCTGGCGGCGCGGCTGGATTGTGCGGTGGCCGCGTATCGCCGCGGGTTGGTGCCGCGTGTGCTGGTGAGCGGCGGCGTGGGGGCAAGCGGGTTCAGCGAAGCGGTGGTGATGCGCGCCTATCTGGTCCGGGCTGGCGTGCCGGAGGCTGCGGTGCTGATGGACGAGGACGGCGTGAACACGGCGGCTACGGTCCGGCACACGGTGGCGGTGATGGACCGGCTGCATGTGCGTCGCGTGCTGGTGGTAACGCAGTGGTTCCACGTGCCGCGTTGTGTGTTGGGGCTGCGGCGGGCGGGGGTTGGCAAGGTGTTTGCAATCTACCCGCGTTTTGTGGAGTGGCGGGATTTGTATTCGACGGGGCGGGAATTGGTGGCGGTTATAACTTACGCTGCAGCAAGCCCTTAATCACGCATTTGGATGTCCCTGCAACGGAAAACGTGAGTTGGGATCGCTACCTAATATCAGATGTATCGCGTCTCATTTAGCGCCTGACCAGCAACTGACTTACCTCTCCTGGTGATCGTCGCGAAAACAAAGCCTGTTCCGCAGAAGGTTATCCTCTCTACAAGAGGCCTTGGGAGTCCAACAAGCTTGGCAAATACGCAATGGAAATCGCAGCGCTTGTAAGCGTCCGTCGGGAAACAGCAGGCTGCTAACAATCCGCTCGGCAACCTCGTTGTTCCTGAAACGCAGCAACGACAAAAGTAAGGCACGCACGCCAACCCCACCCCCATAAGAGATGACGGGGGGTCTGGGGGGGATGGCACATCTCCCCCAGCTCTTGCCTTGACTTACCCCACGCTTCGGACGCACAACCCCACCCATCCGGAAGGCCAAGGCCCCCCGGTCCCCGCCATACGCGGGGGAGACGCCGCTCCGCGAGTGTTCGCGCAGCGGCGGTTTCTGTTTTGGAGGGTCACCATCTCATGTTCGACGCGCTGTCGGACAAGTTCACGGGCATCTTCGACGGCCTCCGCAAGCGCGGAGCGCTGAGCGAGGGGGATGTGACCGAGGCTTTGCGCGAGGTGCGCCTGGCCATGCTGGACGCCGACGTGGCGTTGCCGGTGGTGAAGGATTTCGTGGCTGCCGTCCGCGCACGGGCGATCGGCGCCGAAGTGCTGGAGGCGGTCTCGCCCGGCCAGGTGGTGGCCAAGATCGTCAATGACGCGCTTGTGGAAGCCCTGGGGGGCGCGGGCGCCGTGCCGCTGAACCTGGCCGCCGCCGCGCCGGTGCCGATCCTGATGGTGGGTTTGCAGGGCTCGGGCAAGACGACGACGAGCGGCAAGCTGGCGTTGCGGCTGACGCAGCGCGAGAAAAAGCGCGTGCTCCTGGCCAGCCTGGACACGCAGCGGCCGGCGGCGCAGTTGCAGCTCGCCCAGTTGGCGGAGCGGGCGGGTGTCGCCAGCTTGCCGATCGTGGCGGGTCAGAATCCCGTGCAGATCGCGCGCCGGGCTATGGAGGCGGGGCGCCGCGAGGGCTTCGACGTGGTGATCCTGGACACCGCCGGGCGCCTGTCGATCGACCAGGCGCTGATGGACGAGGTCCGCGAGATACGCGGTGTCACCAACCCGGCCGAGACGCTGCTGGTGGTGGACGCGATGACCGGCCAGGACGCGGTGCAGACAGCGCGCGCGTTCAACGAGACGGTTGGCGTGACGGGCATCGTGCTGACGCGCATGGACGGCGATGCGCGCGGCGGTGCGGCGCTGTCGATGCGCCAGGTTACCGGCGCGCCGATCAAGTTCAGCGGCTCCGGCGAGAAGATCGACGCGCTGGAGGAATTCCATCCCGAGCGCGTGGCCGGCCGCATCCTGGGCCTGGGCGACATCGCCGGCCTGGTGGAGCGCGCGTCCGAGACGATCGACCAGGACGAGGCGGAGAAGCTCGCCAAACGGATGATGCGCGGCGCGTTCACGCTGGAGGATTACGCGGCGCAGTTGCGGCAGATCAGCAAGATGGGGTCGATCAGCTCGATCCTGGGCATGCTGCCGGGCATGGGCCAGATGAAGCAGCAGATCGAGAACGCGAACATCGACACCAGCGTGTTCAAGCGCCAGCAGGCCATCATCGGCAGCATGACGGTGAAGGAGCGGCGCGCGCCGGAGATCATCAAGGCGAGCCGCAAGAAGCGCATTGCCGCCGGCAGCGGCACCACCGTGCAGGAGATCAACAAGCTGCTGAAGCAGTTCGACGATATGGCCACCATGATGAAGCGCATGGGCAAGCTCGGGCAGAAGGGCCTGATGCGCCAAGGCATCGGCGCGCTCATGCCGAAGGGCATGGGCCAGCAGAGACCACGTGGCTACTGACCGTGCTTGGCGAAAACACGCCCTGGCGGCCGTCTGACGTGCGTTTGTCATGCGACAGCGTGCTACTCGCACGACGCTCCGGTGCTCGCAAACACACGCCAGCCGGCTCACCAGGCCACGTTTTCGCCGAGTTCTCCGAGTTAAACAGAACAACAGCGATAGGAATTTGTAATGAGCCTCAAAATCCGCCTAGCCCGTGCTGGCGCCAAGAAGCGTCCCTACTACCACATCGTGGTAGCCGACAGCCGCAGCCCGCGTGACGGCCGCTTCATCGAAAAGGTGGGCAGCTACAACCCGATGCTGCCGGCCGAGCATGACGAGCGCATCCGTCTCTACGGCGAGCGCATCAAGCACTGGCTGGACCACGGCGCCATCGCCACCGACCGGGTAGCCAAGTTCCTCAGCAACGCCGGCATGACGCCGAAGCGGCTCTACGCCGAGCAGCCGATCCAGTCGGCGCCGAAGAAAAAGGCGCAGGACCGGGCCAAGGCTGCCGCGGCCGCAGCCGCGGCCTGAAGCCCAGGCCCGCATGCCGCCAACCCGCATCCTGATGGGCGTGATCGGCCGGCCGCACGGCGTGCGTGGGCTCGTGCATGTGCACAGCTACACCGCCGAGCCGGCCGACCTCGCCCGCTACAACCCGCTGCTGGACGAGGCCGGGCGCGCCTGGACGCTCGCCTGGCGCGGCGAGGGTGTGGCCGAACTGCGCGATGGGGCAGGCCGGGCGATCGCGGACCGCACGGAAGCCGAGCGGCTGGTGAACACGAAATTCTACGTGGAGCGCCACCGCTTACCAAAGGCGGACAGCGAGGAGTTCTACCTCGCCGACCTGGTCGGCCTTGCCGCGCATACCGAGGCCGGCGCGCTGCTGGGCCAGGTGACCGCCGTGCACGATTACGGCGCGGGCACCAGCCTGGAGATCGCGCGCGGCCCCACCAACCCGCTGGTGGTGCCGTTCACCCGCGCCGCCGTGCCGCATATCGACGTGGCCGCCGGCCGGCTGACCGTGGTGCCACCGGCCGAGATAGAGATGCGCGAGGTGGCGGCATGACCTGGCATGCCACCGTTCTGACTCTATTCCCGGAAATGTTTCCCGGCCCGCTCGGGCAATCCCTGGCCGGGCGCGCGCTGCACGCCGGGCTGTGGCGCCTGGACGCGCAGGACATCCGGGCGAGTGCCACCGACCGCCATCGCACCGTGGACGACACCCCGTTCGGCGGCGGGCCCGGCATGGTGATGCGGCCGGACGTGGTCTCCGCCGCGCTGGCCAGCGCGCAGGACGGCCGGCCGGTCGTGTACCTGACCCCGCGCGGGCGCCGGCTGGCGCAGGCGGACGTGCAGGATTTTGCCGCAGGGCCTGGCGTGGTGCTGCTGTGCGGCCGCTACGAGGGGATCGACCAGCGCGCGATCGAGGCGGCCGGCGCGCAGGAGATCAGCGTGGGCGACTACGTGCTGTCCGGCGGCGAGCTGCCGGCGATGGTGCTGCTGGACGCGGCCGTGCGGCTGCTCCCCGGCGTGATGGGCGCGGCCGACAGCGCCACGGAAGAGAGTTTCGCCAACGGGTTGCTGGAATACCCGCATTACACCAGGCCGGCCGAGTGGTGCGGGCGCGCCGTGCCGCCGGTTCTGCTGTCCGGCAACCATGCCGCCATCGCGGCATGGCGGCAGGCCGAGGCCGAGGCCATCACCCGCCAGCGCAGGCCCGACCTGTGGGCCGCGCGCATGAAGAATGTTGCGCCAGCTTTGGCCGCACCGTAATCACATCGCAAGATAGAGGACCGCCATCATGAACCTGCTACAGACTTTCGAGGCCGAGGAGGTCGCCCGCCTCACCGCGGCGCGCGCCGTGCCGGTGTTCGCGCCTGGGGACACGCTGAAGGTGTCTGTGAAGGTTGTGGAAGGCGAGCGCACCCGCGTGCAGGCCTATGAGGGCGTGTGCATCGCGCGCAGCAACCGCGGGCTGAACAGCAGCTTCACCGTGCGCAAGATCAGCTATGGCGAGGGTGTGGAACGGGTGTTTCCGCTGTATTCGCCGCAGATTGCGGAGATCGAAGTGGTGCGGCGCGGCGATGTGCGTCGGGCGAAGCTGTATTACCTGCGCGGGCGCCGCGGTAAATCGGCGCGTATTGCTGAGAAGGCGCGGGAAGTTCCTAAAGAAGCGACTGCGGCTGCTGAATAAGGCCAGGGGGCTCTGCCCCCTGGACCCCCGCTAAGGACAGTCGTCCTTAGAACCTATTCCTTAAGGGGCGAAGCCCGGGGTCTGGGGCCGACTGGCCCCAGCGGGGTCCAGGGGCAGCGCCCCTGGCCTCCGGAGGAGCCTTTTATGGCAAAGACCCTATTCGACAAAGTCTGGAACGCCCACGTTGTAGAGCGCCTCCCAGACGGCACCTGCGTCCTGTACATCGATCGCCACCTCGTCCACGAAGTCACCTCCCCCCAGGCCTTCGAAGGCTTGCGCGCCGCCGGCCGGCAGGTCCGCCGCCCAGACGCCACGATAGCGGTCACCGACCACAACGTACCCACAAGCGACAGGCGCGCCGGCATAGAAGAGCCCGAAAGCCGGCTGCAGATAGAGACGCTGGAGCGCAACGTCGCCGAGTTCGGCGTGCCGTATTTCCCGCTGCTGGATGCCAGGCAGGGCATCGTGCACATTGTAGGTCCGGAGCAGGGGATTTCCCTGCCGGGCATGACGATCGTCTGCGGTGATTCCCACACCTCCACCCATGGTGCGCTGGGCGCGCTGGCGTTCGGCATAGGCACGTCCGAAGTGGAGCACGTGCTGGCCACCCAGACATTGCTGCAGCGGCCGGCGAAGAACATGCTGGTGCGGGTGGATGGCGTGCTGCCTACGGGCGTCACCGCCAAGGACCTGGTGCTGGCGATCATAGGCCGGATCGGCACCGCCGGCGGCACCGGTCACGTGATCGAGTATGCCGGTGCCGCGATACGCGCGCTCGACATGGCCGGGCGGCTGACCGTGTGCAACATGTCGATCGAGGCGGGCGCCCGTGCCGGCCTGATAGCGCCGGACGACGTGACGTTCGATTACGTGCGCGGCCGGCCCTACGCGCCGCAGGGCGAGGCGTTCGACCATGCGGTGGCGTATTGGCGCACGCTGGCCTCCGACGAAGGTGCGGCCTACGACACGGTCGTCATGATGGACGCGGCCGAGATGGCGCCCATGGTGAGCTGGGGCACCAGCCCGGAAGCGGTGGCGCCGATCACCGGATGCGTGCCTGATCCGGCGGCAGTTGCCGACGCGGCGAAGCGCGCGGACATGGTGCGCATGCTGGACTACATGGCCCTCCAGCCTGGCCAGAAGCTGGCCGGCACACCCGTGGATGTCGTCTTCATCGGCAGCTGCACCAACGGCCGCATCGAGGACATCCGCGCCGCCGCCGCGGTCGCGCGCGGGCGGCGCGTGGCGGATGGCGTGCGCGCCATGGTGGTGCCGGGCTCCGGCCTGGTGAAGCTGGCGGCCGAGGCCGAGGGGTTGGATCGCGTGCTGGTGGAGGCGGGCTTCGAGTGGCGCGAGCCTGGCTGCTCCATGTGCCTCGGCATGAACCCGGACAAGCTCACCGCGGGGCAGCGCTGCGCCAGCACGTCCAACCGCAACTTCGAAGGCAGGCAGGGGCCGGGCGGGCGCACGCATCTCGTCTCCCCGGCGATGGCGGCGGCCGCGGCAATCACCGGCTGCCTGACTGACGTGCGGGAGTTCGCGTGATGCGTGCATTCACAATCCTGACGGGCACGGCGGCCCCGCTACCGACCGCCAACATCGACACCGACAAGATCATCCCGGCGCGCTTCCTCAAGACGATCAAGCGCAGTGGTCTCGGCGTGCATCTGTTCGACACGCTGCGTTACGACGCGGACGGTGCGGAACGGCCGGATTTCGTTCTCAACCAGCCGGCTTACCGGTCCGCTGAAATACTCATAACGCATGAGAATTTCGGCTGCGGCTCGTCCCGCGAGCACGCACCCTGGGCCCTGCTGGATTTCGGCATACGCTGCGTGATCGCACCGGATTTCGCAGACATCTTCCACGGCAATTGTTTCAAGAACGGCATTCTGCCGATCGCCCTGCCGCGCGCGGTTTGTGATCTGCTCATGGAAGATGCAAAATTGGGTGCCAACGCGCGTATCACGGTGGATCTGCAACGCCAGGTAGTAGTGCGGCCGAACGGCGAGGAAATCCCGTTTACGGCGGATACGCTGAGACGGCAAATGCTGTTGGAGGGCCTTGATGAAATCGGTCAGACCATGCAGCGCAAGCCTGCGATAGACGCGTTTGAAGCCGGGCGCCTGCAGGCTCAGCCTTGGCTGCCGTCCATTACGCACGCATAGGAAAGATTATTTTTTTCTAGAAAGAGCAGGCTATTTTTACGCTTTGCGGTTGCGGAAGTTACAATTTCACACGTAGAATGCTGCAGCTTCTCGTGATGTGCGCTGGAACATAAATCCGTTTCCGCGTGTTCAAAAAAGATTCTGCTTGCGTCCCTGGAAATCCGTCCTGAGAAGAGACGGGGGTTGTCTTAGGGGGACTGCACGTTGGCTACGCAAAAGAAGCTGTTGCTGTTGCCAGGCGACGGAATCGGCCCGGAAGTCATGGGCGAGGTGAGGCGGGTCATCGATTGGCTGATACGGCGCCGCGGTGTGGCTTTCGAAATCGAGGAAGACCTGGTCGGCGGCGCCGCGATCAACGCGCGCGGCACGCCACTGGCGTCCAGTACGGTGGAGCTCGCCAAACAGGCGGACGCCGTCCTGTTCGGCGCGGTGGGAGGTCCGGCATGGGCACATCTCGGCTTCGACTCACGGCCGGAAATAGCGATACTCGGGCTGCGCCAGGCGCTCGGGCTGTTCGCCAATTTGCGCCCCGCCACCGTCTATGATTCGCTTGTCAGCGCGAGCACGCTGAAGCCGGAGATCGTGCGCGGGCTGGACATGATGATCGTGCGCGAGAGCACCGGCGGCATCTATTTCGGCGAGCCGCGTGGCGTGGAGACGCTGCCGGACGGCAGCAAGCGCGGTTTCAACACGGAAACCTACACAACACATGAAATAGAACGCGTCGGTCGCGTGGCATTCGACCTCGCACGCCAGCGGACGAGGCGCGTGGCCAGCGTGGAGAAATCCAACGTCATGGAAAGTGGCCTGCTGTGGCGCGAGACGATGACCGCGCTTCAGGCAGCCGAATATCCCGATGTGGCGCTGACCCATGTGCTGGCGGATAATTGCGCGATGCAGATGGTGCGCCAGCCTTTGCAGTTCGACGTGATCGTGACGACGAACCTGTTCGGCGACCTGCTCTCCGATCTCGCCGCCATGCTGACGGGCAGCCTGGGCATGCTGCCGTCCGCCACGCTCGGCGCCGTGCAGCCGGACGGAAAACGCCACGCACTCTACGAGCCCATACACGGCAGCGCGCCGGACATTGCCGGGCGCGGTATCGCCAATCCGCTCGCGCAGATCCTGAGCTTTGCGATGCTGCTGCGCATCTCGTTCGGCATGGAGGATTTGGCCGCCGAGTTGCACCGCGCCATCATACGCGTGCTCGCCAACGGCCTGCGCACAGCGGACATCATGGCGCCAGGGGCCGCACGCGTCGGCACGGGCGTGATGGGCGAGGCGGTACTACGAGAGTTGGAAAAGGCGCAGAGCTAGTTCCGCTCAGGACGCGCCGACGCTGCGCTGCCACCTGACATAGTATCTTCAAAATTCATGGCCGGCGGGCCGATGCGGATGGTCGGGCCCATCCGAGTGCGCTTCCTCTACGAGTTCACCGAGCCGCATGGCAGATGAAATATTCGATGTGTTTCCGTCGGTTATAAAATCCCTGAATTGAACAGGCGGGAAGCGAAGGAAGCAGGGGCTTCTTTTTTGAAAAAAGGCAAAATTTCTGCTCTCTGCACAGCTTCAGCTGCTTTGTTTAAGGAAAGACACCCAGCATGCTGGGATCGCGGGTAGCAAAAGTAGTCTGGTCCTCACTTCTTAAAACGACTGCTTGCTTTCTGCCATTCACCTCCCCGCTCACGGCCGTCCCGTGCTGCGAAACAAGCATGTTGGCCGCCGGCGGGCATGAGCCTGCTGCCCTTGGCAGACTGGGCGTGCAGGAACGCGGTCAGGCGCGCCATGTCCGGCCCGCCGGCTGTCCAGCGCCACCGATCAAAGCCGGAAGCGGAAATCAACTAACAGCCGCGTAGCATTCCGACGACCCGGCGGTAGCAAGCGAACGCGCATTTGCACCATGGACACGTTCTCAAACTTTACGGTCTCAATTGCAGACACAAAGGTGAGGGCCGAACGCCTGAACCGCCGCCCTGGCAAGCGCCGAAAAGCCCGAATTGCCACAGCCGCGGCCCGCCCGGCCCGAAGCTCCACGCGGCGTGTGATGCCTTTGGCCTCGTCCTCAAGTGCCAGGGGCTTGCCCGGCGTATGGGCGTGGGCTACATCGCGCTCTCCCGATGCACCCGTAGCTCAATTGGATAGAGCACCAGACTACGAATCTGGGGGTTGGAGGTTCGAGTCCTTCCGGGTGCGCCAGGTAGACCACCATGTAAGCCCGCTATCGTCGAGGTCCCGAGTGTTCGACGGGATCCGCGAACACATGCCCGAGGGTGCCTGCCAGCTTGACTAGCCGTCCGAAAGGGGGAGGTTTTCCTCTATTTCACGGGCTGGGGCGTGACGCTGCTTCCAAGCTGGCACTCAGCGCCTGTCTCGCACGAGATGGCGCCCCCCCCCCCCCCACACCGCTGGCACGGAAGTGTTCATCCCGCGCCGCCGGGGCTCGACGCAACACGCCCGCGCTCGACCAGGACCGATCGGTGGTCATCGCCGTGGCACACTTCGGCCCGTGGAGCGCCCGGCCCTCATGCCCCATCGTACCACGCCAGTGACGCTCAGAGGCGGCCAGAACCGGCTAGGCATGCCCGATGCGCCCTGAACGCGCCGTCACGCTCGGCGGTGTAGACGCCGGCGGGGGGCTGCGTCCGGCACGCCGGCCACGCTGATTGTGGCGTTCGGCTGCGCGGCGATGCCGCCACCCGTGAAATCCGCGTCCGCGCCGAAGCTTCCCACCGGCGTGCCGCTGCCCGCGGCAGGCGGCGTGGCCAGGCTGGCCGTGGTCGCGCCCGCGACGGCCACGTTGAAGCTGGCGCTCTGCCCGAGCGCCACGGTCCGCGGCGCTGGCTGGGTGGTGATGACGGGTGCCACCGCCTGCACAGTCAGCACGGCCACCGCACTCATGCGCACATGCCTTGCATCCTTCTGTACAGACATCGAATGTGGCAGCAAACGACAGCAGAACGAAAATAGCGCCTCTGTTTTCCAACAGCCCGCTGTGTCCGGGATCCAGGCCGCGATTACACCTACCGGCTCAGGATGATGCCGCGCAGGTCGTCAACATGCGCTTCCGCCGCCCAACCATAGGGACTGAGCTTCTCCACGCCCTGCGCCGTTTTCCAACCGTCGCCCACCGCAAGCACGATCTCGTTCCTGCCCTGGCGCAATAACAGCGGGAGCGTTGCATTATCGGGTTCGAGGCGGCCATTCGGCGACAGCCGGCGCTCTGCCGGGTAATAGGGATTGTCGCCCGAAAAGACGGCTTCGCCATTCAGAAACACGGTGATCTGGCGCGCCCAGCCAAAACGAAATGTGCGGCGGGCCGGGGCGGCGGCCTCGACCACCGTCTTCAGCCACCCGATCGAAGGCGATGGTGCCTGAGGCGAGCCGAACGCCCGGCCAAGGTTGACGAGGCCAGTGGCCTCGGCATCCACCGGATGCCAGGCGTCCGGACCGGGTATCCGCGATGCCGGCACCGGACGGTCGATAGGAAGTGCCTCGGGCGGCGCGGCAAGCCAGGCGGTGATGGTGCCGGGATCAGGCGCGGCCACGGGCAGGGCAGGCGGGCCGTCGCGGCCGTCCGACCGTATGACCAGATTGGCGTAGGTCGCCGGCCCCTTCAGCGCGATGCCGCCGTCTTGCGTGAGACCCCGCAGCCGATCGACGGTCAGCACTGGCTCGGCTTCGTGGTTGACGTACACGAGCATGCTCTGGCCCGAGACGACCAGGCGGAGATGGTTCCAGCCGGTAGCCGAAAGCGGCGCCTGTCCCTCGAGGTTCGGGTAGATGTCCCAGTCCATGCGCCCATGGACGATCGGCGCATACTGGATGCAGTCGTCTGCGGCGGGACAGTCCGGATTGGCGCGGACATAGACGAACTCGCCAGCGTCGGTGCCGTGCCGTCGGAAGATGATCCCTGTGTCGCTGTAAGCTAGCGGCTTGATGTCGAATTCGATCGTGCCGTCCGAGAAGGTCGCGTCACTGGACAGCGCAACCGCATCGTTCACCGTCATCGTGCCGGACGGCATGCCCTCATAACGCGCGAATGTGAGTGATGGCGGCTCGTTGCCCACCCACGCGACGGGGGGAGCCGCGGACCACTTAGCCTCCGCCATGGGGAAGACGGTTCCCGTGCTCGATGGCGTGGCCGCGCAAGCCGGCATCACGGCCAGCAGTATCGGCAGGATCGCGTTGGACAACCCGCTTCGCAAGACCAGGGCACGCATCCACGGCAAATGCTCACATCTCCAGTCGCGCGTTTCGCGAGCGTTCCGGCTACGCACGCTTAGATAGAAGTGCGAAGCGGTCAAAGATGGCGCCGCTGTAGCTTCCCGTGAAATCGCGGGCAAGGCGTCCGCGCATCAGTCACCAATCCAACCGTATCGGCAACAAAACGCCCTGTAGGTGCCGCGCAACAAAACCACCAGCCGCAACCCTGCGCCGTTCATTTCAGCCGCCGAGCCGTCGCCGCCAGCGCCCACCAGAAGCGACTCCTTGCGTGCTGGCCAGAAAAAACACCTGCTTGCGTCCCGCCTTCTGGCCTAGACCGCTCGCATGCACGCCTTGCTCGCCCACGCGTACCACCTGGTCCAGTACGGCCTGCACGTATTGCTGCTGCCGCTCTGGCATCCCCCTCTGGCAACGCTGGCCGTTGCGGCTGCTTGCCGCGTCGGCGGTCTGTCCCGCAGCCGGCGCGGCGCGGCGCTGACAGCGTGCCTCGCGGTCCTGGCTGGCTGGATACTCATTCCACAGGCCTGGGACACCTGGCCGCCGCCACCGATAGCGCGCCTGCCCGGTCTGGCGCTGGTCCTGCTCGCCGAAGCGACGATACCGGTAGTGGCGTGGCCGCGCGGCGCCCGTCTGGTCCCGCTGGCCACGGCAGCTCTGGCTGCCTGGTGGCTGCGCGGCGCGCCGGCCGGCGCCGCCGCCCTCCTGGCCTGCCTTCCGGTGTTTCTCGGACTGGCAACCGCTTTGCCCCTGGCACGGCGTCTCGCGCAGCCCGATGACGGCCGGGGCAGCGCGGCCGCGGCGCTCGTCCTGGCCGGCGGCATCCTGCTGGCCGGCGCGTCGGTCCATTGGGCGCGCGCGGCGGTGGTGCCGGCCATGGCGGCCATCACCCTGTTGGGCGTGGCGGACGCATCGGCGGCCCTGTCCGGCACGATCGTAGTGGCCGCCGCCGCCGCCATCGTGGCCTCCGACCGGGGACGGCTGCTGCCGGTGGACCTGGCGTGCCTGGCCCCGCTGCTGGTCTGGCCGCTGGCCGCGCGGGTTTTACCGCGCCGGCAGAAAGCAACGGAGAAAGCGCGCGTCTCCTGAGAAAAAGAACCGCTTGCCTTCCCAACCCCAACCCACCATCACAGCCCGATGTCCCTCCTGCAATCGATGCGGCTGGTGCTGGCGCCGCCGCACCGGGCCGGGCAACCGTTCATCGCCGCCGCCGCAGCCGTGGCCGTAGTGGGGCTGTTCACCGGCTACGGCGTGTTCTGGCTCGGCCTGATCGCAACCCTGTTCTGCCTGTATTTCTTCCGCGATCCGGAGCGCGTGCCGCCGCCGCGGCCCGGCCTCGTTGTCGCCGCGGCGGACGGCCGCATCGTCTCCGTGCAGATGGCCACCCCGCCGGCCGAACTGGGCCTGGGCCTGGCGCCGCGCTGGCGTGTGGCCACCTTCCTCTCCGTGCTGAACGTGCACGTGAACCGCGCGCCCGCGGACGGCACGATCACCCGCATCGCCTATCATGCCGGAACCTTCCTCAACGCCAGCCTGGACAAGGCCAGCGACGACAACGAGCGTAACGCCCTGGCCATCAAGCTGTCCGACGGCCGGGACCTGGCCGTGGTGCAGATCGCCGGGCTGATCGCACGGCGCATCCTGTGCGACGTGCGCCAGGGCGACAGCCTGCGCGCCGGCGACCGCTTCGGCATCATCCGCTTCGGCTCCCGCACGGACATCTATCTGCCGGTGGGTGTCACGCCGCTGGTGGCCGTGGGCCAGACGATGGTGGGGGGCGAGACCGTGGTCGCCCACCTGGACTGACGATGGACCAGGCGCCCCGCCCGTCCCTGCGCCCGCTCGGCCGCCGCCGCCTGCGCCGCCGCCCGCGCTACAAGGGCCCGTCCTTCAACAGGATCATGCCCAACCTGCTGACCCTGCTCGGCCTGTGCGCCGGGCTGACCAGCATACGCTATGCCCTGGACGCGCGCTGGCAGGCGGCCGCCCTGGCCGTAGTGGTGGCCGCCATCATAGACGGCCTGGACGGCAGGCTCGCCCGCCTGCTGAAGGCCACCTCCCGCTTCGGCGCCGAGTTCGACAGCCTCTCCGATTTCTGCAGCTTCGGCGTGGCGCCGGCGATGATCCTCTACATCTGGTCCCTGCACGGAACCAGCCGCTTCGCCTTCATGCCCTGCCTGATGTTCACCGTCTGCATGGCGTTGCGCCTGGCCCGCTTCAACGCGGCGCTCGAGACCAGCCCGAAACCAGCCTACGCGCAGAGCTTCTTCACCGGCGTACCCGCCCCGGCCGGCGCCGGCGTGGTGCTGCTGCCGCTGTTCCTGTGGCTGGAGGCGGGGCAGCAAGGCTGGGTTCGCATGGCGGACGCCGCGCAATACCCCGCCTTCGTGGCCGCCATGCTGGTCGGCACCTCGCTGCTGCTGGTCTCCACCTTGCCGGTCTGGAGCTTCAAGAACTTCAAGGTGCCGGCGGAGTATGTGCTGGCGCTGCTGCTGGGCACCGGGTTCTTTGCTGCCCTGCTGGTGGCGGACCCCTGGCTGGCGCTTGCCGCGGCAGGGCTTATCTACGTGTTGATGCTGCCGTTCAGTGTGCGGAGCTTTCGGCGGTTGCGGGCGGAGGCGGAGGAGTAAGGAAGGCCTTCTTTTTTGAAAAAAAGAAGCAAAAAACTTTTACTACCTCGCATTTGCACCAGCCGGGTTTATCCTGGCGCACCAAAGCGTTTGAGCAGCGTCAGGAACAAAAGTTTTTTGCTTCTTTTTTTCAAAAAAGAAGGCCTTCCTTTCTTCTTTTCTTAGGAGCGCAAGATGACCTGGCTGGACGCCCTAGACCTGGAAGGCCAACTTAGCGCCGAGGAGATCGCCGTGCGCGACGCGGCGCACGATTACTGCCAGGGCAAGCTGATGCCCGGCATCGTCCAGGCCAACCGCCACGAGTCCTTCGACCGCGGCATCTTCCGCGAGATGGGCGCGCTCGGCCTGCTCGGCCCCACCATTGAGGGCTATGGCTGCGCCGGCGTGAACTACGTGAGCTACGGCCTGATCGCGCGCGAGGTGGAGCGCGTCGACAGTGCCTACCGCTCGGCGATGTCCGTGCAGTCCAGCCTGGTGATGCACCCGATCCACGCCTTCGGCACCGAGGCACAGCGCGAGCGCTTCCTGCCCGGCCTCGCCAGCGGCGAACTGGTCGGCTGCTTCGGCCTGACCGAGCCGGACCACGGCAGTGACCCCGGCAGCATGATCGCCCGCGCCCGCGCGGCGCCCGGCGGCTACCGGGTCTCCGGCGCCAAGATGTGGATCACCAACGCCCCGATCGCCGACGTGGCGGTGGTGTGGGCCAAGACCGATGACGGCGTGATACGCGGCTTCATCCTGGAGCGCGGGATGGAAGGCTTCGAGACGCCGAAGATCGAAGGCAAGTTCTCGCTCCGCGCGTCCGTCACCGGCAGCATCATGATGGACGACGTGTTCGTGCCGGAAGCCAACATCCTGCCCGGCGTGCGCGGCCTGAAGGGCCCGTTCAGCTGCCTGAACAAGGCGCGTTACGGCATTTCCTGGGGTGCGATGGGCGCGGCCGAGTTCTGCTGGGAAGCGGCGCGGCAATACACGCTGGACCGCAAGCAGTTCGGCCGCCCGCTCGCCGCCAACCAGCTCGTTCAACTGAAGCTGGCGGACATGCAGACGGAGATCGCACTCGGCCTGCAGGGCTCGCTCCGCCTCGGCCGCCTGATGGACGAGCACAAATCGGTGCCCGAAATGGTCTCGCTGATGAAGCGCAACAACTGCGGCAAGGCCCTGGCGATCGCCCGCGTGTCCCGCGACATGCATGGCGGCAACGGCATCTCCGACGAATATCACGTGATCCGCCACGTCATGAACCTGGAAGCGGTGAACACATACGAGGGCACGCACGACATCCACGCCCTGATCCTCGGCCGCTGGCAGACAGGCCTGCAGGCGTTCCAGGCGGACGCGGCGGTAGCGCCCGCGGCGATCGAGCGGAAGGCAGCGGCGGAGTAGAGCGGAGGCTACTCATTGGCGCTGACGAGTGACTCTCGGCAGGAAGCAAGCAGTCCTTTTTTGAAAAAAAGGACCAAAAAACTTTTGTTCCCTTCGCATCTGCGGCGTCCGTGTGCTTTTGGACAAACATGTCCGCTAAGGCGAAGGTAGCAATGGCTTCTTGCTTCTGTTTCAAAGCCGGCTGGTATTACCACGTAAGATCCCGAACAATATTGGCCAATGCGATCGAAGCATTCGTGGAAGTCGGCGCTCTTGGCCATCCGGTGAACAACGAGCGCAATACGTCAACACACGGCACGCGTCCCAAAAGCACAAAGACGCCGCAGATGCGCCGGAAGTAAAAGTTTTTTGGTCCTTTTTTTCAAAAAAGGACTGCTTGCTTACTTCCTACCGCCCCACCCGCCGCACATCCGGCGCCTCCGCCTCGCCCTGCAACAGCGCCACCGCCGCCTCCAACCCCAAAATCTCCTGCGCGTCGCTGCCCAACCGCCGCAGCGCCACGTTGCGCTGCTCCGCCTCCCGCCGCCCGACCACCGCCAGCACAGGCACATGCGCCAGGCTGTGCTCGCGCACCTTGGCGTTGATCTTTTCGTTGCGCGTATCCGCCCGCGCCTCCATGCCGCCGGCGCGCAGGGCGGCCGCCACCTCCTCGGCATAGTCCGCCGCGTCCGACACGATGGACGCCACCACCACCTGCACCGGCGCTAGCCAGAGCGGGAACCGCCCGGCATATTGCTCGATCAGGATGCCCAGGAAGCGCTCGAAACTGCCCAGGATCGCGCGGTGCAGCATCACCGGGCGGTGGCGCGCGCTGTCCTCGCCCACGTATTCCGCGTCCAGCCGCTCGGGCAGCACGAAATCCACCTGCAGCGTGCCGCATTGCCAGTCGCGCCCGATCGCGTCGCGCAGCACGAATTCCAGCTTAGGCCCGTAGAACGCGCCTTCGCCCGGATTGAGTTCGTATTCCACGCCGGCCATGGCGCAGGCTTCGCGCAAGGCCGCTTCCGCGCGGTCCCAGACCGCATCCTCGCCGGCGCGCGTATCCGGCCGGTCGGCGAACTTCACCCGAAACGTCTCGTAGCCGAAATCCGCATAAACCGAGCGCAGCAGCTCGACGAAACGCGCCGTCTCACCGGCGATCTGCTCCTCGGTGCAGAAGATATGCGCGTCGTCCTGGGTAAACCCGCGCACGCGCATGATCCCGTGCAACGCGCCCGAGGGTTCATAACGATGGCACGCACCAAACTCCGCCATCCGCAGCGGCAGCTCGCGGTAACTGCGCAACCCGTGGCGGAAGATCTGCACGTGGCACGGGCAGTTCATCGGCTTCAGCGCGAGTGTCTTCTCCTCGTCCTCCACCGTGGCCACGAACATATGCTCGCGGTATTTCTCCCAGTGCCCGCTGCGTTCCCACAGCGAGCGATCGACAAGTTGCGGCGTGCGCACTTCATCGTAACCGGACGCATCCAGCCGGCGCCGCATGTAATCCTCAACGGTCCGGTAAAGCTTCCAGCCTTTAGGATGCCAGAAGATGCTTCCCACCGCCTCTTCCTGAATATGGAACAGATCCATCTCGCGCCCGATGCGCCGGTGGTCGCGCCGCTCCGCCTCCTCGAGCTGGTGCAGATGCGCATCCAACTCCTTCTGGTCCCGCCATGCAGTCCCATAAATGCGCGTCAGCATCGCGTTGCGGTGGTCGCCCCGCCAATACGCGCCGGCCACCTTCATCAGCTTGAACGCGCTGCCGATATCGCCGGTGTCGCGCATGTGCGGGCCGCGGCACAGATCCAGCCACTCGCCCTGGCGATAGATGGTGATCGTCTCGCTCTCCGGCAGGTCGCGTATCAATTCGGCCTTGTAACGCTCGCCGCGCGCCTCGAAGAACGCGATCGCCTCGTCGCGATCCCACGCCTCGCGCACGAACTTCGCGCGCCGCGCCACGATCTCGCGCATCCGCGCCTCGATGGCCGGGAAATCCTCCGGCCGGAACGGCTCGTTGCGCGCAAAATCGTAATAGAAGCCGTTCTCGATGGAAGGCCCGATCGTCACCTGCGTGCCGGGATACAGTGACTGCACGGCTTCGGCCAGCACATGCGCCGTGTCGTGGCGTATCATCTCCAGCGCCTCGGGGTCCCGCCGGGTGATGAACACCACGCGCGAATCCGCCTCTATGCTGCGCGAGAGGTCCGCCGCGCGTCCGTCCACCTTCATCGCCAGCGCAGCCTTGGCCAGGCCCGGCCCTATGGCGGCCGCGATCTCGGTGCCCGTCACCGCACCCTCGAAGCGGCGGACCGAGCCGTCGGGCAGGGTGATGTTCGGCATTGGGGCGGCGCTCCGGAAGATGGGCGCTTTGTATGGCGGGACGTAAGAAAGGAAGGAAGGCCTTCTTTTTTGAAAAAAAGAAGCAAAAAACTTTTGCTCCCTGTCGGCGGGTGCTGAAACACCCGCCCCCGGTGCAAAAGTTTTTTGGTCCTTTTTTTCAAAAAAGGACTGCTTGCCTTGCCTTCCTTGCCCCCGCCTCATCAAGCCGCATCTGCCCCCGCCTGAGCGAAGCCCGCCTTGCAACCACCGCCCGCTCTTCCTGCAGCGTGCACACCGCTTCCAGCGCGCCCTCCGCCGCCTGCAGCCTGGCCGAGGCCGCGCCCCGCTCCTGCGCCGCGGCATCCGCCCGCAGCGTCTGGCCGTGTATGACGGCAGCAGAGCGCGCCAACCAGTTCGCGAACGCGCTGGCCAGCAGGCGCTCGTCTTCCGCCGCCACATGGCGCGCCTCCAGGCCGGGCGCCTGCTGGGCCTGCTGCAAGGCCGCCTCCGCCTCCGCCTCCGCCCGCAGCGCGTCGGCCAGGCCCCGCTTTGCCGCGGTGGCCTGCAGGCGGCGCAGGCGCGCCAGGGTGGCGAGCGTATCGGCCATGCGGCGCTAGCCCGCCCGGGCCGGCGCGCCGATGGCGGCCTGCAGCGCGGCGAAGCTCGCCTCGATGCCGGTCGGTTCGTGCCGTCCCTGGCCAAGCATCGCCTCTATGCGCGGCACGGCCTGCAAGGCGGCATCCAGCGCCGGGTCCGCCCCCGGCTTCACGGCGCCGAGCCGCACCATGTCCGCCATCTCCCCATGCAGCGCCAGCATGGCGCGCGCCTGGCGCACCAGCGCGGTCTGCGGCGGCGTCAGGCACCCGGCGGCGGCGCGCGAGAGAGAGCGCGCCACGTTCACGGCCGGGTAGCGGCCGCCTTCGCCGATCCGCCGGTCCAGCACCACGTGGCCGTCCAGTATGCCACGCACGGCGTCGGCCACCGGCTCGTCGTGGTCGTCGCCTTCCACCAGCACGGTGAACAAAGCGGTGATCTGGCCGGCCGTGCCGTCCGCCAGCACGGGGCCGGGCCCGGCCCGCTCCAGCAGGCGCGGCAGTTCGGCGAACACGCTGGGCGGGTACCCGCGCGTTGCGGGCGGCTCGCCTGCCGCCAGCCCGATCTCGCGCAGCGCCAGGCAGAAGCGGGTGACGCTGTCCATCAGCAGCAGCACGGACTTCCCCTCGTCGCGGAAATGCTCTGCCACCGTCAGCGCGGCATACGCAGCCTCGCGCCGCAGCAGCGGCGGCGCGTCGGACGTCGCCACCACAACCACGGACCGCGCCAGGCCCTCCGGCCCCAGATCGTCCTCGATGAACTCGCGCACCTCGCGTCCGCGTTCGCCCACCAGCGCCAGCACGATCACGTCCGCCTCGGTGTGGCGCGCCAGCATGGACATCAGCGTGGATTTCCCCACGCCCGAGCCGGCGAACAGGCCCAGGCGCTGGCCGGTGCGGCAGGTGGTGAAGCAGTTGAGCACCCGCACGCCCAGATCGATCGGCGGGCCGAGCCGGGCCCGGCTGATCGCTGGCGGCGGCGCCGCGCGCACCGGGCGAGCGACCGGCCCGGGCGGCAGCGCCCCGCCGCCATCGGCCGGCTGTCCCAGCGGATCGATCACCCGTCCGAGCCACCCGTCACATGGCGAGAGGCTGGCCCCCTGGCCACACCCGGCTTGCGGCAGGGCGGCCGCGTGCACGCGCGCCCCGGCGCCTAGGCCAAGCGTCTCCCCGAACGGCGCGGCCGTCAGGCTCTGCGCCGTGGCGGAGACGATCTCCGCCAGCGTGCGCCGTCCCTGGCTTCCCTCGACCCAAACCCTGTCGCCCACCGAAAGGTGGCGCGAAAGGCCGGCTATCTCCACGCCCAGCGGTCCCACCGCGCGCGCCGACCCGCTCAACTGGTAAGGCTGGATGCCGGCAAGACCGGCACGGACCGCGGAATGTTTACGTTCCTGAGACGAAACGGACATTAACTAAGCCCATCCAAAATAAAACACAGCCCGAAACATCTTCCTGCTTCGTTCAACGCACGATCTCCTTCTGTTCCCAAATTTATTTCGATATCGCGAAAAAGTTCTGGCGCGGCACACGCACCGGTGGTAAACATACCGTATCGAAACACGGGAGATGGCAATGCGGGTCCTGCTGGTAGAAGACGATGTGAACGCTGCACGCGCAGTGGTGATGATGCTCCGGAATAATGGAGCAATCGTTGATCAGACTGATACGGGAGAGGAGGCACTCGAGCTGGTGCGTCATTACGATTACGATATCGTGGTGCTCGACCTCATCCTGCCGGACATGGAAGGCTACGAGGTCGTGCGCCGGATGCGCGCCGGCCGTGTGGAAACACCGGTGCTGATCCTGTCCGGCCTGAATCGCGCCGGCGCCAAGGTGCGCGGCTTCGGCATGGGTGCGGACGATTACATCAGCAAGCCCTATGACAAGGACGAGCTGATCGCCCGCATCCAGGCGATCATCCGGCGCAGCAAAGGATACAGCCAGCCGGTCCTGCGCATCGGCAACCTGCAGCTCAACCTCGATAGCCGCGAAGTGCAGGCGGACGGCCAGACCGTGCACCTCACCGGCAAGGAATACGCGATACTGGAGCTGCTGGTCCTGCGCCGCGGCATGGTGCTCACGAAGGAGGCGTTCCTCAACCACCTCTACGGCGGCATAGACGAGCCGGAGATGAAGATCATCGACGTGTTCATCTGCAAGCTGCGCAAGAAGCTCGCCCAGTCCGGCGCCGGCAACCTCATCGGCACCGTCTGGGGACGCGGCTACATGATGCGGGACCCGAACAGCATGGCCGCCCTGTCGGCAACCGGCATGCCGTCCGAAAGCCTGGTCGCCGCCTGAGCGGGCCCGCTTCGCCATCATCCGCAAGCGCCGGTCCGGCGCTTGCGGACCCCGGCGGCGCAAGGCACTAGCCGGCTGATCCCGGCTACCGCACAGGAGAACCCCCGCCATGACCGGCCAGGAGACGCGTCCGCCCGTCCCACCCTTCACGCCCGAGACCGCGGTGGAGAAAGTACGGAAGGCCGAAGATGCCTGGAACACGCGCGACCCGGACGCCGTGTCGCTCGCCTACACGCCGGACAGCCAATGGCGCAACCGCATCGAATTCATAACTGGGCGTAACGAGATACGCGCGTTCCTCACCCGCAAATGGCACCGCGAGCTGGACTATCGGCTGATCAAGGAGCTGTGGGGCTTCCGCGAGAACCGCATGGCCGTGCGCTTCGCCTATGAATGGCACGACGAGCTCGGCGCCTGGTTCCGCTCCTACGGCAACGAACTATGGGAGTTCGACGCGCACGGACTCATGCGCCGGCGCGTCGCCAGCATAAACGACCTCGCCATCACCGAGGCGGACCGGCTGTTTCGCTGGCCGTCCGGACGCCGGCCTGACGGGCATCCGGGGCTGAGCGAGTTGGGACTTTAGCAAGCAAGGCCTTCTTTTTTAAAAAAAGAAGCAAAAAACTTTTACTCCCCCGCCTGCACCACGGCGCGCGCCGGTTCTGCAAAATGCGCGTTCCGGCAGAACCTGCGCGCGCCTTGATGCAGCCGACAGGAGCAAAAGTTTTTTGCTTCTTTTTTTCAAAAAAGAAGGCCTTGCTTACGCCCCTCAGACCGTAAACTGCTCCGCCACGATCCGCTCCGACAACCCCTGATCCGGATCAAACAGGATCGTCGTCTTCACGCTCCGGTCCTCGCTGATCGCCACGGACGCCACATCCCGCACCTCGGTAAAATCCGCCACCGCGGAAACCGGCCTCTTGTCACCTTCAAGTATCTCGAACAGCACATCCGCCGTGCTCGGCAACAGCGCCCCGCGCCACCGCCGCGGCCGGAACGCGCTGATCGGTGTCAGCGGCAGCAAATTGGCCGACAACGGCACGATCGGCCCATGCGCCGACAGGTTATAGGCGGTAGAACCCGCCGGCGTCGCCACCAGCACCCCGTCGCACACCAGCTCCGCCAGGCGCACGCGCCCATCGATGGTGATCCGTATCTTCGCCGTCTGCCGCAATTGCCGCAGCAGAGACACCTCGTTGAGTGCCAGCGCCTCCTCCACCACGCCGGAGCGGGTGACCGCATGCATGCGCAACGGATGCAGCACCACGCCCTGCGCGCGCGCCAGCCGGTCCGTCAGATCGTCTTCCAGGAACGCGTTCATCAGGAACCCGACCGAGCCGCAATTCATCCCGTAAACCGGCACGTCGCAGGTCAGCGTACGGTGCAGCGTCTCCAGCATGAACCCGTCGCCGCCCAGGCAGACGACCACGTCGGACGCGGTGAACGGCGCATCGCCGTAACGGGCGACAAGCCGCGCACGGGCTTCCTGTGCGAGGTCGGTTGGGGAAGCGAGGACGCAGATGCGGGTCATAAGGAAGCAAGCAGTTCTTTTTTGAAAAAAAGAACCAAAAAACGTTTACTCCCGCGCTGGCACGATGGCCCCGTCCGGTTCTGCAAACACGCGCTCTGGCAAAACCGGAGCGCGCCTCGGGGCAGGCGCAGGAGCAAAAGTTTTTTGCTTCTTTTTTTCAAAAAAGAAGGCCTTCCTTGCCTTGCTTGTCCGAGACCCTACCCACCCCGCAGCCGCCGCGCCAGATGCACCAGGATCGCCGCCGTCGCCCCCCAGATATACTGCTCCGGATGCGGCCAAACCCAGTATTCCCGCCAGGCACCCCGGAACTCCGCCCCCCGCCGCTGCGGCGCCGCCGGATCCAGCAGCGTGGCCAGCGGCAGCTGGAAGATGGCGTCCACCTCTTGCGCCGAAGCGCTGGTGATGTAGCCAGGCGCCAGCAGCGCCAGAACCGGCGTGATGCGATAACCGGTTCCGGTGGCGTAATCATGCAGCCGGCCGAGGATTTCGGCGTGGCCCGGATCCAGCCCCACCTCCTCGTTCGCCTCGCGCAAGGCGGCGGCTTCCGGACTGGCGTCGGTAGGGTCGATACGCCCGCCCGGAAAGCTCACCTGGCCGGAATGCTGACGCAGCCTGGCGCTGCGTCGCGTCAGCAGCACGCCCGGCGCGGCGCCAACCGCGATGCCCACCAGCACCGCCGCGGGAACCAGCGACGTACCGTCGGCTTCGGCAAGTTCGGAACGATCCAGCCCGGCCGGATCGGGCCCGCACAGGCGCGCACGCAGATCCGCCTCGGTCAGCCCGGGGGCGACCAGCCCCGCCGGCGGATCAATCGTCAGTATCGTCGTCGCCGCACTCGGCCACCAAGTCGCCCAGCGGGAAGAACACGCCGCAACTCCACACGCCCAGCTTCTGCTGGCCAGCCACCACGCCCGGCACCGCAATCGCCACCAGTTCGTAATACACCGATCGCGCTATCCGCGCTTCCAGCCTGTGCCCGCCCTGGCCATCGCGTATGTGTATGTAGGGCACCGGCTCGCAGGTGAGCGCGTTATGCGCCACCCGCAGCGCGTGCTCTGGCCCGGCCGTCACCACCTGGTCCACGTTCGTGCGGAAGGAGAGGGCCTGGTTGCGCCCCTGGCTGCAACCGCGCCACTCCATCTCCACGGCGATCCAGGGCGTATCCTCCACCTGGATGCGGCCGCGCTCCACCGGCGTCTCCAGGAAGTAGTCGCCCGCCGCGTCCCGCGTCAGCACGCTGGAAAACAGGCAGACCAGCTCCTTCCGCCCGATCGGGCTGCCGCGATACAGCCAGGTGCCATCGCGCTGCACAAGGAACGGCATGTCGCCGCACTCGGTGCGCACCCGCTTGGCCCGGTCGCAACCGGATCGTTCGAGCCCGGCGGGCAGCACGATCGAGGTCTCGGGCGTGAGAACGGCGCGGTTCATTGGGCAGCGGCGAGGCAGGGGCGAGGCATGGTCCGGCGCATCACCGCCATATAGGGAGCGTGATGGCGCGTATGTAATACCGGCGCCACGGAAAATCGCGCGACACGGTGGCACTACTGGACGGGCGATGGATGCGGGTTGCAGGATGGCGACGCAGGTCCACACTCGAAGCCTACGGGCCTTTTCAGTTCACGGGGATTTCCGGTTGCAGGACACTCTGATCGCCGACGCGGACCGACTGGCCGCAACAGTGGCCGCCGCCAGGCGGGAGATCGGCCGCGTCATCCTCGGCCAGGAAGAAGCCGTCGAGCAGACCCTGGTCGCACTCCTCGCCGGCGGCCACGCGCTCCTGGTCGGCGTGCCCGGCCTGGGCAAGACGCTGCTGGTGGAAACGCTCGGCACCGTCCTGGGCCTGGACCGCCGCCGCGTGCAGTTCACGCCGGACCTGATGCCCGCGGACATCACCGGCACCGAGGTGCTGGAGGAAGGCGAGGCCGGCCGCCGCAGCTTCCGCTTCGTCCAGGGGCCGATCTTCTGCCAGCTCCTGATGGCCGACGAGATCAACCGCGCCAGCCCGCGCACCCAGTCCGCCCTGCTGCAAGCCATGCAGGAGCGCCGCGTGGCCGTCGGCGGCGTGGAACACGCGCTGCCCCAACCCTTCCACGTGCTGGCCACCCAGAACCCGATCGAGCAGGAAGGCACCTACCCGCTGCCCGAAGCCCAGCTGGACCGCTTCCTGCTGCAGGTGGAGATCGGCTACCCCCACCTCGCCGACGAACGCGCCATGCTGCTGGCCACCACAGGTGCCGAGACCGCCGCCGCAACCCAGGTCATGTCCGCCGAGGACCTCATGCGCGCCCAGGCCCTGGTCCGCCGCGTCCCGGTCGGCGAGAGCGTGGTCGAAGCCATCCTGGCCCTGGTCCGCGGCGCCCGGCCTGAGACCGCGCAGGACGACGGCGTGCGCCGGCACGTGGCCTGGGGCCCAGGCCCCCGCGCCGCCCAGGCGCTGATGCTCGCCACCCGCGCACGCGCGCTGCTGGACGGGCGGCTGTCGCCCAGCCTGGATGACGTGGCGGCCCTGGCCCAGCCGGTCATGCGGCACCGCATGGCGCTGGGCTTCTCGGCGCGGGCCGAGGGTGTGGCGCTGCCTACGGTGATTTCCCGGCTTGTGGGCGCGCTCGGGTGAAGGCAAGCAGGCAAGGCCTTCTTTTTTGAAAAAAAGAAGCAAAAAACTTTTGTCCCCACGCTTGCATGCGAGCTCGCTCTGGTTCTGCCGACACGCGCCTTGGCAGGACCTGCGCGCGCCCTCGTGCAGCGTTCTTTTCAAAAAAGAACTGCTTCCTTCCTAAGATGCGCGCCACAGCCGAAACCCTGGCCGCCCGCCTCCCGCCGCTCCTCGTGGCAGCCGAGCGCGTAGCGTCAACCGTGGCCCAAGGCGTACACGGCCGCCGCCGCGTCGGCACCGGCGACAGCTTCTGGCAGTTCCGCCCCTTCGTCACCGGCGACACCGGCGCGCGCATCGACTGGAAGCAATCCGCCAAGTCCGACCGCACCTACGTGCGTGACATGGAATGGGAGGCCGCCCAGACCGTGTGCCTGTGGCGCGACGCCTCGCCCAGCATGGCCTGGCGCTCCGCCCGCGCCCTGCCGGAAAAGCGCGAACGCGCCGACCTCCTGCTGCTGGCCCTGGCGAGCCTGCTGTTCCGCGCCGGCGAGCAGGTCCGCCTGATCGGCGTCGAGGGCCGCGTCTTCGCCGGCCGCCAGGCCCTGGACGGCGTCGAACGCGCGCTCCCCGCCGGCGCCGCCGGCGTGCCGCCGCCCGCCGCCCTCCCGCGCCACGCCGCCGCCGTGCTGCTCGGTGACTTCCTCGGCCCGCTCGAGGAGACAGCCACCGCAATCCGCCGCCTGGCCGAAGTGCCGGTGCGCGGCCACCTGGTGATGGTGCTGGACCCCGCGGAGCTGGCCCTGCCCTATGACGGTCGCGTGCGTTTCCACGGCCTGGAAGGCGAAGCCGACGCGGTGATCCCCCGCGTCGAAGGCGTCCGCGACGCCTACGCCAGCGCGCTCGCCCGCCAGCAGGACGGCCTGCGCGCCATCTGCGAGGCCGCCGGTTTCGGCTTCGCCATACACCGTACCGACAATCCGCCTGAAGC
This sequence comes from uncultured Acetobacteraceae bacterium, assembly GCA_964247675.1. Taxonomy (GTDB): domain Bacteria; phylum Pseudomonadota; class Alphaproteobacteria; order Acetobacterales; family Acetobacteraceae; genus BOG-908. Next base: position 30,507 of record CAXTVW010000018.1, read on the forward strand.
GGCACTCCTCGCCCTCTGGCTGGCGCTCAGCGCCACCAGCCACGCCGCCTCTGGCCACGTGGCCGCGCTGTGATCTTCGCCCAACCCTGGGTCCTCGCGGCGCTGATCCTGCTGCCCGTGCTATGGTGGCTGCTGCGCGCCACCCCGCCCGCCCCGCGCGCGCAAACCTTCCCGGCAATCCGCCTCTTGGCCGGGCTGCGCCCGAAGGAGGAGACGCCGGCCCGCACGCCCTGGTGGCTGCTCGCGCTGCGCCTGGCCGCCTGCGCCCTGGTGATCGTCGGGCTGGCCCAGCCGGTGCTGACCGGTTCAGGACTGGCGGTGAGCGGCGGCGGCCCGGCGCTGCTGGTGATCGATGACGGCTGGTCGTCCGGTGCCGACTTCACCCAGCGTATTACCGCGTCGGACGCGATACTGGACAGGCTGGCGCGGGCAGGGCGCCAGGTAAGCCTGCTGACCACCGCGCCAGGTGCGGACGGCCGCCTGCCGCCAGCCAGCGCCGCCATGCCGGCAACCATCCTGCGCCAGACCCTGGACGCGCTGCGCCCGAAGCCATGGCCCTCCGACAGGGTAAAGGCGGCTGGCCTGGTCGCCGGCAGCGGCCCGGTCTTCTACGTGTCGGACGGGGTGGCCTCGCCCGCGGACGCCAACTTCGCCCGCGCTCTGTCCGCCCGCGGCCGGGTCACCGAACTGACCGGTGACGCGCCCGCGCGCCTGCTGCAGGCGGATCTCGCACCGGAACGGCTGCTGGCCCGCCTGCGCCAGACGCCCTGGCCCGGCGCCCGCCAGGAAGCCGTCCTGGCCGAGACGAATGACGGCCGCGTCCTCTCCCGCACCGCGCTCAGCGTGCCGGCAGGTGCCGCCACCGCGGAAGCGGTGATCAACCTGCCGCCGGAGCTGCGCAACCAGCTTGGCGCCCTGCGCCTGGCCGGCTCTCCCGGCGCCGGCTCCGTGGCGCTGCTCGACGAAGCGGCACGCCGGCGTCCGGTCGGCCTGGTCAACAGCGGCACCGGAACCGACACCCCCCTGCTCGGCGACCAATACTACCTGGAACGCGCACTAGGCCCCTCGACCGAACTGCGCCGCGGCACCGTCGCCAGCCTGCTGGCGCGCAAGCTCTCGATGCTTGTGCTGACCGGCAGCTCGCTCTCGCCCGAGGACAGCGCCGCCATCGCCGCCTGGGTGAAGCAGGGCGGCCTCCTCCTGCGCTTCGCTTCCGCCGGGCTGGCGCCAGCCCCCGACGCCACGCCCGCCGAAGATGCGCCGGCCACCGACCCGCTGCTGCCCGGCCGCCTGCTGCCCGGCGACAGGCAACTTGGCGGCGCCATGTCCTGGAGCCAGCCCGCGCATCTCGCCGCCTTCCCCCAGGGCTCTCCCTTCGCCGGCCTGCGCGTGCCGGCCGAGGTAACGGTCAACCGCCAGGTCCTCGCGGACCCCTCCGCCCAGCCCGCGCCCGCCACCTGGGCCTCGCTTGCGGACGGCACGCCGCTCGTCACCGCCGCCCATCTCGGCGCCGGCGAAGTGGTGCTGTTCCACGCAACCGCCAACGCCGACTGGTCCAACCTGCCGCTGTCCGGCCTGTTCCTGGACATGCTCAGCCGCCTGGTGGCGCGCTCCGCCGGCGTCGCGGTGGCCGACGATGCGCGCCTCCTAACCCCCGCCCTGATCCTGGACGGCGAGGGCGTGCTCGGCCAGCCGCCGGAAGCCGCCCGCAGCGTAAGCGCGCGTGAGATCAACCGCGTGGTGCCGTCCCCCATCCACCCGCCCGGCTTCTACGGCCCGGAGCGCGACCGCCACGCGCTGAACCTGGGGTCCTCGCCGCTGGAACTCTCTTCCATGGCCCCGGTCGCCGGTGCCGCGCGCATGTCGCTCGCTGCCGCCCCGCGCACCCGGCCGATCGGCCCCTGGCTCATCGCCCTGGCCGTCCTGCTGCTCTGCGCGGACATGCTGCTGACCCTGCGCCTGCGCGGGCTGCTGGACGGCGTGGGCGCACTGCCCTGGCGCCGCGCCGGCGCCGCACTGGTCCTGGCGACCGCCCTCGCCGCCGGCACCCCGGCCCACGCGGCCGACAACCCCGCTCTGGCCACCCACCTGGCCTACGTCATCACCGGCGACCCCACGGTGGACGCCACCTCGCGCGCCGGCCTCGCCGGCCTGTCGGACTACGTGAACACCCGCACCGCCGCCGTGCTGGCAGACCCCGTCGGCGTGGTCCCGGGCCGCGACGACCTCGGCTATTTCCCGCTCCTTTACTTCCCCGTCACCGCACGGACGGACGGCTCGCCCAAGATGGTGGCCGCGCTGAACGACTACATGCACCACGGCGGCATCATCGTGATCGACCTGCAGGGCGGCAACGCAGAGGACGCCGGCTCCGGCGCCGGCGCGGCCCCCGACGCGGCGGCCGCCCTGCGCCGCATCGGCCGCGGCCTGGACATCCCGCGCCTGACCCCGCTCACCTCCGCCCACGTGCTGGCCCGCGCCTTCTACCTGCTGCAGGACTTCCCCGGCCGCTTCGACGGTGACACGGTGTGGGTGCAGCAGGACCAGGACCGCAGCAACGACAGCGTCAGCCCGGTGATCGTGGGCTCCAACGACTGGGCGGCGGCCTGGGCCCAGGATGACGACGGCAACCCGCTGTTCGCGACGGTGCCCGGCGGGGCAAGGCAGCGCACGCTGGCGTTCCGCTTCGGGGTGAACCTCGTGATGTACGCGCTGACCGGGAACTACAAAGGCGACCAGGTGCACGTGCCGGCGATCCTGGAGCGGCTGGGGCAGTGACCCGAGGATGGCAAAGACGGTGTCCACGAGCGCTTGCGTTCGCTTCAATTGTTCTAGCCTCAGGATGTGCTTCTGACGCTGACGTGCTGTCGCTGAGCGCCATTCCACCTGAGCGATCTATAGCGACGCTGCTGGGCGTTGATGTGAAACTAGGCGAACGTGTGTATGTCGGCGAATACGACGATGCAGCTCGGAAGCAAAACACCAGCTGCTTCTTCAACATAGGCCCATCCCAGTTATTAGGCCCCTTTATCGGAGCCTACTCGCTTCCACCGGGCACTTATCTCTTCCAACGCATCAAAGCCGCCTACGTAGATCGCGCCAGCTACGTAATTCATCTCAAGCGAGGCGACCGTGTGTTCATCGGAGAGACAGGGCAGGAGTCACGCCCCGATAAAAGAGAGCTCGAGATGCGAGCCGCTTTACGTGACAAAGGTTTTACACAGGCAATGGGCGTAAGTAGCTCGAACCAAGACGTTACAAGCCTTCCGTGTTCGTTTTGATCCGACACCATATTACCGAGTTTACTTCATGACCCAGGCCATCTCAGCCCTGCGCTTCGCCCCAGCGCTACCGGTTTGGCTTCTGGCGTTACTTGCCGCCGCCTGCCTTCTGGCCGCTGGCGCCGGACACTGGCGCCGCGCGCGTGGCGCCTGGTGGCGCAGCGCCGCGTTCGCCGTGCTGCTCGCCTGGCTCGCCG
>CAXTVW010000019.1:0-3905 GCA_964247675.1 uncultured Acetobacteraceae bacterium
CTACGACTGGGTCCCGCCGTCCTGGCTCCCCCGCCCACCCCACCCCCATTGGCCCGCCGCACCCATCCTGTGGCAATACGGCTACTGGACCCCGGACGCCGGTGCCTGTGTGTGGACCGAGGGCCGCTTTGTTTCTTGAACGTGGCGAAACAGCCGTTCCAGCCTTCAAGTATTCGCTCGATCTCAGACTGCTTGTGCCGGTTCTTAACGCCATTTCCTAAAGCATCGGCCGAAACGCACAATCTACTACTGCAGCTCACCGAACGCAGCTTACGAGCGCTTCGAGGAATTAGCGCAGGAGAAGCCATCACCCACTTCATGACAGTCATGCACCTGCCGTCAGAATCGGCGCTTTGGCAAACGCATGGTCGGGTTCTGGCGCCTCTACCTAGGATGGTTAGGGAAGCGGCTCGGTTGTCGTATCTCGATGGTATCATCACCGAGGTGAGCCATCATGAATGTGGATCACCCACTGCGAACCCGCAGGCCAGATACGGAGTTCTCTTGCGGGATCGCGTCGCCAGAGCCTGACTTCCTCCTGCCAATTTGGGCCTGTCGAAAAGAATTGGCTTGAAGGACGCGCTAAGCTCACCGCGCCCGCAGCCAGCGTCCAGACAACCGCAGCTAATGGAAATGCAGCCAGTCGCGGTGACAAGTTACGCGATGCCGCAAGCAAACCTAGAATGAGCAGCGTTTGCGGCGCAAAGCTGTAACGCTCTCCAGCGACGCCGTCCAATAGCATTATCGGGCCACCTATCGCGCCGAAATAGGATGCCACAAGCAGGAGTGTTGCGGTTGCGATCAACCAGAACGGCGCTCCTGAACGGGGCTGACGAAGTGCAGACAAACAGATCACGGAGCACAGCCCAATGCAGAGCAAGAGGACGCCCACCCAGACGCGGACCGGCGTAACCCCATGGCTCAAGGCGAGCGCAATCTGTTGTGCGGGCGTTGCGGCGTATTCTCCCAGCACCGGGACCAGGAGCTGCTTTACATACACCGCACTTGCCAAAGCGCGAACCGCCAGGTGGACTCCTCTTCCGTGACAAAACAAGCCAAATTGCAAGGCAAGCCCGCAAGTCAGCGCGAGAGTTTGTGCAAGCCGTGCGCGCGATCGCGCCAGTAACGCGCGGGCCAGGGACACTGGTAATAACGCAAGAGGCGCAGGCCCGCATAACGGTGCGAAGAACAGGATGCCGAGCCGGGGCCATGTTTCACCTCTTTGCGGGGCGTCAAGACACAGCAGAAGTGAAGCAGCGAGCAGCATGTGAAACTGACTATTTGCTGTATTCAGCCAGACCTCTTCCGCAGCCGGAGCGATAGCAAGATAGAGCAAAGCCGCTCCAAGCACCCAACGTTCTGACAGCCAATTATCACGCGCCGTGATGAGGATTACCCCAGGCAGTGACTGAAGGACCAGTGAAACGGCAAGAGTGACAAAAGGGGCAGTCTCGACAGGGCCTGCGTAGCGCGCCAGGACTCCTGCCGCATTCCCAGCAAGATTTAAATAGCCCATGTCCACAGCTAGCAGTGCTTGCGACCACGGCAGGGTCCAGGCCTGGCTGTAGAGGGGGTGCCCATCTTCTGCCCAGAACCGACCCTGCATCAGCGAAGGCATCCTGAGACATATCGCCGTGCCCAACAAGGCAATCCACAGAAACGTCTCCGGCACCGTCCTCCTGTCACCGCGGAAAAACGCCTTCCGCCCATGTTCGAGTATTCGGTAGGCGGTAAGACTCACGGCCCAGACCTCGGCTGTCTTGAAGTAGGTTGAATTGCGTTAGGGTGAGCAGCATCCGGAATGCGCACACGCCCCGTGCAGGCTGTCTGTACTTTTTGTGAAAAGGCTGTAAGCGGTCAAACTTCGCAGTCAGCCGGTTAAGCACTGCCCAGGGCGGACGAGCCGCCTGCACCAACCTCCCAGCGCGCGGTCTGCACCGTGCTGCATCATCACCTGCGGCGCTCCACGCACCCGACGCCAGCATCCCCTGCCCGCACTCCCACCACAAACCACTTGCCCAGCTCCACCCAGCGTTCCTATTATGTTCCACATCACCACCCAGGCGCCGCCCGTGTCCGCAATCACCATCATCCACGAGACCGCCGGCGAACGCACCGCGCGCCACCTGGGCCAGTGCCAGCGCCTGGCCGAACTCGCCATGATGCTCGCCGAGGCCGCCGCCGCCCGCGCCCAGATGGCGTTCGCCCAATTGCCGCCCGGACCCGAGCAAAGAAACGAGCCGGCTCCTCGCCTCCCGCGCGCGCCGCACCCCGCCACCCTCTTCGCCCATCTCTCCAGCGCCGTCCGCCAGGCCATCAAGCTGGAGACCCGCATCGTCGCCGGCCATGCTGCAACGCTCGGCGCCCACACCCAGGCAGACCCGCGCCGCGCCAAGATCCGCCGCGCCATCCGCCAGGCAACCCACGGCCGCCCCGACCGGGCCATACTGCGCGAACAGGCCGACGAGATGCTGGAGACCGAACTGGCGCTGGACCCGGACGGCACCACCTCGCTGCCGGACCTCCTGGAGACGATCTGCGAAGACCTGGGCTTCAAGCTGGACTTCGACCAACTCGCAGCCGACCTGGCCACCCGCGATCTCGCCTTCATCGCCAGCGCCGACCTGCAAGACGACCCTGACAAACCGCCCGGCCCACCGCACTGAGGGGGCGGTCCTTTCTCGACAGAAAAGACCGCCTCCCACCTCCGCACCAGCCAGTTGCCCCGGGAAGTATCGAAGGTCGAGGTAGCAAAAGCTCTGCTTCTTCTCAGTATCTGTCGGAACAGTCGACTCGGCCAGTAAGCCGGCATGTTTTTCCAAGCACCGGAGCGGAGTGGCCTGCCGTGGCCATGAAAACCGGAGCGCAGCAAAAGCGCGCCAGAAACCGCGTCGTGCGATGCACGCGTACGCGTGAAGCGACTTCGCACCAACACTTGAAAGAAGGCGTCGCCTGCCTTCCAACCTCCGGCCCAGCGAGTCCTCTAACCGGTTCAAGCCCGAATGCTGCTATGCTGCGCCCATGATGGACGCGGCCGCCCCGAACATCCCCATCCGCGCGGCCGCCGGCCACGGCCCCCTGGTCGTCTCCGGCCACATAACGGCGCTCCGCCTGTTCGACATCGCCTACGCCATCGATCTCCAGCGCGCCGAAAACCTCTGGGCCGGCCAGGCGCGCCAGGGTGCCCGCTCGCGCCTGACCGGAACCCCGCCAAAGGCCGTGTCTTTCGGCGAGCCTCCGCTTGGCCTGGTCCTGCCGCCCATGCAGCTCACCCTCCAGGAAGCCACGCCGGCAGACGTGGAAGTCACCGTCTTCGCCCGCCTCTACGCCTTCGGCGTCGTCACCCTCGCCATCCAGGTCCCGGCCGACAACCTGGACTGGTCAAGCTACACCGCCCGCATGAATGCGGTGGAAGCCGCCATCGGCACCGAAACCGACATCGCTTTCTGGCACACCCTGCTGGACACGCTGCGCGAAACCATTGGCCCCGCTCTGACCCGCTCCAACCGCTCGGACCTGGACGAGGACTACCTGGTCGCCACCGTGCACAGCTTCGGCGAACCCGTCCTCGCCACCCAGCTCGGCCGCGAGATAGACCTGGTCCCCCTGCTGAGCGGCGAGACCCGGAAGCTCGCCGAAGCCGCCCGCGCCGACCTGCTAAGCCGCCGCTTCAGCTACTACACGGACGACCTCGTCGTGCTGACCTGGGACCGCGCCTTCATCTTCGAACCACGCCGCGACACCGACGTCGCCGACGTCATAGAAGTCGCCAACGCCCAGTTCCTAGAAATGCGCTATTACGACGAGCTGCTGGATGCCGAACTGCCCCGCATGTACGACCTGGTCGAAGAAGCCACCCGCCGCCTGAGCCGCGGCCCCCGCCGCTTCGCCGTCCTCGCCCGCCG
>CAXTVW010000019.1:4005-32491 GCA_964247675.1 uncultured Acetobacteraceae bacterium
AAGCCACCCGCCGCCTGAGCCGCGGCCCCCGCCGCTTCGCCGTCCTCGCCCGCCGTCTCTACACGCTAGTCGCCGAAGTCACCGAACTTACCGAAAAAGTCGACAACGCCCTGCAAGTCACCGAAGACGTCTATCTGGCCCGCGTCTATTCCGCGGCGCTGGACCTGTTCCGCGTGAAATCGGTAAGTGCCGCCGTAAACCGCAAGCTCTCGATCATACGCGACACCTACGCGGCGCTCTACGACGAAGCCGCCAGTAGCCGCGCCGGCCTGATGGAGGGCGCCATCATCGCACTGATCATCGTAGAGATCCTATTAGCATTGGTCGGGCGGCACTGAAGGAAAAAAACCCCGATCCCTGTCGGCAAACGTTTCACCACCCGCCGACAGGGACCAAAAGTTCTTTGCGTCTTTCTTTCAAGAAAGAAGGCCTTGCTTACTTGCCCTTAAGCTACCTGCACCTTCTCGTTCCCCCCAGGATGCGGCGCCTCTCCCGTAGTCACCGCCTTAACATACCCATAAAGATGCAGCATCGTGGAAGACGGCGCGTCCCAATATTCCGCCTGGTCCACCCGAACCTTCAGGATGGCAATGTCCGGATCATCCACGCCCTTCGGGAACCACGTGCGCATCGCTTCGCCCCAATGCGCCTGTATCTCCGCCTTGTCGCGCACAACTTCGGCCGTGCCGGACAGCGATATGTAATTCTGGTGATGCGAGTCCGAATACGTGACGCCCACGCGATGCTCGGCACCCACCTCGGCCACCTTGTGCGCGCTGGCATGCGTGTAGAAATACAGCTCGCCGGTGAAATCCTTCTGGGCTGCCACCATCGGGCGGGCGCGCAGATGCGAGCCGTCCTCGCTGGTCAGCATGGCGGTCTGTATGTGTTTGATCATGCCGGACAACTTTTCCAGCGTCGCGGCATCTGCGGTCTTTGTCATGTTCTGGCTCCTAATGGCGCTAGGGGCCTAGAACACGCTCGCGCTGGTGTGGGTTCCGAAAGGAAGGGAGGCGTTCTTTTTTGCAAAAAAAGGAGCAAAAAACTTTTGCTTCCCCCGCCGCTGGAGCGCTTCGGTGTATCCTGCGGCACCCGGACGCGGGAGATGCCGGGAGGCCAGGGTTTTTCAAAAAAACTGCTTCCTTGCTCGCTTCCTTCCTCCCACGCCCCATGGCACGTTGCGCCCATGCGACTCGCCTTCCTCCCATCCGCCTCGGATGCCTATGAACCGGCGCCGGTCTCCAGACGCACCCACGCCCTGCCAGGCCGCTGAACATGCCCGCCCCAAGGCTCGGCCACATTCTGGAGAGCGCGCTCTACGTGTCGGACCTCGCCGCCAGCCACGATTTCTACGCGCGCGTGCTGGGCTTCGAGCAGTTCCTGCGCGACGACCGCATGTGCGCCATGGGCGTGCCCGGCGGCGGCGTCCTGCTGCTGTTCATCCGCGGCGGCTCCGCCCAGCCGAGCCACACGCCGCAGGGCACCATCCCCGCCCATGACGGGCGCGGCACGCTGCATCTGGCCTTCGCCATCCCGGTCGGCGAGCTGGATGCCTGGACCGCCCACCTCGCGGCGCAGGACGTGGCGATCGAGAGCCGCATAACCTGGCCCGCCGGCGGCACCAGCCTGTATTTCCGCGACCCCGACCACCACTCCCTCGAGGTTGCCACGCCCGGCCTCTGGCCAAACCATTGAGCGACGCCCTGGAAGACGCACCGCGCGGCGACCTGGCCCTGCGCGTACCCGCCGTGCCGGCCGACACCAACGCGTCGGGCGACATATTCGGCGGCTGGATCATGGGCATGATGGACATGGCCGCCGGCTCCACAGCGCACGAGCTGGCCGCCGGCCGCGTCGCCACCGTCGCCGTCTCTGACCTGGTGTTCCTGCGCCCGGTCCACGTGGGCGACCTGATCAGCTGCTACTGCGAGCTGGTGCGCATCGGCCGCACTTCGATCACCATAGACGTGGATGTCTGGGCCCGGCGGACGCTGCCGATCCGGCACGAACGGGTGACGAAGGCGAGGTTTGTCATGGTGGCGGTTGATGGAGCGGGAAAGCCAAGAAGCGTCCAGAGTGATAAGATTCCGACCGCGCTCCCATGAAATAGCCAACGGCAGACTCTCGGAAGGAGCGATCCGGTGAGCGTCGGCACGAGAAGCCCAGGCATCGACGCGATGCGCGGTATTTTTGGGCCCGAGCCAAGATCCTGCTGCTGCCCGCCTATCTCATCCTCTCCGTCGTTACGGCCGTTCTCGTAAGCCGCTACTACGCTGAACCCCTGAACAGGCGGCTTGGCGCGGAAACCCCGAACTTGCCGAGGTCAGCCGAGGCGCTCTAGGCTCTGCGTCCTCCCTCAACTCCGCAGCACAGCGTGAATGTCCCCAGTCCGCGCCAGCACATTCATCGCCACCTCATCGCCGATCCGCCGCAGCACGACGGAAATGCGCGCATCCCCCAACGCCAGATTGTGCAACGTTATCACGTCAAGGAAATCCGGCAGACGCGGACGATCGAACACCACGCTGCAACCTTCCGCATCGTACCGTATGCCAAGGCTCGCCCCCAGCGTGGCGTGCAAAGCCGTGGCCGCCCAGGCCTGTGGCGAGCACGCGACGGGATACAGCGTGGGCCCCTGGCCGCGCCGCCGCGCGAAGCCGCAGAACAGCTCGGGCAGGCGGCGCAGGTCCACATACAATGCCGCGTCGAACAGCCCGGTGAAGATCCGCATCACCTGCGGTTTCAGCCCGTAGCGCGACAGGCCGAGTGCAATCACCGCGTTGTCGTGCGGCCAGACGCTGCCGTTGTGGTAGCTCATCGGGTTGTAGCGTGCCTCGCCGGAGGCCAGGGTGCGTATGCCCCAACCGTTGAAGAAGCGGCTGCCCATCAGGTTTTCCGCCACAAGCAGGCCGCGCGCCGGCGAGCAGATGCCTGTCAGCAGCAGGTGGCCGGCGTTCGAGGCACGCACGCGGCAAGGCCGGCGCTCGCCATCCAGCGCCAGCGCATACATACCGAGTTCCTCGCACCAGAACTTCAGTTCGAACGCCTGCTGCAGGCGCGCGGCCTTTGCCTCCTCCGCGGCCGCTTCGTCCGCGTGGCCCATAGCGCGCGCGATGCTGGCCGCCGCCCGGCGTGCCGCGAACACGTAGCCTTGCACCTCCACCAGCGCGATCGGGCCCACGGCCAGCGTGCCGTCGGCATGGCTGATGCTGTCGAAGCTGTCCTTCCAGCCCTGGTTGGCGAGGCCCTCGTCGGTCTGACGGAAGTAGCTGACAAAGCCGTCCGGATCACGGTCGGCGTAGCTGTCCATCCAGCCGAGGGCGGCCTGAATCTGCGGCCAAAGGGCGGCCACCGTCGGCAGATCGCCCGTGCGGTCGAGGTAGGCGCCGGCCAGCATGACGAACAGCGGCGTGGCATCCACGCTGCCGTAGTAGCGGCGGAACGGCACCTCGCCCAGTTCCGCCATCTCGCCGCGCCTTACCTCGTGCAAAATCTTGCCCGGCTCGGCGTCGGACGCCGCATCGGTGGTGGTTGCCTGGTTGGCGGCGAGGTAGCACAGCACGCCGGCGGCGATCGCCGGGTCCATCCACAGCACGTTCAGCGCGGTCAGGATGGCGTCGCGCCCGAAGGCGGTGCTGAACCAAGGGATGCCCGCATACGGGTAGGGACCGGTCGGCATCTCCGTCGTCAGCATCGTCAGGTCGCTGATCGCCCGGCGCATCGCCTCGTTGAACACCTCGTTGCTGCTCTCGATGCCCGCGGCACTGGCGCTGCGCTGGCGGGTCCAGCGGCGCTGCTCGATCATCCGGTTGACGAAGCTGTCCGCCGGCCGGCGGGCCGTCTCGGGCGAGGCGGCCGGCGGCTTGTCGCAGGCGATCTCCACGAAGATCAGGCTGCGGCCGTGCGCCGGCAGCGCCACGCGGAACAGCGCGCGACCCTCGTCGATGCGCTCGGGCGGCGGATCGAAGCGCAGATCGGTGGTCCGGCGCAGATCGTCCAGGCCGGTGTAGGCCAGCCGCACCGTCTGCAGCGTGACGGCCGCCGGCTCGTGGCGCCCGTGGCGCGCGCGCGTCATGCCGCGCACCTCGAACAGGTCCACGAAATCCGCGCCGTAGCGGATCTCCACCGGAACGGTGTGCGCGGACACGTCGAAATTGCGTATGGAGATCCGCTCGTAGCAGACGCCCTGCCACAGGAAACGCGAGCGGCGGATGTGGATGAGGTTGCTGTCCAGCCCGGCGGCCCCCTCGCCGTCGCCCGGAAGCTGCGGCAGGTCGGGGTTGCTCAGGTCGCAGGTGAGCGTCGCGTTGTCATCGCGCAGGGTGGAGCTGAGCAGGACGAGCTGGCGGTTGGCCACCACAAGTTCGAACTCGGAGAGGTAGCGGGTGTCGTTGAAATACAGGCCTTCGGTGCCGCCGGGCCCGGGGCGCACGTCGCCGCGCTGGTCGAACACGCCGAACATGTCGTTGTGTTTCAGCGTGCGGAATCGCTGCTCCACCAGCGAGATCTGGGCGGTGATGGCGAAGTCGCCTGGTTCCTGGGCGTGGTCTAGCATGCTGGCCTTCGCGCGTGTTGCGCCTAGATTTGTGGGTCCAGCACGATACTGCATCCCCACGTCCCGGTTCCATGGCCTGCAAGGAACCTGCCCTGCCGAAACAACGTTGCTGGCCGTCATGGCGACTCGTGACACATCGATTGCCACGTACCGGGGCAAGCGGGACTTCAAGCAGACGCCGGAACCGGCGCCGGGTGCTGATTCCGCTGCCGGCGCGGCGCCGATCTTTGTGGTGCAGAAGCACGCGGCCAGCCGGCTGCATTGGGATTTCCGCCTGGAGCATGGCGGCGTGCTGTGGAGCTGGGCGGTGCCGAAGGGCCCCAGCATGGACACGGCGCATAAGCGCCTGGCCATGCGCACCGAAGACCACCCGCTGGAATACGCCGGTTTCGAAGGCGTGATACCCGCCGGCAATTACGGCGCCGGTACGGTGGAAATCTGGGACCGCGGTTCCTGGGCGCCGGTAGGCGATGCCGCAGCCGATATCGGGCGCGGCGAAATGAAATTCACCCTGGACGGCGCCCGCCTGCACGGCCGTTTCGTGCTGATCCGCCTGAAGCCCCGCCCGGGTGAGCGCGGCGAAAGCTGGCTGCTGATCAAAGAGCACGACGCCGAAGAGCGCCCGGGTCTGGACGCGGCAGAGATGGAAGCCACGCCGCTGCCCAAACCGAAGCTGGCGCGCAAGCGGGCAGCGGCGGCCAAGACGCCGGCGGCCAGACCAGCGCCGAAGGACGCGCACGCGGCGAAGCTGCCGGACGCACAGGCGCCGATGCTCGCCAGCAACGCCGACGTGCCGCCGCAGGGCGCCGAATGGCTGAGCGAAATCAAGTTCGACGGCTACCGCGTCATCATACGCAAGGACGGCGACGACGTGCGCGTGCTCACCCGCAACGGCCTGGACTGGACGCACCGCCTGTCCGCCGTCGCCCGCGCCGCCGCCAAGTTGCCGGCCGACACGATGCTCGCGGACGGCGAACTCGTCTCCCTGCAGCCGGACGGCCTGTCCAGCTTCCCGGACCTGCAGGCCGCGCTGAAGGAAAGCCGCACAGACAGCCTGCATCTGTATCTGTTCGACCTGCTCTATCTGGACGGCAACGATTTGCGCGACCTGAAGCTTACCGAACGCAAGGCGGCGCTGGCGGCGCTGGTGCCCAAGCAGGATTTCATACGCGTCAGCGACCACCTGGAAGGCATCACCGACCAGGTACGCAAGAACGCCTGCGCGATGGGCCTGGAGGGCATCATCTGCAAGCGCGCCGACAGCGCCTACCACGCGGGCCGTAGCCGGGACTGGCTGAAGGTGAAATGCCATGGCCGCGAGGAGTTCGTCATCCTTGGTTGGACGCCGCCGCAAGGCAGCCGCACCGGCCTGGGCTCGCTGCAGCTCGGCTTCCATGACGAGGCAGGCAAGCTGCACTACATCGGCGGCTGCGGCAGCGGTTTCACCGACGCGACGCTGCGGGACCTGACCGCGCAGTTGAAGCCGCTGGCCAGCGACCCCCCGGCCGGACTTCTGCTGACCGAAGAGAAACCACCGTCGGATATCGCCTGGGTGAAGCCCACTCTCGTGGCGGAAATCCAATACACCGGCTGGTCCGGCGCCGGCCGCCTGCGTCACGCCGTGTTCCTCGGGCTGCGCGAGGACAAGGCGGCTGCCGACGTGGTGCGCGACGTGCCGAACCCCGAGGCCAAGCGGATCACGCTGGGCGGGCGTTCGCATTCCGGCCGTATCGTGCGCGCGCAGAAGCCCGCCGCGCGCAGTTCGGAACTCGAGGGTGTCCGCCTGACCCATCCTGAGCGCGAGCTGTGGCCCGCCGCCGACGGCCACCCGGCGGTGACCAAGCAGGACCTGGCAAACTACTGGCAGACGATGGGCAAGACCGCGCTTGACGCGATCGCGCACCGGCCGCTCGCCTTCGTGCGCTGCCCGGACGGCATCGGCGGCGAACACTTCTTCCAGAAACACGCCAACCGCGGCATGCCCGCCAGCCTGCGGGAAGGCGCCTTCGACGAAGCGCCCTACCTCTCGCTGGAAGGCACCGACGGCCTGATCGCAACCGCGCAGATCTCCGCCGTGGAACTGCATAGCTGGGGCAGCACGCTGGACGATGCCGGCCGGCCCGACCGCCTGGTGTTCGACCTCGACCCCGGTGACGGCATCACCTGGCCGGAAATCGTCCGCGCCGCGCATGACATCAAGGCGAAGCTGGAAGCCGATGGCTACGCAAGCTGGTGCCGCACGTCCGGCGGCAAAGGCCTCCACCTTGTCGTTCCGCTTGTCCCCTCCTGCGACTGGGATTTCGCCCGCGCCTGGTGCCGCGGGTTTGCCGAGAAGCTGGAACGCGCCGCCCCCGAGCTCTACGTCGCCTCGGTGCCGAAAGCGCGCCGCCGCGGCCGCATCCTGATCGACTGGCTGCGCAACGGGCTTGGCTCCACCGCCATCGCGTCGTTCTCGCCGCGCGCCCGGCCGCACGCCACCGTCGCCGTCCCGGTCACCTGGCGCGAGGTGACCGACAAACTGGACCCTCAGGCGTTCACCATCCACACCGTCCCGGCGCGCGTGGCCAAGCTGAAAGCCGACCCCTGGGCCGGCTACACCGACGCGCGGCAGACCCTTCTCGCAACCCCTACGGAAAAGAAGCGCAAACATGGCTGAACGCCCGATCTGGCGCGGACATCTGCGCCTGGCCCTCGTCTCCTGCCCGGTGGCGCTGCACACCGCGCATCGCGAAACCGCCAACCTGCACTTCAACTTCATCAACCCGAAGACAGGCAACCGCGTGCGCATGGTGACGCTCGACGCGCAGACCGACGAGGAGCTGCAACGGCGCAACCTCGCGCGCGGCTACGAATTCGAAAAAGACCAGTACGTGCTGCTGGACGACGAGGATTTCGAAAAGGCGCGCATCGAGAGTTCCAGCACGCTGACCGTGGACAAGTTCGTGACTGCCGACAGCATCGATCCCGTCTATTTCGACACCAGCTATTACATGGCGCCCGACGGCGATTCCGCGCAGGACGTCTATGTCGTGCTGCGCGACGCGATACGGCAGGCGAAGACGGTCGCCCTCTCACGCGTGGTAATATCCCGCCGCGAACGCGCCGTGGCCATCATGCCGATGCAGGACGGCCTCATCGTGCACACGCTCTACGAACATCGCGACGTCGCCAACCCGGCAAGCCTGTTCGACCGTGTTCCGAAAGACAAGCCGGATGCGGACATGGTGAAGCTCGCCACCCAGCTCATCGAGCGCCAGCAGAAAGCGTTCGCGCCGTCCGATCTGGAAGACCGCTACGAAGCCAGGCTGCGGGAGGTGATCGACGCGAAGATCAAGGGCTCCGGCTTCAAGCCCGCCGCCGAGACCGCGCCTGAGCGCGGCAACGTCATCGACCTGATGGCCGCGTTGAAGAAGAGCCTCGGGCAGACGGAGAGCAAGCCGGCGGCGAAGGAAAAGGCGGCACCTCGGAAGGCGGCGCCGAGGAAGAAAGCTGGGTAGAAAGCAAGCAGTTCTTTTTTGAAAAAAAGAACCGAAAAACTTTTGCGCCCCCGCCTGCATTGAGGTTTTATCCTACGCCGCAAAAACGCGCACTGGCAGAACCAGCGTTTGCGGCTGTGCAGCCGTGGGAGAAAAAGTTTTTTGGTTCTTTTTTTCAAAAAAGAACTGCTTTCTTCCTTTCTGTAGGAACACAAATGCCAATAGACAAGAATGCCGTCTGGTTCATCACCGGCTGTTCCACCGGTTTCGGCCGAGAGATAGCGCGCGTCATCCTGGAGCGCGGCGGCCGCGCCGTCGTCACCGCGCGTGACGCCGCCCGCGTCGAAGACATCGCCGCTGAGTTCCCGGACCACGCATTGGCGCTGGCGCTGGATGTGACAAAGCCGGAGCAGGTCATGGACTCCGTAAAGCAGGCCCAGGCGAAGTTCGGCGCCATCGACGTGCTCGTGAACAACGCAGGCTACGGCTACATGGCTGCGATCGAGGAGGGCGAGGACGACGAGATACGCGCGCAGTTCGAGGCGAACGTGTTCGGGCTGATCGCGATGACGAAAGCGGTGCTGCCCGGCATGCGCGAACGTAAGCGCGGCCACATCGTCAATCTGTCCTCGCAAGGCGGGCTCGTGGGCTTTCCAGGCGTCGGTTATTACAACGCGTCCAAATTCGCCGTCGAAGGATTGTCCGAAGCGCTTGCCGGCGAGATCAAGCCGCTCGGCCTCGGCGTGACGATCGTGGAGCCGGGGCCGTTCCGCACGGACTGGGCCGGCCGTTCGCTGCGCATGCCGAAGCATGACATCGAGGCCTATGCCGAGACCGCCGGCAAGCGCCGCCGCCAGATCAACGGCTATTCCGGCAGCCAGCAGGGCGACCCCGTGCGCGCCGCGCAGGCCATCGTGACCGCGGTGGAAAGCTCAGAGCCGCCGCTGCATCTTCTGCTTGGCAAGATGGCGCTGGACGTGGTGCGCGGACATATGGCGGCGATGACCACGGAGTTCGACAAATGGGAAAGCACGAGCCTGGGTGCCGACTTCCCGGCTGGAAGCTAGGGCGTTATAGGGGGCGGATGCGTAAGGAAGAGAAGCAAGCAAGCAGTCCTTTTTTGAAAACAAGGGCCAGAAAGCTCATGCTTCGTGGCGGCGCGAATAAAGCCGGGCGTCCGCTTCATGGGGCGCTTCTCCTCATGCTTCTTGCCTGGCCGGCTTTCGGGCAGGTCAGCACGGACGACAAGGCGCTCGACCAGCTAGCGCCCGCCCCCGCCGCCAAACCCGCGCCGAAAGCCACCCCGCCCGCCACCGCCACCAAGGGTCACAAGCGCCCGCCCACTCACGGCACCGCGCCCGTCGGCAAGCGCCTGACGCCACCGAAGATGCCGGTAGCGCCTCCGGCAAATCCGGTGCTGTTGCCGCCTACTTTCACGATGCCGGCGCATCCGCCGCCGCCGCCGCCGCCGATACCCGTGCTGCCTGACGCGGCCGGCGTCGCGTTGCCGCTACAGGGCGGCGGCCGGATCACCTTCGGCGCCGGCGCCTCTGACCTGAACCCGATCACGCTCGCGGCTGTCCAGGCACTCGCAAAGCAGGCGGTAGCAAACCCGGCGCTGATCGTGGACGTGACCGCCTGGGCGCCGGGCACCGCCGACGACCCGTCCACCGCACGCCGCCTGTCGCTCGACCGGGCGTTGGCCGTGCGCGCCGTATTGATCCACGAGGGCGTGCTTTCGGACCGCATCAGGGCGGTGGCGAAGGGCTCGCTGGATGTTGGCGCGGGGCCTGCGGATCGGGCGGATTTTGCGGTGACGACGCCTGGGAAGAAGTAAGGCAAGGCCTTCTTTTTTGAAAAAAGAAGCAAAAAACTTTTACTTCTCCGACGTTGAAACGCCTCGCCTTATCGAAAAGTATCAGGCTGGTGCAAATGCGGACGAGACAAAAGTTTTTTGGTTCTTTTTTTCAAAAAAGAACTGCTTGCTTCCTTTACTTAAAGTGCATCCCCAGAAACCTTACGCTCCAGTATCAATAACCGCGCCTCCCCCCGAGGCGCATGCGGATCGATCTCCAGATATCGCTGCCAGGCCTTCAACGCCCGCGCGTTGTCGTTCTTTGCCTCTTCCATGCGCGACAGGTCTGCCAGCGCCGGAAAGCATCGCGGCTCGCGTGCCAGCGCTTGCGCCAGGTCGGCAGTGGCGCCCCGCTCGTCGCCGTTGGCGTAGCGCGCCTCGGCATGCAGGCGCCATAGCAACGCCTGGTCCGGCTGCAGATCCAGCGCCGCGTCCAGGTCACCGATGGCCGTGCGCGGCTCCTGCTTGCTCAGCGACTGCATCGCGCGGTCCGTGAGCAATTGCACGGCGGGCGATACCGCTGCCTGCCACGCCTGGCTGATCTGCTGTTCCAATATCTCGGCCTGCTGTTCGCTGGGAGCACGCGCCAAGGACTCGAGCAGCGCCGCCGTGTGATCGGGCGGCGGCGACGCAGCCGCCAGGACGACCGCACAGGCCAGAAGGGCGGCGCGCATCAGGCGGCCGCCGCGGTGTCCAGCGCGGCGGGCCTGGGCCCGCCGGCCATCCAGTCCAGCAGCTCCACGGTGTGGACGAGCGTCACGCCGCCACCGGAAAGCTGGGTGATGCAGCCGATGTTGCCGGCCGCCACGATGTCCGGCTTGGTGCGGACGATGTTGGCGAGCTTGCGCTCCCGCAGCCGTCCGGCGATCTCAGGCTGCATGATGTTGTAGGTCCCGGCGGAGCCGCAGCAGATATGCGGTTCGGCCGGTTCCACGACGGTGAAACCAGCGCGGCGCAGCAGCGCCTTCGGCGCGTCGCTTACGCTCTGCCCGTGCTGCAGGCTGCACGCGCTGTGATAGGTCACGCGCATGTTCGGCTTGTCGCGCGTAGGCGCGTAGCCGAATTCGGTCAGGAACTCGGTAATGTCCTTAGTGCGCAGGGACACTTCGGCCGCACGGCCGCGCCACGGTTCCGGCTCGTTGCGGAACATGAAGGCATAATCCTTCACCGTCGTGCCGCAGCCTGACGTGTTGACGATGATTGCGTCCAGCCCGCCGCTTTCAATCTCCGCCGACCACCCGGCGATCGCTGCGCGTGCGGCATCCATAGCGTCGTCGTGACGGCCCATGTGATGCGTCAGTGCGCCGCAGCAGCCGACCTCGGGAGCGATCACCACGTCGGCGCCCATGCGCGTGAGCAGACGTATCGTCGCCTCGTTAATAGACGGCGCCAGCGTCTTTTGCGCGCAGCCGGTCAGCAGCGCCACGCGCGCGCGACGCTCGCGCAACGCGCGATGCACTTGCGGGCGCTGCAGCTTGCCGGCGTGCGGCAGGCGCGCCGGTGCCAGGCGCAACATGGCGCGCAGCCGCTGGGCGGTTTGCGACTTGCCCGGTATCAGCGACACAAACGGCCGCGCCAGCCGCGCACCGATCATCGACATCCGGAACAGACGTTGATGCGGCAGGATCTTTGCCAAGACCCAGCGCAACGCCCGGTCCGCCGGCGGACGGGCGTAGCTCTCCTCGATGTAGCGCCGCGCGTGGTCCACCAGGTGCATGTAATTCACGCCGGAGGGGCACGTGGTCATGCAGGACAGGCAGGAGAGGCAGCGGTCCACGTGGCGCACCACCTCTTCGGTGGCCGGCTTGCCGCCCTCCAGCATGTCCTTCATCAGGTAGATGCGGCCGCGCGGAGAATCGAGCTCGTCACCCTGCAACAGGAAAGTGGGGCATGTGGCCGTGCACATGCCGCAATGCACGCAAGTGCGCAGGATCTGGTTGCTGTTCGCGGTGTCCGGATCGGCGAGTTGGAGGTCGGTGAAGTTGGTTTGCATTGGCGGATCAGGCTTCCACAAATCGGGTAAGGTCAGACCACTGCTCGACCTTGTCGGCGCGAATGCGTCTGACAAACGCAGGAAGCCGTGCGAGCGCCTTCAATGCGATAATTGCTGACAAAAGGTTTGCAAAATAGTCCCGCTCCGTCGGGTAACAGCTGTCTGGCCCAGGGTTCGGCCCGCATCCCAACGGAGTCGCTCTATTATCAGCATAGGCTTGCCAAACTCCTTCAGGACGGTTGGCGGTGGTATCGGCTTCGTGCAGATTGCAAACTCTTACCGCTCTCTAGAATCGAGAATATGGGCCAGCTAGCAGTCTAGGTGTGCGTAGCTCTCGACGACTCGCACGCACATCAAGCGGCTGCCGTTCGTCAGCACCGCGCCCGCTTGCACCGCTTTGTGGACGGGTCCGAGCAGGCCGAAACGCCGCCATGTATCGGCCATCGTCTCAGCACGGATCATGGCCTCTCCTTCAGCGACTGCGTCCATGTTACATACCTGCCGCAAGCCGGCCCGGGTTCAAGATGCCGCGCGGGTCCATGACATCCTTAACACGCCGGGCGATGACGGCCAAAGCGGGCGCCTCGTGCGGCACCACGTTGACCACGGCGCGCAGCGGCTCCGGTCCGCGCAGCAGGGTCCACACGCCGCCGGCTGCCTGCACTGCCTGGGTGATGCCCTGGTGCACCGCCTCGCTTGCCGGCCCTGCCAGCATCACCAGGCCGCCGCCCCAATCGAGGTAGCCACGCGCGCCCAGCGCCGCCGCCGCGGCCAGCACGCCAGGGCCGCGCGACGGCCGGACGGAGATGCGCCAAACGGCATCCTCCGGCTCGGCCGGCAGCACTGCCGCGTCGCGTATGGCGGCCCAGGCGTCCCGGCTCGCCGCCTCGTCCAGCAACGCGGCCGCGCCGAACTCAGCCAGGTCCGCCTGCAGACGGGCAAGACGATAGGCCACGCTCGTCCTGAACTCCTCCATGCGGACCAGCGCAACCGCGTCGCCCATCCCGATCCGCGCTGCCGCCTCGGCCGGCAGATAGGCCGCACCCGACACGCCATACGGGCTGCCCAAGGCCGCGGACAGCGCCGCGACGCCACGCCCGGCGTCCAACCCGGCCAGCACGAGCGACCCGCTGGCCTCCGGCGCCGGCAGCACCTTCAGCGTGATTTCCGTCATCACGCCCAGCGTACCGTGGCTGCCCGTGAGCAACTTGCAGATGTCCAGCCCGGTGACGTTCTTCAGTACCCGTCCGCCGGCGCGCCGAAGCGTGCCAGTGCCGTCCACCGCACGCATGCCCAGTACATGGTCCCGCGTGGCGCCCCACGCCACGCGCCGCGGGCCGGACAGGTTCGTGGCCACCACGCCGCCGAGCGTCTGGGCGCCCGGCGCCGTGCCGAGCAGTGCGGCGTAATCAGGCGGCTCGGCGATCAGGTGCTGCCCGTGCTCGGCAAGCATCGCCTGCACTGCGGCAAGGGTGGTGCCGCTGCGCGCGGCAAACACCAGTTCCTTCGGTGCGTACAGGGTGTCGCCGGTCAGCCTGGACGTGGACAGGCTGCGGGCGGCCTGGACCGGGCGCAACATACCGAGTTTGGTGCCGGCACCCTGCACGAGTATCGGCTCGGCTGCTTTGTGAGCGTCCGAGATAGCGGCGGCCAGTTCGGCTTCGGTTGCGGGCTCAAGCATAGGAAGAAAGCAGTTC
Source organism: uncultured Acetobacteraceae bacterium (assembly GCA_964247675.1). Taxonomy (GTDB): domain Bacteria; phylum Pseudomonadota; class Alphaproteobacteria; order Acetobacterales; family Acetobacteraceae; genus BOG-908. The sequence continues at coordinate 17,582 of CAXTVW010000019.1, forward strand.
TTTTTTGAAAAAAAGAACCAAAAAACTTTTACCACCCCCACGCTTCAACGCAGCGTCAGGTTCAGAACCGGCACGACCGGCGCAAATGCGGGGAAGCAAAAGTTTTTTAGTTCTTTTTTTCAAAAAAGAACTGCTTACTTCGCTTCCGCCAGAAGCGGAAAGACCTTTGCCGGGTTCAACAACCACCCAGGGTCGAACGCGCTTTTCAGCGCCCGCTGCTGGTCCAGTTCGGGCGCGGTGAACTGCACGGACATCAGGTCGCGCTTCTCCACGCCAACACCGTGCTCGCCGGTAAGGCAGCCGCCAACCTCGACGCAGAGTTTCAGGATGTCCGCACCCAGCACTTCGGCCCGATGGAAGCTGTCCGGGTCGTTGGCGTCGAACATGATCAGCGGGTGCAAATTGCCGTCGCCGGCGTGGAAGATGTTGCAAACTTTCAGGCGCGCGGCCTCGGTCATCTCGCCGATGCGGCGCAGCGTCTCGGGCAGCCTGCTGGTGGGGATCGTGCCGTCCATGCACAAATAGTCCGGGCTGATGCGGCCGACGGCGCCGAACGCACCCTTGCGGCCCTTCCAGATCGCCGTGCTCTCGGCTGCTGACTGGGAGATGCGCAGGCTCACCGGGTCAAAGCGGCGGCAGATGTCGCCGATACGCGCCAGCAGCTCGTCTTGCTCGGCGACGCTGCCTTCCACCTCGATGATAAGCAGCGCCTCGGCATTCATCGGGTAGCCGGCATGCGCGAATGCCTCGCAGGCATGTATCGCCGGCTTGTCCATGAACTCGAGCGCCACCGGGATGATGCCTGCGCCGATGATAGCATCCACACAGGCGCCGGCCACCTCGTTGCTGCCATAGCCTACCAGCATGGCGCGGGCCCCTTCCGGCGCGTGCAGGATACGGACAGTCACCTCGGTCACCATCGCCAGCATGCCTTCGCTGCCGGTGAGCAGTCCGAGCCAGTCATAGCCCGCCGCGTCCAGATGGGCGCCGCCGATGTCGATGATCTCACCTTCGATGGTCACGATACGCAGGCCGAGCAGGTTGTTGGCGGTGACGCCGTATTTCAGGCAGTGCGCGCCGCCGGAGTTCATGCCCACGTTGCCGCCTATCATGCAGGCGAGCTGGCTGGACGGGTCAGGCGCGTAGAAGAAACCCTCGCCCGAGACCGCGCCGGTGATCGCCAGGTTTGTCACCCCGGCCTGCACGGTGGCGCAGCGGTCTGCGTAGTCGATGTCCAAGATGGCGTTCATGCGCATCATGCCGACCACCACCGCGTCCGTCAGAGGCAGCGCACCGCCCGACAGCGACGTACCGGCGCCGCGGGGGATCACGCGCAACCCGATCGAATGGCAGTAGCGCAGGATTGCCGCCACCTGCTCCGTCGTCTCTGGTAGCACCACGGCCAGCGGCGGTTGGCGGTAGGCTGAGAGGCCGTCTGTCTCGTAAGGCTTGAGACGGCGCGTTTCGGCGATCACGCCATCGCCCGGGATTATGTCTTGCAGAGCCGCGATGATTTCATCGCGACGGGCCAGGATGTCAGCCTTGGGTTTGTTTAGCGCGATCATGTACGGAAGTTGGCACATGCGTTACGGAAGGCAAGGCAAGTAGTCCTTTTGTGAAAGAAAAGAACGAAAAAACCTGCCTCTCCGTTGCGGGGGTTCCGGCCGGCGCCGGTGGAAGACTAGCCCTGGCGGGCCTTCATCCTCGGATTCTTCTTGTTGATCACGTAAACGCGGCCCCGGCGGCGCACGACGCGGCAGTTTTTGTCGCGGGTTTTGGCAGCGCGCAGGCTGTTGCGGATCTTCATGACACGACCTTGGTACAGAAAAGCGGCCGCACGCGGGCCGATCGGGAGCGGCGCGGATAGCCGCTCAGGCCCTGCCGTGTCAAGCCGAGCGGATGGCGTGCCACCGCATCAGCTTCACGCCCAGCCGCCGCATCAGCCTGATACGCAGAAGCCACAGCTCGGCCTCGGTTACGAACGCGGCCGCCGTGTGCGCGGCGGGCCGCGGACCGGCTGCCATGGCGCGCACCGCTTCCCGCCAGCCGGACAACGTCTGGGTAACGTGGCGGTCACTCATGTCCTCGGCCACGCGCACCTCGTAGCCTTGCGCCTGGAAGGCGTCCGTCACGTCCTGCGCCCTTGGCAGTTGCGGCAGCCGGTTGTCCAGCCGGCACCAGGCGGCGAACTCCCTGTCCTGCACGCTGGGCGGCGTCTCGGCCACCAGCTCCGTCAGCACGATCTGGCTGTTGGCCGACAGCGCGCCGGCCAGGCTCTCCAGCACCGGCGCCGGCCGTGTGCCGCGCAGCGCCTCCAGCAGGAACGCGTGGTTGGCGCTGCGCGGGCGGAACGCCGGCGCCGCCCTGTTCCAGGCGCCGACCGAGATGCGCGGCTGACCCTGGTCCGGCGCAGCACAGCGCGCCGAGGCCACGGCAAGCTGCTCCTCGTCGGCTTCGAAGCTGGCGACCCAAGCGCCGAAATTGTCGCAGATGGCCTGCGCCGGCCCGCCGAACCCACCGCCGAGCAGCAGCACGGTCACGCTGGAGGACAGGGCCAGAGGCTTGACCAGACGGAGCGTCTCGGTCTCGCCGCCAGGCGCTGCGTATCCGTCACCCCACAGGGCTTCAACCGCCGCGACCCGTGTCTTCGGCCACCGCGAGACGACGGGCGCAAGCGGGGCCGCCGTCAGCGCCTCCGCATGCTTCCAACCCTTGATGTCCGCCACGCGCGCTGATCCACCCATCTGCATGAGCGCCAGTGTGCAGGATTTGGCTTACTGAAAAGTTTCGTGCCAGGAAGAAAGTAAAGCCGTCCTCTTTTGAAGAGGGCTTGTCGTCGACAAGGCGAGTAAGAAAGGCCTTCTTTTCTGAAGAAAAGAAGCAAAAGACTTTTGACTCCGCGGTCGGGCCCAAGCTGGATCCGAGCGCGCGTTGATCACCGAAACAAAGCGCTGGCAAGCGCGAACGGAGATAAAAGTTTTTTGGTCTTTTTTTTCAAAAAAGGACTGCTTGCCTTGCTTTACTCAGTTTCCCAGGTGCCACAACTATAAACAGAGGCATCAGCTTCTATGCTTCTTCTAAACAAGGCTACTTACCCACCAACTGTTCCACAAGCGGCTTGATTCGCGCAACCTCCTTCCGCACGCCCGCCCCGTTGGGATGCAGGTGATCGTCCTGCGTCAGCGAAGCGTCACCCGCCACGCCGTCAAGGAAGAACCGGTCATAGAGCAGCCCCGGGCGTTGCCCCAGGCGGGCGAACACGGCGCGAAACTGTGCGCCATACGCGGCGCCCAGATTGGGCGGCGCCTCCATGCCGGTCAGCAGCGTGCGCACGTGGTGAGCGTCCAGCGTGTCCAGGATGGCGGCGAGGTTCGCCTGCATCTGTGCGGGGTCACTGCCACGCAGGCCGTCGTTGGCGCCGAGCTCCACGATGGCGGCGTCCGGATGGTCGCCGAGCGCCCAGTCGATGCGGGCGCGGCCGCCGGCCGAGGTGTCGCCGGAGACGCCGCCATCCAGGATCTGCACGTTGTAGCCGTCCGTGCGCAGCGCGGCGCCGAGCTGCGCCTGGAAGCCGTCCTGCGCCGGCAGGCCGTAGCCGGCCACCAGGGAATCGCCGAACACCAACAGCCGCACGGGGGCGGGCGTTGCGGCGTCCAGCCGACCGGGTACCAGTATCGCGGCGGCTGTCACGCTTGCTGACACGAAAAGCAGGGCCACGGCCTTCGCGGCGGCGCGCGAAAGGCCATATCGACGAACAATGGACATGATCAATCCCCTACCCCCGCCCTTGGTGCAAGCGCGCGGACTGCGCCTGACGGTGGGGGCGGCTTCCGGCTCGGTCAACATCCTGGCCGGCATCAACCTCGACATCGCGGCCGGCGAGTCGGTGGGGCTGGTTGGGCCGTCCGGCTCCGGCAAGACCAGCCTGCTGATGGTCCTGGCGGGTCTGGAGCGCGCCACCGGCGGCACGGTGCGGGTGGACGGCCATGACCTGACGGCAATGGGCGAGGACGCGCTCGCCCGGCTGCGTCGGCAGAGCGTCGGCATCGTGTTCCAGTCCTTCCACCTGATCCCGACGATGACCGCGCTGGAGAACGTCTCCCTGCCGCTGGAGCTGGCCGGTGCTGCGGCGGCGGCGGCACGGGCGCGGGAGAGCCTGCAGGCGGTGGGGCTTGGCCACCGGCTGACCCACTTGCCCGGCCAGCTGTCCGGCGGCGAGCAGCAGCGCGTGGCGCTGGCCCGCGCCTTCGCCCCGGAGCCGCGCCTGTTGCTGGCCGACGAGCCCACCGGCAATCTGGACGTGGCGACCGGCCGTGCGGTCATGGACCTGCTGTTCGCCATGCAGGCGCGGCTGGGCACCACGCTCCTGCTGATCACGCACGACCCGGCCTTGGCCGCGCGCTGCGGCCGCTGCGTGCACATGCAGGACGGCCAGATCACCGAGGCGGAAGCTGCGAGGGTGGCGGTTTGAGGCTGGCCTGGCGCCTGGCCCTGCGTGACCTGCGCGGCGGCTTGCGCGGCATGCGCGTGGTGCTAGCGTGCCTCGCCCTCGGGGTGGCGGCCATCGCCGCGGTTGGCAGCCTGCGGGCCGCGGTGGATCGCGGGCTGGCGACCGACGGCGCGCGGCTGCTTGGCGGCGACGTCTCCATCGAGAGCGGCGCGCAAATCCCGCCGGACACCTTGCGGCACTGGCTGGAGGCGCGCGGCGGCCGCATCTCCGCCGTCACGTTGCTGCGCACGCTTGCGGTGGCGCCGTCGGGCGACCGCGTGCTGGTGGAGCTGAAGGCGGTCGATCAGGCCTATCCGCTGCTCGGCGCGCCGGTGCTGGATCCGCCGATGCCGCTCTCGCAGGCGCTCAAGGGGGGCGTGATCGCGGACCCGCTGGTGCTGCAGCGCCTGCGCCTGCATCCTGGCGATACGGTACGGCTGGGTAACGCAAGCTTCGTGCTGCGCGCCGCGCTGGTCAGCGAGCCGGATCGGGCCGGCGGCTTCAGCGTGCTCGGCCCGCGGGTGATGATCGCCGCCGCCGGCCTGCCTGCCACCGGGCTGATCCAGCCGGGTTCGCTGGTTACGCATGACTGGCGGGTGGTGACGCCGCCGGGCACCGACGATGCCGCGTTCGTCACCGCGATTCGCCAGGCATTTCCGGATACCGGCTGGCGCGTGCGCGATGCGAGCCAGGCGGCGGCCGGGCTGGACCAGGCGGTGCGGCAGACGAGCCTCTTCCTGGTGCTGGTCGGGCTGAGCGCCTTGCTCGTCGGCGGCATAGGCGTGGCCACCGGCGTGCGCGCCTGGCTGGAAGGCCGGGCACGCACGATCGCCACGTTGCGCTGCCTGGGCGCGTCCGCCCGCCTGGTGGCCGGGGTATTCGGGCTGCAGGTTGGCCTGCTTTGCGCGGCGGGTATCGCGATCGGGGTGGCCGTGGGCGCGGCATTGCCGGTTGTGGGCTTGGCGCTGTTTGGTAGCCTGCTGCCTTTGCCGGCCGAAGCCGGGCTGTATCCTTGGCCGCTATTGCTGGCCGCGATCTACGGGCTGCTGACCGCCGCCAGTTTCGCGCTGTGGCCGCTAGGCCGCGCGGCGCAGATTTCCGGCGCGGCCCTGTTCCGCGATGCCGTGCTGCCCTCCGGCAGCGCCAGCACGCGCGTGCTCGCTGCCAACCTGGCGTTAGGCGCCGTGTTGGCCGCGCTGATTGTTGCAACGTCCACGGACCGGGCATTCGCGCTGTGGTTCTGCGGTGCTGCGCTGCTGACGCTGGCCGTGTTCCGCGGCGGCGCCTGGGCGGTGATGCGCGGCGCCGGGTTCCTGCCTGCTGCCCGGCCTGCCTGGTGGCATTTGGGCCTAGCAAATCTGCACCGGCCCGGTTCCGCCACGCCGCTGCTGCTGACCGCGCTGGGTCTCGGCCTGACCACGCTTGCCACCGTGGCGCTGATCGAGGGCAACATACGCGGACAGTTCGAGGGCGCGGTGCCGAAGAGTGCGCCCAGCTTCTTCTTCATCGACATTCAGAACGACCAGCTCGACCGTTTCCGCAGCATCGTCGCCGCCACGCCGGACACCACCGGGCTGCACGTGGTGCCAAGCCTGCGCGCCCGCATCGTGGCACTGCGCGGTGTGCCGGTGGATCAGGTCCACGTGGCGCCCGGCAGCCAGTGGGCGCTGCGCGGCGACCGCGGGCTGACCTACTCGGCCAGCGTCCCGGACGGCTCGCGGGTGACCGAAGGCGCCTGGTGGCCGGCCGATTACAGCGGGCCGCCATTGGTCTCGCTGGACGAGGGGATCGCCCGCGGCTGGGGCCTGCATATCGGCGACATGCTGCGCGCCAACGTGCTGGGGCGCGACATCGACTTCCGTGTGGCGAGCCTGCGCGCGATCGACTGGCGGGCGCTGACGATAAACTTCACCCTGGTGGCCTCGCCCGGGCTGCTGGAGCACGCGCCGCAGATGCATATCGCCACCCTGCGTGACCCGCCGGCCGAGGATGCCGGCCTGCTGCGGCGGGTGACGGACGCGCTGCCGAACGTGACCGGCATACGCGTGGCCGACGTGCTTGCCAGCATCGCCGACCTGGTGGGCAAGCTCGGCGCCGCTCTGGCCGCCGCTGGCGGGGTGACGCTCGCGTCCGGCGCGCTGGTGCTGGCAGGTGCGGTGGCGGCGGGGCAGCGGCGACGTATCGCGGATGCGGTGGTGCTGAAGACCCTGGGCGCCACAAGCGGGCAGATACGCGCGGCCTGGATGGTGGAGTTCGGCGCGATAGGGGCGAGCGCCGGCGTGATCGCCTGCCTGCTTGGCACGTTGGCGAGCTGGGCGGTGACGCGGTATCTGCTGCAGGCGCCGTGGTCGTTCCTGCCCGGAACGTTGGCGCTGACAGTGGGTGGCTGCGTGGTGCTGATGCTGGTTTTCGGCTATGCCGGCACCGAGGCCGCCCTGCGCGTGCGGCCGGCCGGGTTGTTGCGCAACCAATGACCGCTTTTTCCGCGAGGCTGCCCATGCGCCTGTTCCGATCCGCCCTGGTGCTTGCCTTGGCTTCTGCGAATGTTGCCGCGGCCGAGCCGCCGTTGCGCGCCGGCGTGCTGGACGATGCGCCGCCTTACGTCATGAAGGACTCGCACGGAGCGCTTACCGGTTTCACGATCGATCTGTTCCGGCTGGTGGCGGCCCGCATGCAGCGGCAGATCGACTACACGACCGCGCCCCAGCGCGCCCTGTTCGACGGCCTGCAGCACGCACAATACGACTTGCTGCCAGGACCCATCGCCGCCACCCCGGAGCGCGCCGGCGACATGCTTTTGCTGCAGGGTTATGCCTGGTCCGAGTACCAGTTCGGCGTCCGCCGCGGCGATCACCTGTCCGCCTTGGCCGACCTGCACGGCCGCCGCCTGGCCGTGCGCAGCGGCAGCGCCTACGCGGAGTGGGCCAACCGCAACGCCCAGCGTTACGGCTTCACCGTGCTTCCGGTGTCCAGCAGCGCGGGCGCGGCCCAGGCGGTTCTCGACAGCCAGGCCGATGCCAGCCTGTCCGGCAGCCAGGTGCAGGGATATGCCGCGGCGCAGAACGCGAACTACCTGCCCGCCCTGTCGTTGCCCGAAACACGCACGCACCAGACGGCCGCCGTACGGCGGTCCGACACGGAATTGCGCGACGAGATGGAGGACGCCCTACGGTGCTTGAAGATGGACGGCACGGTGGCGCGCCTGTCGAAACAATGGTTTGGACGGAGTCCGGAAGACGAGGATCTGGAGAACTTGGTGGTGCCCGGGTACGGCGTACCTGGGCTTGCGGGATATGATCCGAAGCCGCGCAAGACGAGATGCTAGACAGGGAAGGCCTTCTTTTTTGAAAAAGAGAAGCAAAAAACTATCGCTCCCTGGCGGCGACCGTTTCAACAGCCGCCGACCGGGAAAGACCTGTCTGCTTGCTTGCCTTTTGGCGGCTTCCTGCGCCACGCCGCAAAAGCCGAAGACCGGCGCCACAACGCCAATCGTGCAGCTGCCGAAAAGCCACGGCCCGCAAGTGATAGACGGCCACGTGCCGCCCTTCGCCACCAACACATGGGAGCCGTTCAGCCGCGCGGACGCGGTGGCGATCGCGCTGCGCGAGTGGCGCCTGTTTGGACAGCCGGTGGACGACGACCCGCCGGAGACACGGCCCATCCCGCCGCCCGACCAGAAGCCGGAGCGCGAGGCCGGGCTTTGGCAGCGTGTCGGCGAGTATTGGTGGATCGGCCAGGCGCCGGAGGAGCGCGAGGCGGCGTGGACCGGCATGCACGATGCGGACGGCACCGAGTTCGAAGCGAGGCGGGATTCGGAGTTCGCCTGGTCCGCCGCGTTCATCTCCTACGTCATGCGCATTGCCGGCGCCGGCGGCGATTTCCCATATTCGCCAAACCATTCCACCTATATAAATGCGGCTGTGTCCGGCACCACCAGCGTGCTGCGGGCCTACCCGCCGCAGGCCTATGCACCGGAGCTGGGCGACCTGATCTGCATGGGGCGGGGTCCTGCTGCCGGGCTACGCTTCGCGAACCTGCCGACGGCAGGGTCGTTTCCCGCGCATTGCGACATCGTGGTGCTGGTGGCGTCAGGGTCGCTGAGCGTGGTTGGCGGCAACGTGGATGACGCGGTCACAATGAAGCATGTGCCGGTATCCGATACCGGGTTTCTGACGGGCGCGGACGGGCACGTGCTGGACACGCGGTATCCTTGGATGGTTGTGCTCAAGGTGAATTACGCGCGGTAGGAAGCAAGCAAGGCCTTTTGAAAAAGAAGCAGTCACGACTATACAAGGGTGCACCTGGCCCCGGCTCTCAGCGCTGCGGCATCCCCTCCGGCACAACCGTTTTCGCAATGCTCGCGTCCAGCGCCTCATACGCAGCATAATCGATAGTTGCGTAGAGCTCGGCGCGCGTCTGCATTCGGTCGATCATGCCATGCGTGCCGCCATCGCGCGCGATCGCCGCATATAGCACTTCCTGCGCCTTATTCGCAACGCGCAGCGAACTCACCGGCCAGATCACCATGCGATATCCCATGGCCTCGAACTCGGCCGCCGTGAAGAATGGCGTGCGGCCGAACTCGGTCATGTTGGCGAGCAACGGCACACCCGGCATCGCCGCGGCAAAGGCGCGGAACATCTCCGCCGTGTGCAGCGCCTCGGGAAAGATCGCGTCCGCACCTGCCTCGACGTACATCTTCGCGCGCGCGATGGCGCCGTCCAGGCCCTCGCTGGCGGCGGCGTCCGTGCGCGCCATCACGAACAGGTGCCGGCGCGCGCGCACGGCGGCAGCCACCTTCGCCGCCATGTCGCGCGGGTCCGCCAGACGCTTGTCGTTCAAATGACCGCATTTCTTCGGCAGCAGCTGGTCCTCCAGATGCACGGCGGCGGCACCCGCATCCTCGAAGCTGCGCACCATGTGCATCACGTTCAGCGCTTCGCCGTAGCCGGTGTCGCCGTCCACGAGAACCGGCAGCCCGGACGCACGCGCCACCTGGCGGACGAAGAAGCACACGTCTTCCACGGTGATCACGCCTAAATCCGGCAGGCCCATCGATGCCGACATGGCGGCGCCGGACAGGTACACGCCGGAGAAGCCCGCCGCGCGCGCCTGCAGCGCCGCCTGGCCGTTATGCGCGCCGGGCAGTTGCAGGATGCCTGGCCGCGACAGCAAGTTGCGGAAACGCGCGCCAGCCGGAGCATCCGGCAGCTCGGCGCCGACCAGGTACGTCATGCCGCCGCCTTGCGCTCGGCGAGCGGCACGAATTTGAGATCCTCAGGCCCCACATAGTTCGCGGTGGGCCGGATGATCTTGCCGTCCTGGCGCTGCTCGACCACGTGCGCCGCCCAGCCGCTGGTGCGCGAAATGACAAAAAGCGGCGTGAACATCGCGGTAGGCACGCCCATCATGCGGTAGCTGACCGCACTGAACCAGTCGAGGTTGGGAAACATCTTCTTCAGGTCCCACATCACGCTTTCCAGCCGTTCGGCCACTGCGAACAGCCCGGTGCTACCAGCATCCTCGCTGAGCCGCTTGGCCACCGACTTGATCACCACGTTGCGCGGATCGCTTACCGTATAGACCGGGTGGCCGAAGCCGATCACCACTTCCTTGTTGGCGACGCGCGCGCGTATGTCCGCCTCCGCCGCGTCTGGCGACGTATAACGCTGCTGTATGTCCAGCGCCGCCTCGTTGGCACCGCCATGCTTGGGCCCGCGCAGCGCGCCGATGCCGCCGGTGATCGCCGAATACATGTCCGACCCTGTCCCCGCGATCACACGCGCCGCAAACGTCGATGCGTTGAACTCGTGTTCCGCATAAAGCACCAGACTCGTCTGCATCGCGCGCACATGCAGCGCGGAGGGCGCATGCCCATGCAGCAGATGCAGGAAATGCGCGGCGATGCTTTCGTCGTCCGTCTCCACCTCGATCCGCTTGCCGTTCTGCGAGAAATGCCACCAATACAGCAACACCGAACCCAGACTGGCCATCAGCCGGTCCGCGATCTCCCGCGCACCTGCTACGTTGTGGTCCTCCTTCTCCGGCAGCACGCACCCAAGCTGGCTGACCGCCGTGCGCATGACATCCATCGGGTGCGCCGCGGCAGGTATCTGCTCCAGCACATGGCGCAAGGCGGCCGGCAAGCCGCGCAGCGCGCGCAGGCGAACCTTGTAGGCGCGCAGTTCGGCTTCGGTGGGCAAGCGGCCGTGTACGAGGAGATGCGCGATCTCCTCGAACTCGCAGGCCTCGGCTACGTCGAGTATGTCGTAGCCGCGGTAATGCAGGTCGTTGCCTGTCCGGCCGACCGTGCACAGCGCGGTGTTGCCGGCGACCACGCCTGACAGGGCTACGCTCTTCTTCGGCTTCGGTGCTAGCGTTTCACTCATGACTTGACTCCAAAGGAAGTAAGCAAGGCCTTCTTTTCTGAAGAAAAGAAGCAAAAGACTTTTGCTCCGCTGTCGCGAACCTGTCCGGAAAGGTTCGCGACAGCACAGATAAAGTTTTTTCGTTCTTTTTCAAAAAGAAATGCTTGCTGCCTAGAATATCCCAGCAACCCCCGCCTGCAACTGACCCGCAGGCACAGCGATCGTCAGCCCCGCCAGCTCATCGGCACGCAACGACGGCAGACGCTGCACGACTTCCAGAAAGCGCTCGGTTTCAGACTGCTCCAGCAACCCTTCCGTCAACATACGGAATTTGCGTATGTAATCCGCGCGGCCCCACGGTGTGGCGCCCAGTGTGTGCGCGTTGGCCACCGCCATTTCGTCGGAAATGACCTGCCCGTTCTTAAGCGTGATCAGCACACGGCCGCCGAACGCCTTCACCGACGGGTCCGTCGCGTGATACCGCTCCGTCCAACGCTTGTCCTCGACGGTGCGTATCTTGCGCCACAGCGCCACCGTATCCGGGCGACGCGCGCGCTCCGGCGCGTAGCTGCGCACGTGATGCCATTCGCCATCCTGCAAGGCTACGGCCACGATGTACATGATCGAGTGGTCCAGCGTCTCGCGGCTTGCCTCGGGATCGAACTTCTGCGGGTCGTTCGCACCCGTGCCGATTACGTAATGCGTGTGATGGCTGGTCTCGATCAACACGTCCGCCACGTCGTCCCAGTTGCCGACCTGCTTGCCCATGCGGAAGGCCAGATCGATCAGCGCCTGGCTCTGGTACTCCGCCGAGTGCTCCTTCGTGTAAGTATCCAGTATCGCCCGCTTCGGCTCGCCCGGCTCAGGCAGCGGCACCTGGTACTTCGCATTCTTGCCGTCCAGCATCCACGCGATCACGCTGTCCTCGCCCTCGTAGATCGGGCTCGGCGCACCCTCGCCGCGCATCGCACGATCCACCGCCTCGATGGCCAGCTTCCCCGCGTGGCTCGGCGCAAACGCCTTCCAGCTGCTGATCTCGCCCTTGCGGCTTTGGCGCGTGGCGGTGGTCACATGCAGCGCCTGCTGAACGGCCTGGTAGATGATGTCCGTGGGCAGGCCGAGCAGCGTGCCTATGCCGGCCGCGGCGGACGGGCCGAGATGGGCCACGTGGTCTATCTTGTGTTCGTGCAGGCAGATCGAGCGCACGAGGTCCACCTGAATCTCGTAGCCGGTGGCCAGCGCCCGTGTCAGGGCCGCGCCATCACGGCCGGTCTGCTGAGCCACGGCCAGGATCGGCGGGATGTTATCGCCCGGGTGGCTGTATTCCGCGGCCAGGAAGGTGTCGTGGTAGTCCAGCTCGCGCACCGCGGTGCCGTTGGCCCAGGCGGCCCATTCGGCGTGCACGCGCACATCGGGCGCACAGCCGAACAGGGTGGCGCCGTCTGGCCGCCTGTGGGCCAGCGCCTGGTCACGCGCGGTGACGATGGGGTGGCGGTTGATCGACGCGATGGCGACCGAGGCGTTGTCGATCACCCGGTTGATGATCATTTCGGCGACTTCAGGCAGCACGGGCACCGCGTCGCTCGCCACCGCGGCTATCTTCCATGCGAGCTGGTCCTCGCGTGCAAGGCGGTCGGCTTCGGGGTGGACGCGTACGTCGTGCAGCTTCATCGATGGCTCCTCTGGTGGGAGGCATCTGACTCCGCGGCTTGCGGTAGTCAAATAAGCGGCCGCGGGAGGCAAGAAAGAAAGACCTTCTTTTTTGAAAAAACGAAGCAAAAAACTTTTGCTACCTCGCTGCTGCCAATGCTTCTCCGCTTCCGGATAGAGGCGCCTGCTGCAAATGCGGGGAAGCAAAAGTTTTTTGGTCCTTTTTTTCAAAAAAGGACTGCTTCCTTCCGCTTGCCTTGTGCCGCCCCCTTCCACACAAGACCCTCATGGCCCCACCCCTCCTCTCTCTGCAGAACATTCACCTCACGCTCGGCGGCAACCTGCCGCTGCTGGACGGCGCGGAGTTGGCCGTGGCCGCAGGCGAGCGCATCTGCCTGGTCGGCCGTAACGGCTCCGGCAAGTCCACCCTGCTGAAGATCGCCGCCGGCCTGCTTGCCGCCAGCGACGGCGTGCGCTTCCTGCAGCCGGGCGCCACGATCCGCTATCTCCACCAGGAGCCCGATTTTGGCGATGCCGCCACCGTGCTGGCCTATGTGGAAGCCGGCCTCGGCCCAGGCGATGACCCCTACCGCGGCCGCGCCTTGCTGGAACAGGTGGGCCTGACAGGCGACGAGGCGCCCGCCCGTCTTTCCGGCGGCGAGAGCCGGCGCGCCGCCCTGGTGCGCGCGCTGGCGCCCAGCCCGGACCTGCTCCTGCTTGACGAGCCCACCAACCACCTGGACCTGCCGGCCATCGAGTGGCTGGAGGCCGAACTCGCCTCCTTGCGCGCCGGCATCGTGCTGATAAGCCATGACCGCCGGCTGCTGGAGAGCGTCTCGCGCAGCATCGTCTGGCTGGACCGCGGCCGCACCCGCCGTGTGGACCGCGGCTTCGCCAACTTCGAATCCTGGCGGGACGAGGTGCTGGAGCAGGAGGAGCGCGACCAGCACAAGCTCGGCCGCCAGATCGCCCGCGAGGAGGACTGGATGCGCTACGGCGTGACGGCCCGGCGCAAGCGCAACGTGCGCCGGGTGGCCGAGTTGGCCGGCCTGCGCGCCCAGAAGCGCGAGCACGTGCGCCCCACAGGCGGCGTGCGCATGGCGGCCAGCGAGGCCGAGGGCAGCGGCAAGCTGGTGGCCGTGGCCAAGGACGTGAGCAAATCCTACCCGGCGCCGGACGGCGGCACGCAATCCGTGGTGCGCGACTTCTCCGCCCGTATCATACGCGGCGACCGCGTGGGCATCGTGGGCCCAAACGGCGCCGGCAAATCCACGCTGCTGAAGCTGCTGACAGGCGTGGAGCAGCCGGATGGCGGGCAGATCAAGCTCGGCACCAACATCTCCGCCGTCACGCTGGACCAGACGCGCGACAGCCTGAACCCGGACGCCACGCTGTCCGAGACGCTGACAGGCGGCGCCGGCGACCAGGTCGAAGTCAACGGCCAGAAACGCCACGTCATCGGCTACATGAAGGATTTCCTGTTCCGCCCCGAGCAGGCGCGCACGCCGGTGGGCGTGCTGTCCGGCGGCGAGCGCGGCCGGCTGATGCTGGCCGTGGCGCTGGCCCGGCCGAGCAACCTGATGATCCTGGACGAGCCGACGAACGATTTGGACCTGGAGACGCTTGACCTGCTGCAGGAGATGCTGGCGGACTACCAGGGCACCGTGCTGCTGGTGAGCCATGACCGGGACTTCCTGGACCGTGTGGTGACCTCGACGGTGACCGCGGAAGGGGCGGGCCGCTGGCAGGAATATGCCGGCGGCTACTCGGACATGCTGGTGCAGCGTGGCACGCCCAGCTCGGTCAAGGCGGAGGCGCGCAAGCGCGCAGCGGTGGCGGACGCGCCGAAGCCGGCCAGCCCGAAGAAGATGTCCTTCAAGCAGCAGCACGAACTTGCGCAGTTGCCGGACGCGATCGCCAAGCTGCAAGCCGACATTGTTCGCTACCAGCGTGTGCTGACGGATGCCAATCTGTACACGCGCGACAGGAAGAAGTTTGACACTACCACGTCCGCGCTGGCGCAGGCGGAGACGGAGCTTGCGCGGTCCGAGGAACGGTGGTTGGAACTGGAGATGTTGCGAAGCAAGTAAGCAGTTCTTTTTTGAAAAAAAGAACCAAAAAACTTTTACTTCCTGTCGGGTTTTGGCGGATAGAACCGCGACAGCGGAGCAAAAGTCTTTTGCTTCTTTTCTTCAGAAAAGAAGGCCTTACTTTCTAATTCATAACAAAAAGGAAACTCCTAAATGCCGGACCAGAACCGCCAGTGGCAGCTCACCACCCGCCCGCAAGGCCTGCCCAAGCGCAGCGACTTCACTTTCGCCACCCTGTCCATCCCCGAACCGGCAGACGGCGAAGTACTCGTACGCACGCACTACATCTCGCTTGATCCCGCCATGCGCGGCT
>CAXTVW010000020.1:0-32486 GCA_964247675.1 uncultured Acetobacteraceae bacterium
TTTTTGCTTCTTTTTTTCAAAAAAGAAGGCCTTGCTTCCTTACGCCGCCCTAGCAGCCGTGGCCGGCTGCAGCGAATGCGCGATAGCCGCCGCCACATGCTGCACGGAGATGTCCCAGGACGTCACGTGGAACCCCAAGCTCAGATCCGGCCAGGGCTGGTTCGCGCGCCCCAGCACGCAATCATAGCGCAGCTTCATCAAGGCAGCGAGGTTGCGGAAGCTCCAGTCCACGAACGCGTCCATCAGCAGCTCCACCACCAGGCAGCCGGGGCGGCTGAAGCCGAGATTGGTCAGCGCCGAGCCGTGTGGGGCGACGATGGCTTCCGCCTGGCGGAACAGGCGTATCTGGTCCGGCAGGCTGAGCTGGTCCAGGCGGACGGGCACGAAGCCCATGGGGGCCAGGGCGGCGATCACTTCCGCCTCGTTGCGCAGCGGGCGCACGCCGTTGCCGCGGCTGTCTATATAGAAACGACGCGGCAGGCGAACCGGCGCCGGCGGCACGTTGCCGGAGAGGCGGCGGAAGAAATCCGACACGCAGGGGTGATAGGCGGCGTCCCCGCAAACGGAGAGCGGTAGGACAAGAGTTTCCACGCGAAGGGTCTCGCCAGGGGCGACTTCGCGCACCGAGAGGCTGGGCAGGAGGTCGAACAGGTCCAGCGCGTCCGTATGGATGGCACTTCCGGCGGGCACGAGCACCCCGGCGGCCGCGGCAAAATGCGTGTCCGGCACGGCAGCAAGGCGGGCCAGGCCGTCCAGCATGGCATGGCGGTAGTCGCCCTCCGCGCCGGCGAGAACGGAGATGTGGATCCCGGGCAAGGGCCGGACCGTCGCCGGGCGTATGGCAATGCCGCGGGCGAGCGCGCGATAGGCGTGCCATTGCGGGGCGGTGTTGGCGAGCGACTCGGCAATGACCGTATCCCCCACCGCGAGTATGCCGGCCGAGGAATGCACGGTGACGTCGTGCAGGACGAACAAAGGTGGAGCGAAGCTGTCATAATGCGGGGCGGCCCACATGCCCTGCATCGGCAGTTCGCGCACCGGCCATAGCGAGAAGAAGTGGCTGCCGGTGGGAAGCGGCGGCACCTGTATGCGGGCCGGCCCCATCGAGTGCACGTGCTGGACCGGATAACTACCGGGGGCAGACGCGGGCGCCGCAATGGTTGCGATCGACCGCTGGTGGAGAATGGTCTCAGCTGCCGGACTCATCGGACCTCCCGCCACACGTTTATCTTTGCCGCGCCATGCACTCTTTGCGCGAGTATAGCACCGAACTGCGCGTCGCTTTCAAGTCGTCCGGTCTCCGCAATAACAACCGTGCCTGGTATGATCCACCCGGCTTTGCGCAGGCCGGTGACGGCGGCCGGGAGCAGGCCTTGGTCGTAGGGCGGGTCGAGAAAAACCAGGGCCTGTCCTTCGCCTGCGGGCGGCCGGGTGGCGTCCGCCATGATGACACGGCACCGGTTCTCTGCCCTGCATCTCGCGACGTTTTCGGCAACAATCGCAGTGGCTTCCCGGTCACGATCCATGAAAAAAGCCTGGCCAGCGCCGCGAGAGAGCGCTTCCAGGCCTAGCGCGCCGGTGCCGGCGAAGCCGTCCAGCACCGAGGCGCCTTCTACCAGGTCGCGGCCGCCCCAGGATGCGTGCATCAGCATATCGAAAATAGCCTGGCGCATGCGCTGCGCGGTAGGGCGGGTGGCTTGGCCTTGCGGGGCGGCCAGCGTTCTGCCGCGCCAGACGCCGGCTATTATGCGCAAAGGGAGGAACACCTTCTCTCTTGGAAGAAGGATGCCGTCGGCGCTTCGACGTCTACTGGTAGAACCCGCTGTCGCAGACGCAGGGGAGTAAAAGTTTTTTGGTCCTGTTTTTCAAAAAAGGACTGCTTGCCTTGCCTACTTCCTTGCATGTTCACTCAATGTTCTATACCGAACGCACCATGAACGCTTAGTCTGACCGCGTTTGCAAGCCAGGGTTGCGGCTCCATTCGCAGTTGTGACAGAGTGCCCGAACGCGCCGCAAGCGAAACGAGCGGCAGAATACGCGCAATGGTTGAGGGAGCTGACGAGTGGCAGACAAGAACAAGGCCCTGGACGCGGCGATGTCGCAGATTGAGCGCGCGTTCGGCAAGGGCTCCATCATGCGCATGGGCGCCCGCACCCAGGACGAGCAGATCGAGGTGATCCCATCCGGCTCGCTTGGGCTCGATATTGCATTGGGCATTGGCGGCTTGCCACGCGGCCGCATCGTGGAGGTCTACGGGCCGGAAAGCTCGGGCAAGACCACACTGGCGCTGCACGCCATCGCCGAGGCGCAGAAGCGCGGCGGCACCTGCGCCTTCATTGACGCCGAGCACGCACTGGACCCGATTTACGCCCGCAAGCTGGGCGTGGATGTGGACAACCTGCTGATCAGCCAGCCGGACGCCGGCGAGCAGGCGCTTGAAATTTGCGACACGCTGGTGCGCTCCGGTGCTATCGACGTGCTGGTGGTGGACTCGGTGGCCGCCCTGGTGCCGCGCGCCGAGCTGGAAGGCGAGATGGGCGACACGCATGTGGGCCTGCACGCCCGCCTGATGAGCCAGGCGCTGCGCAAGATCACCGGCAGCGTCAGCAAGAGCAACACGATGCTGATCTTTCTCAACCAGATACGGCTGAAGATCGGCGTGATGTTCGGCAACCCGGAGACGACGACGGGCGGCAACGCGCTGAAGTTCTATGCCTCGATACGCATGGAAATACGCCGCACCGGCTCGATCAAGGACCGCGAGAACGTGGTGGGCAACTCCACGCGGGTGAAGGTGGCCAAGAACAAGCTGGCGCCGCCGTTCCGCGAGGTAGAGTTCGACATCATGTTCGGCGAGGGGATCAGCAAGGTTGGCGAGCTGGTCGATCTGGGCGTGAAGGCCGGGATCGTGGAGAAGTCCGGCAGCTGGTTCAGCTTCGATAGCACGCGAATCGGTCAAGGGCGCGAAAACGCCAAGCAGTTCCTGCGCGACCATAAGGACGCGGCGGAGGCGATCGAGAAGCGCATACGCGAGCAGGCGGGTGCGGTGGCCGACAAGATGCTGGTGCCGCCCGATGAGGCCGAAGAGGCTGAGGCGGCGGAATGACTTGCGGCGGCGGCGGCGGTCGGGCATCGATAGGCGGCCACGGCCGATGATCTCGGGCTGAAACGTCGGGCGGAGCAATCCGCCCGCTCTTGTCGCCGACGAGGCTCAAGACCCGAACGGATGCGGATTCGCGTTAGAGCGCTAGGCGCATCCTCGTTTCAGCCGAGAAACGCTGGATAGTTACACGGTTCGTGCTCCCATCGCCTCTCTCAAGACTTTAGGTAGCGGCTAAAAAGGTCGATCACGACGGCTTGACCTATTTTGGCCTGCATGATTGCATTCCGACCGATGAACATGTCTGTCGCCGATATCTCAATGGCGATTCTTTGAAGAAGGTGTCGGCCCACCCTGCCTGGTGGGCGGGAGATGTCTGGAAAGTTCTGTCGATTCTATACAATTATCGGCCGGACCTGAAGATAGTCGCGTTCAACGCTAGGCCGACCGGGCCGATAGCCGTCACCAGCCTTGATCCGACATCCACGACATTGTCCGATAATTATTATGTTATTGTGGATGAGTATAAGAAGCAGACAATCGCCGAAGTCGGCGCGCTTGCGGATAGCAGCAGACTTCTCCCGACGCGGGAGTTCGCGCTGTCAGAAGGCATCACGAGCGTGTTCTGGCTTTGACACACCTGTCACGCACGCTGGTCGACCCGCACGGTGCTGAGAACAAAAGGCGTTCCTCCCGCGAGTTCGCTGGCGGGCGGTCCCAGCGTCTCATTGACTCTGCTCCGTTTGTTTGCAGCCGCTCGGCCGTTGTGAGATTACGGGGCTTGGCTTGAACGTACCCGCTCTGCCGGCGGTGCCGCGTTCCGACGACGCGCAGAAGCTGACCGAGGCCGATTACGCGCTGGTGGATGCCGCGCGCACCACGATCGCGCGGCATTACCGGCCGTTCTGGCACATGGTGGCTGCCGCCTTGCGCAGCCGCGACGGTCGTATCTGGACCGGCCTGCACCTCGGCGCCACCGTCGGCCGCATGCAGGTCTGCGCGGAAGCCATCGCGGTAGGCCGGCTTATCCTGGAGGGCGACGGCACCATCGAATGCGCGGTGGCCGTGCGCCATCACAAGGAGCACGAAGCACTGCAGGAAATCACCGTGGTGCCGCCTTGTGGCGCCTGCCGCGAAATGCTGACCGATTTCGACCCCGGCGCCGAGGTGATCGTGCCAGGTCCGGCTGGCCTGGTACGCGTGCCGCTCACCTATCTGCTGCCGCTCCCGTATCAGCGGTAAACGCAGCGCGAGCGCATGGAACGAAGCGGAAACACGGGCGTTGAGGCGGGCATGAAGGAAACACCGAAGACCAGCGAAGCCGACGCGCAGGCCCTGCCGTCGTCTAAGCATCCCCAGCATACAACCCACAATCCGAAAGCGGGCGCCAGCGAGGCCGATCCGCAATCGCTTCCGTCGAACGCCGAGAAGGATCCGGACGATTGGACGACTGGCGGCGAGACGATGACAGGCGCGCAGGCTTCTTACCTGAAGACGCTGTGCGAGGAGGCGGGCGAGACATTCGATGACACGCTGACGAAGGCTGAGGCGTCGAAGCAGATTGATGCGCTACAGGGTAAGACGGGACGTGGGCGTAATCATTAAGTAGGGAAGCAGGGCCTTCTTTTTTGAAAAAAGAAGCAAAAAACTTTCCTCCTCCGCCTGCAACATGGCCTGTGCAAGGTCTGCCAAACGCGAGGTGCAGAACCTGAAAAAGCGGCGTTGCAGGCGGGTGGGTAAAAGTTTTTTGCTTCTTTTTTTCAAAAAAGAAGGCCTTGCTTTCTTTCTTTCCTTGGTCCTGCTCGGCAGCCAATCAAAGGCCGCTACTTCCACATTTTCCGCCGTACAAGCCCGCAAATCCCTGACATGCGCTGTGGTCACGGAAGCTTTCGACTGGAACAAAGAGGATCTGCACGGCAGTCTAGCACCCCTCGATATCGAGATCTGCCGCGCTATTGCCGTGGCCGCTCTCGGGCGAGATGATGCGTTGTCCGTGGTCAGGGCGCCTGCCGAGACGGAGGCGCTGGCAGCATTGCGCGCCGGGCAGGCGGATCTTGCCGTTGGCGTCACTCCCGCCATCAGCACCGGGCTGCAACTTGGCGTAGCCTACGGGCCGCCGGTGTTCTGGGACAGCCAGGCGATCATGGTCCACCGGCAATCCAGCATACGCGATTTGGCGGCATTGGCCGGGAAAACAGTTTGCTTCATCGACGGCACTGACGTTGGGAAGGTGCTGCTGGTCACCATGCAGGCGCGTAACATTGCGGTCCGCCCGTTCCCCTTTCAGGAGGAAGGCGAGATGGAGGCGGCATTTAGCGGCGGCCATTGCCAGGCAATCAGCGCATACGCCAGCAAGCTGGCCGAAATGCGCAAGACGTCTCCGGGCGGACGCGACTTCGTGCTTCTGCCGGACCGGCTGGCCATGTCGCCGGCCGTGGTGGCCACACGCGCCGGCGACCTGGCCTGGAGTGCCCTGGTGGCGGCAACCTTAGATGTGCTGGTGCAGGCGGAGATGCTGGGCGTGACGCGGGCCGGCGTGGCGCAGGCTGCGCGGAGCGACGATCCCGTGCTTAGTCGGCTGCTTGGGCGCGACTGGTCGTCCGGCTTGGCGCTTGGCCTGTCGCATGACTGGTCAGCGAAGGTGATCAGCGCTGTGGGTAATTATGGCGAGATATATGGGCGGACTCTGGGAGCAGAGCTGCCGGCGGGGGTTAATTCGGATTGCCTGCATGGCGGCGTTTTGTGCGCGGGGCAGGTTAGGTAAGGAAGCAAGGCCTTCTTTTTTGAAAAAAAGAAGCAAAAAACTTTTACACCTGGCGCCTGCACGTAAGCTCTATCTGGTTCTGCAAATGCTCGCATTTGCAGAACCAGATGACATTTCGGCGCAAGCTAAGTAGTAAAAGTTTTTTGGCCCTTTTTTCAAAAAAGGACTGCTTTCTTCCTTACCAATTATCAACCAGGTTGGCGGCATTCACCGTGCCGATACCGGTCGCGAAATCCCAGCCCGTACCCGTCCCGTAAGCCTTGCTGTAGGTCGTCGTGCTGGTGGAAAGCACGCCGTTTGTGCCGCTCGGCCTGTAGCAATTATGAGTGCCGGTGCAGTTCACGTCCATGTCGCCCTGGGTGACGTCGTAGAACAGGCAGGAGCTGCTGGTGCCCTTGCCGCTGGTGGAGTTGCAGGTGGTGCTGCCGCTGGCGCCGTATTCCGTCTTCGCCAGTGCGTAGAGCGTGGGATTCGGGTTGCCCTGCTTGGCGCCCGTCTTCTGGTTCACCAGAGCCTGGATGGAGGCCATGATGGGCGAGGCGAACGAGGTGCCGCCGGCGCCGGACCAGCCGCTGGGCGCGCCGGTGCAGGCTGCGCCGCCGTCATTGGTATCGCTGTCGCAGAACACGTAGTAGTGGCCCCACACGCCGTTGGCGGCGAACAGGGAGATGTCCGGCATGTCGCGCACGCCGTCGGCCGGGTTGCCGACAAGGCTCTGCCAGGATGGTTTCGCGTAGCCCTTGCAGGAGCCGCTGACCACTTCGGAGGTGGACGGCGTGCCGGTGGCGCAGCCGGAAGGACCGCCGCTGCCGCTGGCGGTCGTCAGGTAGTATTCCTTGCCGGTAGTGCTGTTGCAGAAGCCGCTGGTGCCGTAGGTGGTGCTGTAGCCTGAGGCGGTGGCAAGCAGCACGCTGGCGCAGGAATTGTTCCACGGGATTTCCGGCACGTAGGACAGTGCCGATTCGTAGGTGGAGCTGTTTGTGCTGCTCCAATACGTGCTGGTAGTGCCTGCATAGGCGTCACCGAAATCGGTGCCGCCGACAGCTACGTTGTAGGGGGTGGAAGCGAAGCCGCTGACGGAGATGCCGTGTGTGGCTTTTGTCCCGTCGGCGTCGCAGCTCGCCGCACCCTCGTCGCCGGCGGAGACGAACACCGAGGTGCCTTCCGTTACGGCCTGCTGATACGTGCTGTTATAGGCGGCGTTCGCCGAGGCACCGTTGGCCGCCTCGCATTCGCCGTAGCTGATGCTGACGATGCTGGGCGGGGCGGAGCCGTTGAGCAGGTTCTGCAGCGCAATCAGGCCGCCGAACGTGACGTTGGTGTCCGAGCAGGAGGCAAGCTCGATATGCGCGCTTGGCGCACCGGCGCTGGCCCATTCGGCGTCCAGAGTCGCCTCGCTCTCGGCGCCGGCCACCGTGCCTGGGTTGCTGCACGAGCTGCTGCCGGTGGGGTGCACCTGGGTGAAGCTGCCGGCGGTGTAGCTGGACAGGCCCAGCTTGGAGCGGAACGTGGTCCAGTCCGCGGTGCTGTAGACGTTGGTGTCCTCGATGACGACGACCGTCTGGCCCTGGCCGGAGATGCCGGCGCTGAACAGCGGGTTGAAGTTGTAGATTTTGGCGAGGTCGCCCGGGACCACGGCGTAATACTCGTTGCCGCCGCTGCTGAACGTGTAGGCCGGCCGCGGCTTGAAGTTGGTGTGCGGCTTGAAGTCGTGCAGCGAGACGATGCCGCCGACCACGCCGGCCAGCGCCGCCGGCACGCGCGGGTTGGTCATGTTGGCGATGTGAGACACACCGCGCACATTGAAATTGTGTATCTGGGTGTGGAAGGCTTCGCGCACCTGGGCGGCGGTGCCGCTGAAATCGATCATCGTACGGCCGGCCTGCACGCCGCTTACGGTGAAGCCGTGGCTCTGCAACCAGGCGACAACCAATTCCACGTCGGCGCTGGCGGGGCCGAAACGTTCGCCGAACTCGCGCGCCGTCAGCCAGTGGTGGTAATGCGGCGATGAAGGATTCTGCTGCGCTTCAATGAAGCGGGTGAGCTCGCGCTCCGTGCTGTCCGGACGGGACAGCAACATCTGCATGTTCTGCAGCACCAGGCTGTCAGCGACGGGGCCGCGGCTGTTGGCCTGCACGGCCTCCGGACGAACGTTGCCGGGCAGCATCGTCGTCTGTGCTTCGTCGATGGCGCTCGATACCAGCCGCGGCGCTTCCGCAAGGCCGGGCGTGGCGAAGCCGACTGCCGCGACGCCTGTCAGCAAGGCGAGTTTTGTCATCATGCCAGACCGTTTCCGCACCCGAGCCTCCGAATGAATGTTACGGACGCAATCCGTCATTGTTTAGACTTCGATGTCAACAGGTTCACTGCAACGATGTGCAATCTTATCCAATGAACCGAGCATTCGTTACTGATGAATAGTATAGACGAGTTTTATCCCAAAAAAAAGCTGCAAGCATCTCGGAAATGCAACCGAAGTCGTCAAGCGCTGACTCTGTCCACTGTTTTCAAAAGTGCGCCGAGCTTTGACAGGAGGCATCAGCGCCGCGCAGCCCGGCCCCACAAGCCGCCATGGCTGAGATACACCCGGCCTCGACAGGCTTCAGCGCGACCGCGCCGAGTTTGCAGCTCCAGGCTTGCAAGGGGATTTCGGTGCCGGACGCGGCTTTGCGCAGCAAGGCCAGAAATGCGTGGCGTCCGTGTTCCTGCTGAACCATGTGCTGCCTCCAGGGCGCATTCTGCTCATAATAGCTTGCAGCATCATGAACGGCTGGCGAAAGCGGCGAATGCGCGCGCCACTTCGGTATAGACTTCCCGCTTGAAGGTGACGGCCAGCGCCGGGAGTTCGGCCAGGCCGGCCCAGCGCCAGGCGGAGAACTCGGGGTGGGTGTGACCGTCCAGCCGGATGTCGGCATCCGTGCCGTCGAACCGCAGGGCGAACCATTTCTGCCGTTGGCCGCGGTAGCGGCCGCGGAACGCGCGCTGCGCCAATTCGGCCGGCAGCTCGTAGGTCAGCCAGTCCGGGTGCTCAGCCAGTATGGTGGCGCGCGCGGTGCCGATCTCCTCTTCGAGTTCGCGCAGCACGGCGGCTGCAGGGTCTTCGCCCTCATCGATGCCGCCCTGCGGCATCTGCCAGACGGCTTGCGCGTCCGCCCCCAGGTCCGTGCGGCGGCCGACGAACACCTGGCCGGCGTGGTTGAACAGGGCGGCGCCCACGTTCAGGCGATAGGGCAGGTCGCTCATCCCGGCGCTCCGGCTTGTGTGGGCCGGCGGGGCTGCGGCAAGGCGGTGAGCGGCGCCAGAACCAGGCCCCGCGCGGCAAGCCCGTGCGCCCAGACGGCGACGCGGTCCAGCAGAACAGGGGTCGGCGGGCCGGCCACGCCGATTGCGGCGCCGCGCCTGGCCGCTATCTGCTCGAGGGCCGCCAGGTTGCGGTCGATCGTCTGCGCGTCCGCCGGCGACTCGGGACCGCTTTCGCGATCGACCACCACACTGGCCACGTAAGGCATCGCGGACCCATCACCCGGCAAGGCGGCGCCCGGCCGGGGATCGAGGTAGAGAAGGCCGCGCGCGCTTATGGCAGCCAGCATATCCTGGAAAGACTGCCGGCTCTCGGCGAACCGCTCGCCGCCCATCCCGTCCGAAGCGCCGGTGGCGCCCACGCAGCCTGGCACGCCGGACAGCGCCCATTCCAGGTTCACCCGCAACTGCGCCGGATCGGCACCCGTCAGAAGCGAGCGGTTGCCCTCCTCGGCGGTGGGGTATCCATTCGGCTCCATCGGTATGCTGATGAGGCACTCGCGGCCTTGCGCGCGCGCCTCGCCAGCCAGCCTGGCGCCGTCCGCCTGCGGCACATAAGCGGAGAACGCGAAGTCCACCGCGGCCGGCAAAATCCTGTTGGCTTGGGCGGTTAGCGCGCGGTCCAGCCCGGCGCCGTCGATCACCAGCGCCACACGCGGGTGGCGCTCGGCCGGATCAAACGCGGCGGCATAGGTCATCCGGGGAGTGCGGCCGCTTGGATCGATGCGCGGCAGGGTACGGCCGGGCCAGTCGGGCGCCGGCTCCTGCAGGGAAGGGCTCGGCTCCGGAATGGCGGTGGTTGCCATTCTCAGCACCGGAGCCGGATCGGCTTTGCTGGGCAGCACGCGGGCAGGTGGCGTTTCCTCAACGATGCTGGCGGTTACGGGCGGGTGTATCGGCGCGTTCAGCGGGGGTGGGCCGAGGAACTGCAGCGTTATTGCCGTGCCGGCCAGCAGGCCCAGGATGCAGGCCCAGAAGATCAGAAGGGGGCGGAAGGTGGACACGTAAGATAGGAAGAAAGCACTTCTTTTTTGGAAAAAAGAAGCAAAAAACTTTACCTCCCTGACGGCGGCTGTTTCAGCATCCGCCGACAGGGAGCAAAAGTTTTTTGATCCTTATTTTCAAAAAAGGCCTGCTTGCCTAGCCTTTCGACGCCTGCTTCTGCGCCATGTCACGCACCACGCCGATGCCCTGCTGCAACTGATAATCCGTAGACGGATTGGCCAGGTCGAACTTCGGCCAAGTGGTCGGCGGCTTGGCGGCGATCTGCTTGGCGGCCGCCGGGATGTCGTCGCGCGGGGCCGGCGGCTTGGTGGGCTCCGAACCGCCCTCGTTCTTCAGCGCGTGGTTCAGGTCTGCTTCGCGGTCGGGCAGAAAATGCACCTCGTCCTCGCGTGTCTCCTGCACGAGCACGTCGGGTGCTATGCCCAGGCCCTGGATGGAGCGGCCGGACGGCGTGTAGTAGCGCGCCGTGGTTAGGCGTATCGCGCCGTCGTTGTTGCCCATCGGAATAAGCGTCTGCACGCTGCCTTTGCCGAAGCTTCTTGTGCCCACGATGATGGCGCGGCGGTGGTCCTGCAGCGCGCCGGCGACGATCTCGCTGGCGCTGGCCGAGCCGCCGTTGATCAGCACCACCATTGGCAGGCCGTCGATCAGGTCCGTGCCCTTGGCGTCCCAGCGCTGGCTGTCTTCCGGGTGGCGGGCGCGCGTGCTGACGATCTCGCCGTCGGGGATGAAGTCCTCGCAGATGTCCACCGCCTGGTCGAGCAGGCCGCCAGGGTTGTTGCGCATGTCGAACACCACGCCGCGCAGATGGCCGTGCGCCTGGTCCTTCAGCTTGGCGATCGCCTCGCGCGTCTTGGTGTCGCTCTCCTCGTTGAAGCCGGCCAGGCGTATGTAGCCGACATCGCCGTAGAGCGCGGACTTGACCACCTGGACGTGAATCTGCTCGCGCGTCATCGTCACGTCGAACGGCTTGTCTATGTGCTCGCGCTTGACGTTGATGGTGATGGTGCTGCCGGGCGTGCCGCGCATCATGTCCACCGCGTCGTTCAGCGGCAGGCCTTCGACGGACTTGCCGTTCAGCGAGAGTATGTAGTCGCCGGGCTTCATGCCGGCCTTGGCGGCCGGCGTGTCGTCGATCGGGCTGATCACCTTCACCAGGCCCTGGTCGGACGTGACCTCCAGACCCAGGCCGCCAAAGGCGCCGCGGGTGGTGATCTGCATGTCCTTGTATTGCTTGGCGTCCATGTAGTTGCTGTGCGGATCCAGCGAGCTGACCATGCCATTCAGCGCGTTGTCGACCAGGTCACGGTCCTTCACCGGCGCCACGTAGTCAGCGCGAACCTTTTCGAACACTTCGCCGAACAGGGTCAGCAAATGATAGGTGTCCTGCGGGCCGGCGGCGGTGTCGTCGTCGGCATGGGCGGTGCCCACCAGATGTGGGGCGTAGGTGCGTAGGGCGGGTCCGGACGCGAGGCCTATCGTGAAGGCGGCGCCTAGCAATAGGCCGGTGCGGAGTTTCATGCCTTGATCCTTGAGGGCGTGTTTTCGGGTAGATTGCGCTTGAGCGGAGTTTAAGGAAGCGAGCAAGGCCTTCTTTTTTGAAAAAAAGAAGCAAAAAACTTTTGTTCCGTTCGCTGCTGCCGATGCCTTGTGGTCTCCTGGTGGGCACGACTGTTGCAGATGCGGGAAGGTAAAAGTTTTTTGGTTCTTTCTTTCAAAAAAGAACTGCTTCCTTTCTTCGCACCAATAGAGCTTAGAGTTTCGCCCGAAGAAAGGGCGCCGGGTCGATCGAACGGCCCTGCGACCTTAATTCGACGTAAAGCGCCGGTTTGCCGGTGTCCGGCATGCGGCCGAGCGGCTCGCCGGCGTGGGTGGGGTGGCCGGGGCGCACGGCGAGGCTGCCCAGGCCGGCAAGCACGACGTCATACGAGCCGCCGCATTCCAGTATGAGGAGCTGGCCGTAGCTTCGGAACGGGGCGGCGAAGGCTACCCGGCCGGCGCAGGGACTGCTGACAAACGCTCCAGGCGAAGCGGCATAGGTGATGCCCGTGGCTGGTCCGTCCTCCGCCGCGGCGCCGAAAGCGCGCAGCACCGGGCCGGTGACCGGCGCCACAAGCTGGCCTGCCGATTGCGCCAGCGCCGGGCCAGACGGCCTGGCCAGAGCTGCCTGGCGGGCGCGGGCCGCCTGGGCGGCGCCATCCTGGTGCCGGCGCGTCGCGGCTTCGGTGTCCTTGGCGGCGCGGGCCACTGCGCGCGCCTGCGCGGCATCCATCGCGGCGATCGCCTCGCGTAAGGTAAGCGCTTGCGCGGCGGCGGCGGCCACCTGCTCGGCGGCGTCGCGACCCTCCGCCTCGGCCTGGCTCACCTGGTTGCGCGCCTGGGCCAGCACGCGGTCCAGCGCCGCAGCGCGGCTGGCCTGTTCTGCACGGGCGCGGGCGAGGGCGTCCGCCTCGGTGGCCGATGCGGTCCTGGCGGCAGACGCGGCGGCCTGCTGGCTGCGCAGCAAGGCCGCCTGGCGGTTCAGTGTGACGGCGAAGCCGCGCATGATGACCAGGCCTTGCATGGCCGTCTCCGGCGGCGCCGGCGTGGCCAGGACCGCGATCTCCGGCGTGCGTGAGAGGCGGAGCATGATCGGCAGCAGCGCGGCAAAGGAACGCTGCGTCGTGGCGAGAGCGGCTTCGGCTGCCTTGCGCTGCGCATCCGCACCGGCCAGGCGGGCTTCGGCGGCAAGCACGCGCGTTTCGGTCTGCCGCAGGGCGGCCGCCTGCTGCGCTCTGGCGTCGGCCAGCCGGGCAGCCTGGGTTTGCGCGCCGGTCAGGTCGCGCTGTGCGGTGGCCTGGGCCTGAGTTTGCGCGGTGCGTTGGCGTTCGGTTTCGATAAGGCGGGTGGCGGCTTCATCGCGGGGGGCGGCTTGGGCGGAGAGAGTGAAGAGAAAAAAGAGAGCAGTGCTTTTCTGCGGAAGAGAACCAAAAATCTTCTGCTTCCCCGCTGCATCGGCGAGCGCTCTGGTCCTGCCAACACGCGCGCTGGCAGACCATGCGCGGACGCGCGTGCAGGCGGTGAGCAAAAGTTTTTTGACTCTTTTTTTCAAAAAAGAACTGCTTCCTTGCTGCCTATCTCCCCATCGTATAGCCCGCCAACGCCGGCTCCGAGGCAAGCGCCGGCGAGCTGCCAGCCGCGGTCACGATGGACAGATCGAACGCCGCCAGGTTCTGCGCCAGCATGGCGGGAAGCACGCCCGGCTGCACTGCCTCCAAACACACGCTTGGCGAAATACGTGCGGGGTTCGCGGGGGCGGCATGGTCCAGCGCGTCGACGACCAGGGCGTAGCCGACCGGGTCGTAGGTGCCCATCGCCAGGTGCTCGGACGCGTCGGTTGGGCAGATGGATTGCACGGCGATGTTGGCACGCTGGCCGGCGCCGGTGCGCAGCGAGGAGCTGCCGGCGGCGTCCAGGTTCGGCACCACGACCTCGTCGTCGCGGCTGTAGATGACGGTGTAGGCGATGCCGGCGAAGGTCTCGGCGTAGCTGTTCAGGGCGGCGATGAACCTCGCGGTGCTCGCCTGCTGCCAGAAAGCGGCGGGGCAGCTTTTGGTCGCGTAGCAATTCGTGGCGTCCAGCGTGCCGTGGTTGGACGGGTCGATCCCGATCACCTTGGCCACCATCTTGCGGGTATCCGGCCAGAAGCGCAGGGCCCAGCGCGGCACCATGCCTCCCTGGCTCCAGCCGACGATGGCGATCTTGCGGTGGTTGTCCGCCGCGTACAGCGTTCGTATCGCGCCGGTGATGTATTCGCCGGCTGTCTGGATATCCAGCAGGGCGCTGCCTGGCAGGGTGATGGCGCAGAACGGGCGGGCGTCGGCGTTGAAAGCGCGCTCGTAGTTCCAGGAGAAGGCGGTCTGCGGCGTGCTCGCCGTGCCGGGCACGAGCAGGATGGGCACGTGCGCCGGGTCGGTGAGCGCGCCGGTGCAGGCGAGCGAGGCGGTGATGGCCGATTGCGGCACGCTGAGCGCAGGGCCGGGGCGGCTGGGCGGCGCGTAGGTTGCGGCGTGCGCGGCGTTTGCAAGAAGTGTCAGGGCCGCCACGGCGGCGTAGCGTAGCGTCATTGCCTTGCGTTTCCCGATTATTGTCCGGCTGAACGCGCCTGGAACCGCATAGCTCCCCGCAGCTGTTCCAGCCGGACCACCCAGGACACGCCAAAGCGCCGGCAGCGTCGAGGGAGCAAAAGTTTTTTGCTTCTTTTTTTCAAAAAAGAAGGCCTTCCTTCCTCCCTCCTGTAAAACGCGCGCATGACCAAGGTGATGCGAATCGCCACGGCCAGCATAGGCGTGGGCCTGCTGGTGCTGGCGCTGAAGATGGCCGCCTGGCGGGTGACGGGCAGCGCTGCCTTCTACTCGGACGCGCTGGAGACGGTGGTGAACGTGGCCGCGTCCGGCATCGCCCTGGCGGCACTGCGTTTCGCGGCCCAGCCGGCTGATGCCAACCATCCCTACGGGCACGACAAGGCGGAGTTCTTGGCCGCCGTGGTGGAGGGCGTGCTGATCGTGGTGGCGGCCGTCAGCATCCTGCAGCATGCGTGGGGCGCGTGGCGCCATCCGCGCGTGCTGGTGGAGGTAGGCCTGGGCGTGGGGCTGAACCTGGCGGCGACCGCGGCGAACGCCGTTTGGGCGTGGGTATTGTTCGGTGTGGCAAAACGGGCGCGCTCGCCGGCGCTGCATGGCGACGCACGGCACCTCATGGGGGACGTAGTGACCTCGTTCGGCGTGGTGGGAGGCGTAGGGCTGGTGTTGGCGACCGGCGTGCTGCGGCTGGATGCGGCGGTGGGTGCGGCGACCGCGGTGTACGTGCTGTGGTCCGGCGTGCACCTGATCGGCGATTCGATTGGCGGGCTGATGGACATGGCGCCGTCCGACGACACGGTGGCGCGCATAGAGGCGGTGCTGGTGGCGCAAGGCGACGGAGCCATCGAGGTGCATGACATAAAGGCGCGCCAGGCCGGGCGGGCGACGTTCGTGCAGTTCCACCTGGTGGTGCCCGGGACGATGCGGGTGGATGCGGCGCACGAGATCTGCGACCGTATCGAGGCGGCGCTTCAGAAGGATATGGAGCACCTGGTGGTGAACATCCATGTGGAGCCGGAGCATAAGGCGAAGCGGGTTGGTGTTGTGGCGTTGTGAGGAAGGCCAGCAGGCCTTCTTTTTTGAAAAAAAGAAGCAAAAAACTTTTGCTCCCTGTCGGCGAACGCATCAGCAGCCGCCGACAGGGAGCAAAAGTTTTTTGGTCCTTTTTTTCAAAAAGGGACTGCTTGCTTTCTTGCTTTCTTTCCCTGTCTGCAGCCACGCTGGCGTAGTCTCCCTGAACCTGTGCACGGACCAGATGCTCGTTCTGCTCGCACCCGAACAGGTAACGGCTCTGGAGCCGTTGGCGCGCGATCCTGCGCTGTCCTACGTCGCCGCACAGGCTGCAGACTTGCCGCAAGTGCGCGCGGATGCGGAAGCAGTGCTGGCGTTGCATCCGGACCTCGTGCTGGCCGGCCGCTATGGGGCGCAAAGCACGGTGGCGTTGCTGCGGGAACGTGGCGTGCGCGTGGTGCAGTTCGACGAGGCCGAGGACTTTGCCGCTGTCGGCGTACAAATTGGCAAGATGGCCGATCTGCTCGGCGTGGGGGCACGGGGCCGGCGCCTGGTGGCGGCGATGTGGCGCAGGCTGGCAGCGGTGCGGCGCCGCGCGGGCTCGGCGGTGCTGTGGGAGGCCGGCGGTTGGAGCGCGGGGCCCGGCAGTTTTGGCGACGCGGTGCTGCGCGCAGCGGGATTTGCCGATGTGGGGAGCGGCGGGCGGATCGGGGTGGAGAAATTGCTCGCGCTGCGCCCTGATGTTCTGGTGACGGAGGCTGCGGCACGCTTCCCCTCGCTGGCGACCGACCTGGCATGGCATCCGGCGCTGGCCGGGATGATGCGGCGCGTGGTGGCGCCGCCTTTGCTTGTTTGCGCGGGGCCTTGGAGCATGGGGGCGGTGGAGGCGCTGGTTAAGTGAAGGCAAGGAAGGCCTTCTTTTTTGAAAAAAAGAAGCAAAAAACTTTTGCTCCTGGCGCTGTTGATGCAGCCCGGGGTGGTTTGAGAGAGCCACGTCGTTTTGTGCAGACGGCAGGAACAAAAGTTTTTTGGTCCTTTTTTTCAAAAAAGGACTGCTTGCTTGCTTTTGCCTTATTGGCGCTTTTCGTTGTCTCCCTGCTGATAGGTGCCGCCGGCCTGGGCGTGCCGGACTGGTTGGTGTTCTGGCAAATACGGGTGCCGCGCACGATACTTGCCGCGCTTGTGGGCGGCGGGTTGGGTGTGTCCGGCGCAGTGTTGCAGGGCGCGTTGCGGAATCCGCTGGCGGATCCGGGCCTATTGGGGATCGGCGGCTGCGCGGCGCTGGGCGCGGTGGTGGTGTTCTACTGGGGGGTGTCCGCAGGGGCGCCTTGGGCGTTGCCGGCCGGCGCGCTGCTGGGGGCGGGGATCGGGTGCGCGGTTCTACTCGGCGGGCTGGGGCTGCGGGTATCCGCGGGCGCGATGATACTGGGCGGCGTGGCGCTGGGGGCGGCGGCCTCCGCGTTCATCGCGCTCGCGCTGTCCCTGGCGCCGAACCCGTTTGCGCTGGCAGAGATCACATTCTGGCTGATGGGCGGGCTGGAGGACAGGACGCTCGGCCACGTGGCGGTGGCAGCACCGGTGATCGTGGCGGGGTGCGGCGTGCTTCTGGTGCTGGGACGCAGGCTGGATGGCTTGAGCCTTGGGGAGGCCACGGCAGCGAGCCTGGGGGTGCCGATCGGGCCGACGCTGCGCTGGGCGGCACTTGGGGTGAGCCTGGCGGTGGGCGGCGGGGCGGCGGTGGCGGGCGGCATAGGGTTCGTGGGGCTGGTGGTGCCGCACCTGTTGCGGCCGTGGTTCGGATCGCGGCCGGGCGGGCTGTTGTGGCCAAGTCTGCTGGGCGGGGCTGCGTTGTTGCTGGCCGCCGACGTGCTGGCGCGGGTGTTGCCGCTGGTGCTGCCGCTGTCCGGCGAGCCGAGGCTGGGGGTGCTGACGGCTTTGCTGGGCGCGCCTTTTCTGGTGGCAATCGCGCGGCGGTCGGTATGAAGGAAGAAAGGCCTTCTTTTTTGAAAAAAAGAAGCAAAAAACTTTTTCTCCGCTGTCGCGCGAGGTTTCAGCAGCCGCCGACAGGGAGCAAAAGTTTTTTGGTTCTTTTTTTCAAAAAAGAACCGCTTGCTTCCTCGCGATGATCGAACTCGCAAACTTCTCCGCCGAGCTGGGCGGAAGCCGCGTGCTGCGAAGCGTGGATTTCAAAGCCGGCGCCGGTGAGTTCGTGGCGGTGTGCGGCCCGAACGGTGCCGGGAAGACCACGCTGCTGCGCGCGCTGGCCGGCCTGCTGCCTGGCGGCCGGGTAGATCCGCGCCGGGTGGCGTATGTGGAACAGGGGGCTCGCTGCGCCTGGGGGTTGCGTGTGGCCGACGTGGTGGCGCTCGGGCGCATTCCCTGGCGCGATGCGGACCAGGACGCGGTGGCCGGCGCCATGGCGGCGTGCGGTGTGGCCGGGTTTGCTGCGCGGCGTGTCGATGAATTGTCCGGCGGGCAGGCGAGGCGGGTGATGCTGGCGCGGGCGCTGGCGACCGGCGCGGACGTGCTCCTGCTCGACGAACCAGTGGCGGACCTGGACCCGCGCGCGATGCACGAGGTGATGGGCTTGCTGGCAGCGCAGGCGCAGGGCGGCCGGTGCGTGGTGGCTGTGCTGCATGCCGTGGAGCTTGCCGCGGCCTATGCGACGCGCATGGTGGTGCTGGAAGGCGGGCGCGTGCGGGCGGACGGCAAGCCTGCTTCGGTGTTGACGGCGGCGGCTTCGGCGTTCGGGATGGCGCTGGATAAGGCCGGGCACCTGGTAATGCCGGCGGGGGAGCGGTGATGCGCATAGATCGGGTGGTGACGCGGGGCGGCGACGGCGGGCAGACCTCGCTGGGCGACGGCACGCGGGTGAGCAAGGACCACCGGCGTGTGGAGGCGTATGGCACGGTTGATGAGGCCAACGCGGCAATCGGCATCCTGCGGCTGCATTGCCGAGACGATGCTGAGGCCGATGCGATTCTGGCCCGCGTGCAGAACGATCTTTTCGACATAGGGGCCGATCTGTGCGTGCCCGGCGAGGCGGGCGACCGGCTGCGCGTGGGGGCTGCGATGGCCGCGCGGCTGGAGGCGGAGACGGAGGCGATCAATGCCGGGTTGCCGCCGCTCAGCAGTTTCGTGCTGCCTGGCGGCACGCCGGCGGCGGCGCATGCGCATCTGGCGCGCACGGTCGTGCGGCGTGCGGAGCGTCGCGTGGTGCGGCTGGCGGCTGAGGACACGGTAGGCGCCGAAGTGATACGGGCGTTGAACAGGATGAGCGACCTGCTGTTCGTGCTCGGCCGGCGGCTGAATGCGGGCGGCGACGTGTTGTGGGTGCCTGGCGGCCAGGGCTAGGTGGTCTGGTTCCCGCGGGGCAGAGGAGCCGTTTCTCGAGCCGGCGCTGGAGGAATGGCACACGCAGGCGTGGCGTTGGCTGCTGGCGCATATGGGTGGGTTGATGCCCTGCGGGCGTTCGCATTCGTTTTGCCGACGCGCAATTTCTTTTCACCTACCGAAGCGGTGGGGCATGCGCTTGTGGCGCATGTGTTCGCTCAGGTGAAGCAGCTTGCCGGTCTGGCTGATCTGCCCTGCAGCCTTGTGGAGCAGCCGCCGCCTCCGGAGCTTCGTGTCGCGGAGATGGTGAGCTTGCAACGCCAGGGCAGCGTTCTGGCCAGCACGTTCGGACTGGACGGCAATGTGGCTTCGATCACCTACGATCCGGCGTTGGCGCGTGAACCGGTGCGGCTAGTTGCGGTTCTGGCGCACGAGCTGGCGCATTTAAGGCTGGTCGGGTTCAGCGAAAACCTAGCCGGCGGCCGTGATGCCATCGAGCGCGCGGCGGATCTTGCGACCGTTTCCATGGGCTTCTGATTTTTCGGCGCACAGTGCGCGTTCAATTTCGAGCGCTATCAGGACCCGATCTCCCAAGGCTGGCGATACTCCAGGCTTGGCTACTTGGACGAACGGGAATGGGCGTTTGCACTGGCCGTGTGGTTTGCCTTGACCGGTCGTGATGTAGAGGCTGCACGGCGTAACCTGAAGCCGCATCTTCTGGCCAACGCACGAGCGGCTTGCGCAAGCCTGGCTCGGCGTCCGGCTGTGCTGGACGAAGTCTGTCGCTGACAAATGACAGTTTCGCGTCGCCCGCGCTTGCTTTTCGAACGGATATTTTTCGGAAGATGACCGCCGGTTTCTGAGCGGTAGTACCGTGATCGGGGCCGTTTGCTCCGCTTGGCCACGGCATTGGCAGAAACAAAAGCCGCTTTCGAATTAGTTGCAATATCGACACTAAAACATTCCGGAGCAGGTTAATGTCCGATGTCATAATGTCCACAAGAAATGTTGTCACAGAGCGAAACATTGATTGCGGCTGCTCACACGTCCGTGTAGTCGTGTTTCGTGTCTTGGCAGCCGGTTATTTCGCCGGCGCGCGTCTGGGGGTTATTTTATTATGCGCATCACCGATTATCGGTTTGCTGGCCTGAAGAATCGCGAGCACGAAAACAACGAGGTTGCTGCAAGGAAGATTGTAGCAGGTGCTGTTCTGGCCGGCTGCCTGCTGACGGGTGCACCGGCACGGGCGGCCACCTTCGCCTTGGGTGCATATCTGGGCAATCCGAATGGCAGCGACTCCTCGGCGGAGGCAAACTTCGAATCCACAGCGCAGAGCTTCAAGACTACAATGGGCACGCCTGCGACGCTGATCGACGCGTATGTCGACAAGACGCAGCCGGTGTCCAGCTGGGCGTCGAACGCCTCGTGGCAGGCGTGGTCCAATTCCGTGTCTCCGGTGGCAAAATCGATGATACCGGTCGTCGGGCTGCCGATGATCTCGGTGGCAGGCGGCGCGCCTACGCCCGACCAGCAGTTCCAGGCGTTCGCGTCCGGTCAATACGATTATGCGGTTCAGGGCGTGTTGCAGGCCTGGTCCGGCGCCGGTTTCAAGAAGCTGATTTTCCGGGTGGGCTGGGAGATGAACATTGGCGGCGACACCTATGCCGGTGATGATTCGCAAAGCCAGGCAGACTGGGTCAGCGCATTCAAGCGCATCTACGCCGTGCTGCACCGGGCGGCGAATGCGGCCGGCGTGAGCGTTCAGGTGGTTTGGAACCCTGGTGTGACGAACTACAGCAATGCTCTCGCGACGCAGAACATGTATCCGGGCGATACGAGCGTGGACATCATCGGCGCAGACATGTATGGCGGAATGTATCCGTTTTCCGATGGGTCAGGCACGCAGTATCATGACTGGGTGACGGGCGGCGAGGATTACAGCCTTAGCGATTTCATCGCCAAGGCCGGCAACCGCGTGCATTACTGGAATTTTCCGGCAGCCACGGAGTGGTCCAACGACGGCAGCAACGGCCACAGCCAAAGCCTGACAAGCCTCATGGAGTTCGCCCTAGCCCATCACAAGCCGTTCGCCTTGCCTGAGGTGGGTGCAGGCAGCTCTGAACCGGGCAACGACCTAAGTGACGACGGCACGTTTCCCCGGTGGCTCGGCACAAAGCTGAAGGCTGCATCCAATAACGGGCTCAACGTCGCGTTCGTCTGTGTATGGGACATGAACGCCGAGGGAAACTACCAGTTCTCGTTCGCTTCGAACAACAAGCCTTGGGAAAGCAAGGCGTGGGGCAACTGGGTAGGTGCATTGGCCAAGTAGGCGTGTCAACCGGCTGATGCCTGATGAGACGGAAAGCAAGCAGTTCTTTTTGAAAACGTAAAAACTTTTGTTCCCCCGCATTTGCGGCACCCGGGAAGTCCCGGAAACGCACGCGCGCTGCAAATGCGGGGAAAGTAAAAGTTTTTTGCTTCTTTTTTCCAAAAAAGAATGCCTTGCTTGCTTCTGCTTCCACAGGCCGGCTGGTATCACCATCCGCCGGGTGCTGCTTCAACAGCACCCGGCAGGCTGCGTCGCTCAAAATCTCAATCGAGTCCCCGCCAGGAAAGACGCGCCAGGTGTCTGATACCCGTTAACCGGCTCAAACGCCGAATTGCCAAGGTTCTTGCCCCAGGCAAACAGTTCGATGTGCGGAGCCACCTGGTAGGTGACGTTCAGGTTGAAGATCAGGCCGGACGGCGAACGGCCGACGACGTAGCCGGGGATTCCGGCGTTGCTTGTCGGGTAATCCTGGAATACGCCGGTGTAGAGAAGCTCCGGCGCGATGGTCAGCGCGCGGACCGGCGTGATACGCAGATTGCCGCTTGCCTGGTTGTAGGGACGGCGCAGCAAGGTGGCGTTCGTGTCGAGGTCGCGCGCGTCCGTGTACGTGTAGGTGAGGTCCGCCTGCAACCAACGTGTCGCGTGCAAGGTGAGCGTGGTCTCCACACCCTCGGTGCGCGCGCGGTCTATGTTGATGGGTGACGAACTGAGGAAGTCCGCGGCATAGACCGTCTCGATCAGGTCGTGAACGCGGTTGTGAAAGTATTCGATGCCGACGGTCACGTTCTGGTCCCGCGTGATCGGCAGGTCGGTGGTGAACCCGGCCTCGTAGCCCTCGCCGCGCTCCGGGCGGAGGTTCGGGTTACCGACATAGCCGTAGCTGTCGATACCGTAGCGGTCATACAGCGCCGGCGCGCGAAAGCTGGTGCCGTAAGAGGCCTTGAGGTGCATAAGCAGTTCGGAGACATCCAGCACACCGCCGATGCGCCAGGTGAATGCGTCGCCGGCGATCGTAGTGCCGTCCTCGCGGAGCTGGGCGGTGAGCGCCAGCCGTTTGTAGACTGTGGACTGGACGCCAAGGTAGCCGGAATCGATGTCGTCATGCGCGCGGACCGCGCTGAGGTACGGGCCGAAGATCGAGTTGGTGTTGATCTTCGTGTCGGACTGGTCTGACGCGTGTTCGTAGCCGAACGTCAGGCTGTTCGCCGTCAGAACACCGTAATCCTGAAAATGTAGCGTGTTGTTCCATTGTCCATCGGTGCGGCGGCCGTGATAGCGGCTGTCGCCCGTGGCCTGGTTCAAATCCTGCGCATCCAGCGTGACGGTGTAGCGGCGGTCTTCCTGCAGGCGCGAGAGGTACAGGCTGGTGTCCCAAAACCCGTCGAATAGCTTGCTGGTAAGGCCAAGCCGGCCGAACAGCGAAGCGTCGTAGCCCGTGGCGTTGCCGCCGTCATAGGCGACGCTGCCGACCTCGTCATAGCCGTATTTCGAATCCCGCGCGCGCAGCAGGACGGAAATGCGCGTGTCAGGCAGGATGGTGGCGCCAAGCTCCATTTGCGCGGTCTTGGCGCGGTCGCCATCCACTTCCCCGTTGTACACGCCGGTCTCCCGGCGCGGTGTCTGGTCGAAACCACGCGTAGAAAAACCTTCCAGATCCGCGGCGTAATCGTAGATGCCAAAACCGCCGGCAACGTCGCCCTGCGCCAGAAGCTGCGAGGGTGAGCCGCCCGCCAGAACGAGATGGCCGTGCGGCGCCGCACGGCCGTGGCGGGTGATGAGGTTGATGACGCCGCCTATCGCGCCAGAGCCGTAAAGGCTGGAGAGCGGGCCGCGCACCACCTCGATCCGTTCGACATCCTCCAGCGTGTCAATACCGAAATTGAAAGCGCCGCCTGGGTCGCCAGGATCGTTGATGGGTATGCCGTCACGCAGCACCAGCACGTGGTTGGAGTTCGTGCCGCGTATGAACACGCTCGTCTGCGAGCCGGCGCCGCCGGATTGCACCACGCGCAAGCCCGGCACGGCGGAGAGCGCATCAACGAGCGTGACGTAGCCGCGCTCCTCGATCGTTTTGCGGTCTATGACGGTGACGCCTGCTGCCAGGTTTATGACCGGAGTGGGCACGCGTGTTGCGGTGACGGTGATGTTTTCCGGGCTGTCCGGGTTGGCTTGGGCCAGGGCGAGAATTGGTGCCAAAAGGCAGGCAAGAAAGACCTTCTTTTTTGAAAAAAAGAAGCAAAAAACTTTTGCTCCTTTGGGCGCGGTTGTCTCAGCAACCGCGTGGAAAGAACTGCCTGCTTCCTTAAACATGACTTACACGACCCCAAGGCTCGCGCAAGCGCGAGGCGGCAACAACGGCGATTGCCGCATGCGGGTCTCTCTCCCACTGCTCCGGTGCACCCCGCCCGGCGCTCGCGCGCAGTCTCGACCAAGGCCGGTCTCCTGGCTGG
Source organism: uncultured Acetobacteraceae bacterium (assembly GCA_964247675.1). Classification (GTDB taxonomy): domain Bacteria; phylum Pseudomonadota; class Alphaproteobacteria; order Acetobacterales; family Acetobacteraceae; genus BOG-908. The sequence continues at coordinate 23,414 of CAXTVW010000020.1, forward strand.
CGGCCCTTGCCCCGCCTTCTCACCGCGCGGACGCGGCAATGGCATGTTGGGGCAAGGTGGTTGTGCCGCTTACAGTTGCGGGGGCAGCCGCGGTTTCGCACCGCGTTCCCGAACACCTTCGTCTAGGGTGAGCTAGCGGGTAACTAAGGCAGAAAGCAAGCAGTCCTTTTTTGGAAAAAGGTCCAAAAACTTTTCCGCCGCTGTCGCGCGCTTGCCGGTGAGTCCGCGACAGCGGAGCAAAAGTCTTTTGCTTCTTTTCTTCAGAAAAGAAGGCCTTGCTTCCTTCCTTTGCCTACTGGCCCTAGGATCGCCGCCCGGCACCAGGAGCAAAGCGTGGACAACATCCAGGACACCAGTTTCAGCGAGGCGCTATCCGAGCGCTACCTCGCCTACGCCCTGTCCACCATAATGTCCCGCAGCCTGCCAGACGTGCGCGACGGCCTGAAGCCCGTTCACCGCCGGCTGATCTACGCCATGCAGCAATTGCGCCTGGACCCGACTAGCGGCTTCAAGAAATGCGCGCGCGTGGTGGGTGACGTGATGGGCAAATTCCATCCGCATGGCGATGCCAGCATCTACGACGCGTTGGTGCGCCTGGCGCAGGATTTCGCCGTCCGCTATCCGCTGGTGGAGGGGCAAGGCAATTTCGGCAACGTGGATGGCGATAACCCCGCGGCGATGCGCTACACCGAAGCGCGCATGACGGCGGTGGCGGCTGCCCTGCTCGCCGGCATTTCCGAAGACACGGTGGATTTCCGCCCGACCTACGACAACGAGGACCAGGAGCCGGTGGTCCTGCCGGCGGCGTTTCCCAACCTGCTGGCGAACGGCGCGGCGGGTATCGCGGTAGGCATGGCCACAAGCATTCCGCCACACAACGTGGGCGAGGTTTGCGCGGCGGCCATACACCTGATCGCAGATCCGCAGGCCACCACGGCGGAGTTGCTGGCGCACATGCCGGGGCCGGACTTCCCCACCGGCGGCATCCTCAGCGAGCCGCCGGAAGCGCTTCTTGCGGCGTATGAGACGGGGCGCGGCGGCTTTCGGCTGCGCGCGCGCTGGGCGGTGGAGCAGGGACGTTTCAGCACCTGGACCATCGTTGTCACGGAAATCCCCTACCAGGTGCAGAAATCCCGGCTGATCGAACAGATCGCCGCATTGCTCGAGGAGAAGAAGCTGCCTTTGCTGGCCGATGTGCGTGACGAATCCGACGAGAAGATACGCCTGGTGCTGGAGCCGAAAACGCGCGGCGTGGAGCCGGAGGTGCTGATGGAGACGCTGTTCCGCGCTACTTCTTTGGAAAGCCGGTTTCCGCTCAACATGAACGTGCTGACCGCCGAGCAGGTGCCGCAGGTTCTGGGCCTGCGCGGCGTGCTGGCCGCCTGGCTCGCGCACCGTCACGAAGTGCTGCTCCGGCGTTCCCGCTACCGCCTGCAGGCGATAGAGCGGCGGCTGGAAATACTCGAAGGTTACCTCCTGGTATTCCTCAACATCGACGAGGTGATCAGGATCATCCGCGAGGAGGACGACGCAAAGGCAGGGCTGATTTCGGCGTTCAAGCTGAATGACGTGCAGGCCGAGGCGATCCTGAACATGCGGCTGCGCAGCCTGCGCCGCCTGGAAGAGATGGAGATCAGGCGCGAGCACAAGGCGCTGAGCAAGGAAGGCCGTGATCTGGGCGCGCTGCTTGCCGATGAGAAGCTGCGGTGGTCGCGCATCTCGGCCGAGATAGAGAATACACGCCGCACGTTCGGCAGCGGTGCGCTTGGCGCTCGCCGGACGGAGCTCGGGGCGATGCCGGCGCCGGTCGATGTAAGCCAGATCGTGGTGATCGAGCGTGAGCCGATCACCGTCATCCTGTCGAAGAAAGGCTGGATACGCGCCGTCAAGGGCCACGTGGCGGATGCGGAAGGCCAGAAGTTCAAGGAAGGCGACGAACTGCGCCTGCTGCTGCCCTGCCAGACCACGGACCGGCTGATCCTGATGGCGGCGAATGGCCGCGCCTACACGCTGCGCGCCGGCGAACTGCCCCGCGGGCGTGGCGACGGCCAGGCCATTCGGGTGATGCTGGATCTGGCCGCGCAGGACGAACTGGCGCACGTCTTTGTCTGGTCGGATGCCCACCGCTATTTGGTGGCCAGCAGCGGCGGCCGCGGCTTCGTCATGCCGGCCGAGGACCTGCTGAGCGACCGGCGCGCCGGCAAGCAGGTGCTGAACCTGCGGCCCGGCGAGACGGCAAAAATCTGCGCCCCGGCGATAGGCGACCACGTGGCCGTGGTGGGCGATAACAGGAAGCTGCTGGTGTTCCCGCTGGACCAGGTAGCCGAGCTTTCCCGCGGCCTTGGCGTGACGCTGCAACGCTACAAGGAAGGCGGCCTGGCGGACGCCAAGGTGTTCCGTCTGGCCGAGGGGCTGACCTGGCGCGCCGGCGAGCGCATGCGGACGGAGACGAATGTGCGGGAGTGGCTGGGCGAGCGGGGGCAGGCGGGGAAGATGCCGCCTAACGGGTTTGCGCGGTCTGGAAAGTTCTAGGAAGCAAGCAGTTCTTTTTCGGAAAAAAGAACCAGAAAACTTTTGTCTCCCCGCATTTGCACCAGTCGTGTGCCTTTGGGAAAGACCGAAGCGCCCCGGCGTCGGGAAGGTAAAAGTTTTTTGGTTCTTTTTTTCAAAAAAGAACGCTTTGCTTGCTTCGCTACGCCGTCAATCAGGGCGCCAGATACACCTCAACCCGGCGGTTCCTGTCACGCCCCGCCTGCGTCGCGTTGTCGGCCACCGGCATGTCGGGGCCGAAGCTTGCTACATGCGCCGGCGTGATGCCCGCCTGCGTCAACGCCGCGGCCACCGCGGCCACGCGCTTCTGTGAGACGGCCTCGTTTGCCGCGGGATCACCCTGGTTATCGGTGAAGCCGGCAAGGTAGACGCGGTCGCCGGTGGCGTGATGCTGCTTCAGGTAGCCGACAAGCCGTTCCAGCTCGCGCTCGCTGTGCCCGGTCAGATCCACCACGCTCGTGCGGAAATTGAACGTGAACGGCACGCGCGTTGCGTTGCCGAGAAAGGTTTGCACGCGCTGGGCGGGATCCGACGGGGCGGCGGCGACTGGCGCCGGCGTGGCCGGTGCAGGCGCGGCTTCCGGCACGGCGGCCTGCGGTGCCGGTGCGGGCACGGAGGGTGTCGGGGCTGCAGGCGCCTGCACGGCTTCCGCCACGCGCGGCGCGGATGGTGGTGCACTGGCCGGCGCAGGGGCTGCCTGGACAGGCGGAGCCGTCTCGCTCGCCGTCTGGGGCGGCGTGGACGCGGTGGCAGGCGAAGTGGCGGAAGCGGCCACCGGCGGTGCGGGTGCTGCCGCCTCGGGCGCGGGTGCGCTTGCCGGGGCAGGCGTTGGCACCGCCGCCGCCATTTGCGGCTGAGCCGGCACCGTGGTTTGCGCGACAGGCGTCGCGGCCGGCCGGAGGTACAGATCCCAAACCCCGAAGGCTACGCCGATGACCGCGAGGGTTATCGCCACGATTGGCAGCGCCACGCTGGAAGCGGACCGCTGGACCTTGCGGTCGGACACCGCGGTGAGTTCCGCTTCGCATTTCGGACATACGAACGGCTCGCCCTCGGGCACCTCGATGATGCGTTGCCGGGTCGCGTTCTCGCACAGTCCTATGTTGTTGCAGCGGCCACGGCGCATGGTCATGAGGTCGGCCTCTAGAGGTTAGTCTGTCGCGATCACATTACGCTGATCTGCGCGTTGCCGGAACAGCTTGGCTGCGCTCGAGCGCAGAAGTGAGACTTCATGGCAACAGTAAGGGCAAGGAAGGCCTTCTTTTTTGAAAAAAAGAAGCAAAAAACTTTTCTTCCCCCGCTGCATCACCGCGTCGGCATGTTCTGATGAGCGCAGCTGCTGCATATGCGAGGGAGCAAAAGTTTTTTGCTTCTTTTTTTCAAAAAAGAAGGCCTTGCTTCCTTACTTGGAATGAGTCCGCCCGATAAATCCGGCCACATTATCGTGCAGAAGCTGCAATGCCGCCTGGTGCGCATACACCATGTGCCCCGACTCGTATTGCTTGAACTCGATGTTTCCCGCCAGCCGGTCCGGGATCGGCAGATGCTGCATCTCGTAGATGCCCTCGTAAAACGGAGTTGCCAAATCGTAATAACCCGCGTTGAGCTGTATTTTCAGGTTTGGATTCTGCTTCAGCGCGGCCGCGAGGTCCGGCATCACGTTTGCTGATTGCGGCAGCTTCTCATTGGAGCCTGGTGGCTCGTGCTGCATGTCCCACCAGTGGGACACGTCGATTTCCGGCTTGTAGGCCACGCCTTCGCCGTAATGCAGCGTGCGGCGCACGTAATCGTTGAAGCTGCTGACATAGGCGCTGCTGATGGAGGAGGATTGCGGATCGTAATCGGCCTCCTTGCTCAGCGGATCCATCGTGGGGCCGGAGAAGCGCGTGTCCAGCCGGCCCGTCGTGGTGTCCGTATCGTCCTGCAGCGTCTTTTCGAACTCGCCGCCGGTGATGCGCATGTTCGCCTTGCGTATGTAGGCGATAGGCAGGCCGGTGTAGTCGTGCAGCTTGGCAATGATGGCGGTTTTCTTGTCGGCCGGCAGCGTGTTGCCGGCTGCCAGCGCCAGCGTGTAGTCGCCCATGGCGAAGCGCTCCACTTCGCCCAGGAATGCCGGCAGGTTGGCGGGCGGGTTCGCGCCCAGCTTGTGGTGATACCAGGCAGTCGCCGCGTAGGTGGGCAACGCCAGCGGATAGGGCACGTCGATGCCGGGGTTGGTCTCCGGCCCGTCCACGCTGGTGTCGAAGCTGAGTATCTGGCTCAGCAGAATCACGCCGTTCAGGTCCAGGCTGTAGTCGGATTCGAGCATGTTGGAGACCACGGCGGAGCGCGTCGTGCCGTAGCTCTCGCCGAACAGATATTTCGGCGAGTTCCAGCGATTGTAGCGCGACAGGAACGTGGTGATGAACTCGCTGAACGCATGCGCATCCGCATCGATACCGTAGAACGCTTTTTCCTTGTCCTTGCCAGCAATCCTGCTGAAACCCGTGCCTGGCGCATCGACGAAAACCATGTCGGTGGCATCCAGCAGGCTCTGGTCGTTATTGACCACCTGGTAAGGCGCGGCCGGCGTGTGGCTGTCATCCAGCGTCACCACGCGATGCGGCCCGAATGCGCCCATATGCAGCCACACGCTGGAGGAGCCAGGCCCGCCGTTGAAGAAGAAGGTGATCGGCCGGCCTTCGACCGGCGCACCCTTGGCGAAATAAGCCACATAAAACATCGAGGCTTCGGCCGTCGGGTTGTGGTCGTCGTCGCCGCCGTCCTTGTCGTCGTCCTTCTCTGGCTTGGCCGCGTCGTCCCAGCCTTTCGGGTGCACAACAAGCGTGCCGGCCACGGCCTGGTAGGCGATCGGCTTGCCGCCAACCGTCACCGATCCGTCTGACGCCCTGGATTCCGGCTTGAAGTGCGGCTGCTTCTGCGCGTCCTTGTCCGTCTTGTCCGCATCATGCGGCTTGGCCGTATCGGCTGCTGATGCCGGCGAAAAAACGGGCGCCGAAGCCAGCATCCCCGCCATGAGTAACGCCGCAAGCCGTCCGTTCGTCTGTACCATGTATTCTATCGTCCTGGATCAGTGTGCGGGTCAGGCAGGCGGCAAACGCCGGAACCGCGACCGTCACGCGTATGTGCCTTTTTGCCGCGGCGGCAAGCTAGGCTGGACGGTCGATGGGAGGCAAGGCAAGGCAAGCAGTCCTTTTTTGAAAAAAAGGACCAAAAACTTTTGTTCCTGACGCTGCTCCAGCGCCCCGATTTGTCCAGAAACACCCGGCTGCTGCAGATGCGAAGGAGAAAAAGTTTTTTGGTCCTTTTTTCCAAAAAAGGACTGCTTGCCTTCCTTGCCTTCCTACCCCCCAGGCGCCACCGGCACGCAGGACTGCGACTGCGCCCGCAAGTCCCGGCAAGCCGCCGCGGCGTTCTGCGCGGAGAGGCCGAGCAGCCGCGCGCGATACATCACTTGGCCGCCGAACGGCGCCGTCCGGCCCAGCACCGCCTGCGCGCCGCCCAGCTCGCCTGGGGCCAGGGAGCGCACGCTTTCCGCCGTCCGCCTTGCCTGTTCCGGCGTGGCGAACGCGCCCACCTGTATCGCCCAGCGTCCGGTGGCCATGGCGGGCCGTATCGGGGCGCCTTGTGCGCGCGCGATCGACAGGTTGCCCGCGAAACGGTACGGCGCAGGCGAGGTCATCGCCACCCGCACAGGCGTCGGCGCTGTTGCCGCCGGAGCGGCCCTGCAGGGTGCGGTCGGGTCATAGGCCGCGTTGGGGTCCTGCCAGCAATGGCTTGGGCGCGGCTGCGCCGCGGCATAGGCGCGGGGCCCGGAAGCCTGCGCGAAAACGGGGGCTTGGGTGACGGCAAGCGCGGGCGGCGCGCTGCGGCACGGCGCCGAGGGGTCATAGGCGGCGTTTGGGTCCTGCCAGCACTTCGCAGCGGATCGGGCGTAGCTTCCCACAGGCACCGGCGGCGCCACGGCGACCACGGTCTGCACCATCGCCTGCGGCGGCGCGCTGCGGCACGGCGCGGCCGGGTCATACGCCGCGTCGGGGTCCTGCCAGCAGCGGGCGGAGGCGCCTTGCGCAAAATCATGCAGCACGGGGCCGGGCGCGGCCGGCGCTGACCGTTCGGCAAAGGCGGCAAGTGGCCCGCTTACCGGCCGCTCGTTGCCCAGCCCGGGTGCCGCCGAGGCCAGGTAGTTAACCGTCTCGTTGGGCAGGCTGCCTTGCCCGGCGAGGTACATCTGCACCCGGTGCGGCCCCGCATTGTAGGCCGCCAGGAACGCCGGCGAGCCAAACTGCTGGTAGAGGTCCTTTATGTAGCCGGTGCCTGCCATGATGTTGTCGTGCGGGTCGTAGGGATCCGGGCCCAGCCCGAACCGGCCCGCCAGCTCGCTGTATGTGGCAGGCATGATCTGCATCAGCCCCATGGCGCCGGCGTCAGAGGTTATCGGCTGGCCGTGCAGGTATTCCCGCCCGCCGCTCTCCTGATGGATCACCGTGCGTATCCAGGGCTGCGGCACGCCGAAACGGCTGGCGGCCTGGCCGATATAGGGACCCCACGGATCGCTCGGCGGCCCGGGCGGCGCGTAGTTCGCCGGCCCTTTGTAGGTCGTGACCACAACGCGCTGCTGGCCGCCACCGCCGCAGGCCGCCAGGGCGCAAGCGAGCAGCATCGGTAGAAAGCGCGCAACCGCGGGGCGCCAGCGCGACACGGGGGCAGGACGTTCGGAGCGGCTCACAGGCGGCCTCACTACGGGATATGTCCGCGCACACCAGGGTGGCCCAGTCTGTCAGGCAACGTGCAGCCGCCGCAAGCTGCACAACCGGCCGGGCCCATTTTGCGCAGCAGGTGTTGCAAGGACCCTACGCTCCCCGCACCGCCATGTGGCAGAACCGGCGCAGCGCGGCCACGTACTCCGCCTCGTCGCGCATCTCGTGCTTCAGCCCGGCGGCCAGGCGGACGATCAACAGGCAGGCCGCATCAACCCCGCCCAGCGGCGCGAAATCCAGCCCTTCCGCGGCCAGCTTCTCCGCCAGCAGGGCCGCGAACTCCGCCTCCAGCCGCGCGCCGAAACGCTCCGTCAACGCCGCATCCACCGCCAGCATTTCCGCCCCATGCGGCGACCGGCTGAGCCGGAACAGCGGCAGGTCCTTGGCCAGGATCGCCGCGGCCAGGCGCTCTTCGGCCGCCCCCTCCTGCACCAACCAGGCGCGTGCCGCATCCTCCAGTGCCGTGGCGACAAGCTTCTCGGCCATCGCGCGGAACAATGCCGGCTTGCCGTCGAAATGCAGATACAGCCATGGGCGGGAGACGCCGGCCTCGCGCGCCACTTCCGCCATGCTGGTGCGCGCAAAGCCGTAGCGCGCAAACAGGGACGTTGCGGCTTCCAGCACGCGCGCCTGTACGGCCGGCTGAACAGACTCTCTGGACAGATTAGACACAGAACATATAATATGTCAGAAACAGCAGGTTTAGCAGGGAAATCTCCATGGCACAGCGCGGTCTGGTTCTTGTTACAGGTGGCTCAGGCTACATCGCCAGCTTCTGCATCGCACGGCTGCTCGACGACGGTTGGCGCGTACGCGCCACATTGCGCAGCCTTGCCCGCGAGGCAGAGGTGCGTGCCGCCCTCGCCAGGATCACCAAGCCGGCCGACCGCCTGTCCTTCGTCGCGGCAGACCTGACCAGCGATGCCGGCTGGCCGGATGCCGTTGCCGGTTGCGATTACGTGCTGCACGTGGCCTCGCCGTTGCCCACCAACGAGGTAAAGGATGACGACGAGCTGGTGCGCCCGGCGCGCGACGGTGCGCTTCGCGTGCTGCGCGCGGCCGAGGCGGCCGGCGTGAAGCGCGTGGTGCTGACCGCATCGACGGCCGCGATTACCTACGGCCGCGGCAGCCTGAAGGCACCCGCCACCGAAGCCGACTGGTCCGACCCCACGAACCGCGCCGACACCTCCGCCTACGAGCGCAGCAAGACGCTGGCCGAACGCGCCGCCTGGGAGTGGGCGCGCGCGCCCGGCCGCAAGACCGAGCTGGTGACGGTTTGTCCCGGCGCGGTGCTTGGCCCCGTGCTGGGCCACGACTTTTCCGGCTCGATCGAGATCGTCAAGAAACTCCTGGACGGCACCCTGCGCGGCCTGCCGCATTTCGGCTATCCTCTCGTGGACGTGCGTGACATCGCGGACCTGCACATACGCGCCATGCTGGCGCCGGAAGCCGCGGGCCAGCGCTACATCGGCGCCGGCGATTTCTACTGGATGGCGGACATCGCCGCCGTGCTGACCGCGCGCGTGCCGGCGCTGGCCAAGCACGTGCCTACCCGCAAGCTGCCCGGCTTCCTCGTCCGGCTGGCCGGGATGTTCGATACGATGGTGCGCCGCGTGGTGTTCGAGCTGGACAAGCACCGGCCTGTGTCGGATGCGCATGCGCGCTCGCAGCTCTCTTGGGCGCCACGGTCTATTCCGGACACGATCGTGGATACGGCGAACAGTCTGGCGAGCGAGGGGTTGATTGGGAAGTAAGCAAGCAAG
>CAXTVW010000021.1:0-31254 GCA_964247675.1 uncultured Acetobacteraceae bacterium
TCACCCCGATCGTCACCGACCCCACCCCAGTCCGCGCCTGCACGTCCGGCCGGTACATGTCCCGTATGCTTGCCGCCGGCAGCACGAACCGCCCTGGCGAGACCACACGCACCACGTAGGCCAGGTTGAAATGCTGCGGGTCGGGCGGGTCTTTCTTGTCGTTGTCGGTGTCGCTGTCCGGGGTGTCGCTGTCGCTCGTGTCCGCCGATACGCGGCCGAGGTCGATCGCGGCCATGAAGCGGTCGTCGCGTTTCTCGGCGATCCGCGTAGGCGTGATCTCGCCTAGCCAGGGCAGGCCGTTCTCCTCCGTCTTCGTGGAGACCGGCACGACGCGCTCGATCTCGAAGCCGGCCGGTAGCGGATCGACCAGCATCGACTGGTGATAGGCGTCGTCGTCCACGTCGCCGGAGAGGTGCACGACCAGGCGCTGGTTCTGCACGAGATGGCCGAGATCGACGGCGCTGCCGTCCGCGGCCGTTACCGTCTTGGCAATCGTCACGTGGCTGGAGGCGGCAGGCGGCGCGCTGGTGGGCAGGCCGCGTACGCTGACGATGCGGGTTACCGGGTGGCTGCCCGTGTTGCGTATGGCCACATCGTGCAGGCCCGTCACGTTCCTGCTCAGGCTGACCACGGCCGCCTTGGGCTGCGCCGTGCCGTCCACGGACACGCTGGCGGGGCCGGCGCGTTCCAGCAGCACGCCGGCGGCGATCACCAGCCAGCCTTGCTCCTGTGTGGTCAGGTCGTCCGTGCGGGTGTCCAGCCGGTTCAGTGCTGCAAGCAGCCGGCGGACGCGCGGCCGGTCGCCTATCTCGGCGGCCAGGGACACCATCGCTGCGGTGTCGCGCGGGCGGCTGCGGTAGAAGTCGCCGAGGCGCCATTCCAGGCCGTTGCGCTCATTTGGCAGCGCCGCTTCGGCCAGGTCGAAGGCGTGCACCGCGCGCGGGTGGTCGCCGAGCATCGCCAGTCCGGCGGCAAGCTGGGCCTGGCCGAGTGGTTCCATCTTGTCGAGGTCGTTGTCGTGCATGTAGCGCAGGTCCGCGGCATCGGCCTGGCCGGTGCGCGCAGCCAGCAGCAGCGTGTAGGCGCGGCCGGCGCGGATTACGGCGTCGTCGGTCTCCCCGGGCTTCTCGGTCAGGAACCAGAAGCGATGCAGTTGATAGCCGTCCGGGTTCGGCTGCATCAGCACGCGCAGCGCGCTGGCGAGTGCGTGCTGCGGCACGGTGTAGCCGTGCGCCTGCGCGCGTGTCAGGAAGTCGGCGATCATGGCGCCGAGGAACGGCTCGGCCTCGCCGTCCCCGGCGCGCCACAGGCCGAACGCGCCGCTATCGTCCTGGCGCTCCAGCAGCTTGTCCACGGCGTCCTGGACGCGGAAACGCAGGTCCGGCGGTGACGCGCTGCCCACCAGCTTGGCTTCCTGCTCCACGTAGATCAGCGGCATGGCGCGGCTGACGAGCTGCTCCGAACAGCCGAACGGATACTCGTCGAGCGCTGCCAGCAAACCCGGCAGGTCTATGTTGCCGATGTTGGAGAAGCTGGCGCGCAGGGTTGCCCCTTGCGGCACCAGGCCGGCGGCAAGGCTGGCGGAAAGGGTGGCCGTCTCGCCTGCCGCCTGCTCCGACTTGGTAACCAGCGTCACGGACTGGAACGGCGTGCGTACCTCCATCGGCCAATCATGCGTAATGTTCATGCCAGCCGGGCCGGTGAGCGTCAGCACCACGCGGCCGGTGCCTACGAGGCCGCCGGAGAGTGGGTAGGTGCGCACCACGGCCTGTTTGGCGTCCAGTTGGATGTCGTCGTCCACCGGCTGCATGCCGAGCGCGCCTTCGGCGCTCAGGTGCACGTGGAAAGTGCCGGCTGGCGCCTCAACGTTGTGGGCGAGCAGGGTGAGTTTCGCATCATCCCCGGGGGCAAGGAAGCGCGGCAGGCTGACCTGGGCCACCACAGGGTCGCGCACCGGCACCTGCTGTTCCGCGTGGCCGAAGCCCGCCTCGCTGACCGCCACAGCCATCAGGCGCAGACCGCCGGTAAAGTCCGGCAGGTCGATCGGCACGGTAGCGTGGCCGTCCGCACCCACTGCCACCAGGCCGCTGAACAGCGCGGTGGTGCGGGTCGGCACAACGGTCAGGCCGGCCCCATCCAGGTCACCGCCGGCGCGTATTTCGCCGGCCGCGGCGCCGTTGCCGTCGATCAGGTGCGCGTAGTCGTCGCGCACGTCCACGGCCAGGCGGCGCTTGCCGAAATAGTGCTCGGCAGGGTCAGGGCTGGCGAAGCGCGTGAGGTCCAGGATGCCCTCATCCACGGCGGCCAGGGTCAGCCAGACCTGGCCGTGGGCGGCGGCGCCGGAGACGGTGACGGGCAGGTCCAGGTGGGTACGCGGCCGCAGCACGGCGGGCGCGGCCAGCGACACGCCAATGGTGCGCGCGCCGGCGTCCAGCTTCACGTAGGCCAGCCCCACGGCGCGCACCGGCGCGTGGCCGGAAGCCTGTCCGGACGGGCGATACACGCTGGCCATCACGTAGGCGCCGACGCCCCAACCGGCGTCCGCATGCACCGTCACGTCCGCGCCCTCTGCCGGTATGCTGGCGGTCTGCACGGCGAGCGTGCGGCTGTTCTCCACGGTGATCAGCATCTGGCCGGCGAAAGGCGGCTTGATGTGCAGGGTCGCGTCCTGGCCGGGGGCGGGCGCCGGGCCGCGCAGGCTGACGGCCACCTTCTCCGGGCTCGGCTCCGTTCCAGTGCCGCCGTCGAAGCCCACGTGCAGGATCAGCGAGGTGAACGCGCCGTCCGCCTTGCCCTGTTCGGTGACTTCCAGCCGGTAGGTGCCCCATTCCAGCTTCGGCAGGCCGATCAGTGCGCCGCCTTCCACGGCCGGCACGTCCAGAGAGCCGAACGTGACCGGCCTGTCGTGCGTGGCGGTTTTCCACTCCCAACGGCCGTCCACGGCAAAGTAGTTGTAGTCGGTCACCTGTTCCACGAGCCGGAAGGCCACCGTGCGGGCCAGGCGGGAGCCGTCCGGCGCAAAGGCCGCCGCCGCCACGGCGCTCTCGTGATCCTCGGGCAGCAGCGCCTCCTCGTTGGGCGGGCGCAGGCCGAGAAGCACATCGTGCGTTGCCACTTTCAGAGTCGTGCGGCTCTCCGTCGCACGGCCGCCCGGCTCGGCCACGGAGACGTCCACTTCCGCCCGAAGCGGTGCGCTGGTCTTCGGCAGCTTTAGCGCGGCCGCGTCGATGGACAGGGCCGAATGGCCCTGCGCGTCCGTCGCCGGGCCCTCGATGTCCTGCGCGTCGGTGTTGAGCTGCTCGTCGGCGCGGCCGAACACCCAGCCATGTTCGGCGACCGGCTCGGTGTCGCGCTGCAACTGCACGTGGGCGGAGACCTGCAGGTCCGCGGCCGGCGCGCCGTACAGGTAGCGGCTCGCGACGTCGATGATTGCCGGCGCGCTTTGCGTGATGCGCGGGCTGCGCGGCGTCAGCTCTACGGCCAGGCGGTTCGGCACGAAATCCTGCACCTGCACTTCGAGCGTGCCGATCACCGTCTTCGTCCCGGCCAGCATCTCTTCCAGCCGCCAGGTGCCGCGTGGCGCGGTGGCGTTCAGCGGGATCGGCTGCACCGCCACGCCCACCGCGTTCGGCACCAGCCGCGTGCGGACCGCCTCCACACCGTCAGGCCGGTGCAGCACCACCGTCACCGCCTGGCCGTCGGGTAGTGGCTTGGCCAAACCGTCCCGCACGATAGTGCCGAGCTGGATCGTCTCACCCGGCCGGTAGATGCCGCGGTCTGTGTACAGGAAGCCGTCCACCGGCCCCGGATCGGCCCGGCCTTCCACGCCGCGATCGGAAAAGTCGAAGCCCGGCTTGTCGAGCTGCAGGGCGGTGAAGTCGTCGCCGGCATAGGCCATCACCATGCGGGGGGTCAGGCCTTGGGCGCCGCGCATCAGGCCGGCGCCGAACACCGCCTCGCCATTCGCGTTGGTGGCGATCCGGCCGAGCTCGTCGTTGTTGGCGGCGAGCAGGGACACCTCGGCGCCAGTGACCGGGTTTGCGGTGGACAGCGAGCGGACGAACACGTGCAGGCCGTCCGCGCCCTTGTGCGTGGTGAGCATGAGGTCGGTGTCGAACACCCAGCGCGTGCCGGTAACCTGCCAGTCCTGCGTGGTCTGGCCGTCTACCACCTTGCTGAGCAGGCTGATGCGGTAGGCGCCCGGCAAACGATGCGGCAGCACCTGCGCCAGCGGAAAGGCCGTCGTCACCTTCTCGTTGCGCGCACCTTTCACAGTCAGGTCGCCTTCCCACACCGGAACGCCGAGCGTATCGACCGGATGACCGAGCGCCTCGTCGTATTCCGGGTTGTTGTCGCTGTAGTCAGCGCCGAGATGCGTGCGCACCAGCACCCGGTCGGTGATCCGTTCCACCCGCAGATGCACGTGCGACACGTTCACCGTGGCGATGGGCAGGCCGCGCGTGGCGTCACGCGACAGGATGAAGCCGTCATCGGCGAAATCGGTGTTGGCCGGCAGGTCGCCCAGGCTAAGCGGCAGCGTCTCGTCGGCCAGCTTGCGCGAGCCGTCGGCGCCCGGCAGCCCGGCCAGCACGGTCAGCTGGTAGGTGACGCCGAACGCCAGACCGCCGATGCACAGCCGCTCCCCGTTCACCTGCAGCGCCGGCTTTATTTCCGGCTCGATGCGCAGGTAGTCCGCAGGGTGGAAATCCGACGCGGTGGAGACGGGGCCGGTAAACACCAGGCAGGCTTGCGCCTTGTTGCCCTTGGCATCGAGCGCCACGCGCTGGATGTTGAGCGCGCGCACGCCGCTGGGCGGGGCCGCGGGTGAAGCTGCCTCGCGCGGGCCGGCGGCCGGCTTGATGGCGATGCCGCTCGGCGCGGGCGCGGGCATGGCGGCCACGTTCGCACGGACCGGGAAGCTGGTCTGGCGCGCCGGTTGTATGGCGCGTCCGGCCAGGAAGCCTGCCCCGGCGGAGACCAGGCTGGTCGCCAGGATAAGTGGAAGCACGCGCATGCCGGCCCTCGGTCTGTGCGCCCTGGAGTTTGGGCGTCGTTACGCGCGCATCATAGGGGTGGCGGATGGGGTTCGGAAAGTGGGCAAGCAAGGCCTTCTTTTTGAGAAAAAGAAGCAAAAACTTTTATGAGCGCTGTCGCGGGCCTGCAGTAACGGCACGACCATGCTTGCAACGGAATGTCCGCATCCTTGGGTGAGCGAAAAGACTCCCTATTCAAGGAAGAAGCGAAAGCCGGTGCAAAAAGGAGTATTTGCCTTTTATGTGCTGCTTCCTGAGAAACTGCATTTATAGATACCGCATCCACCATCGCCAGTTAGCGTACGCAGAGAGCAATTTAGACCGTTTTATTCACAATGTTCGTCTCACCAGGGCTTGTATTATCAAGCCGCCCGCTGCAACGGTCCGCGACAGCGCTGGCAAAAGCTTTTTGCTTCTTTTTCTCGAAAAAGAAGGCCTTGCTTCCTCACTTCCCCGGCGAAGGGCCGCCAGCCTGCCCAGGCACGCCAACCGGCGGCACCGGTCCCTGGCACGCGCGGACCACCCCGGCCAGAGCCAACACAACAACGAACGCAGCGATACGCAAGCGGCGCGAGGCCACAGCGGGCCGTCTGCGCGCCGCGGTCACCACCGGCTTTGCCGGCGCGCTGGCGGCGACGGTCGGCTTGGCCGGGACACTGCGCCTGACTGCCGCTGCCGCTGCCGCCGCCACCGCCGTCGCCGCGGGGCGGGCGGCTGCCACCGGATCGCGCGACGGAACGAAGCGCAATTGCCGGTCGGAGACCGAGACGCGCAGCGTGCGGCCCCAGGCGAAGTCCAGCCTGTCGCCTTCCATGCCGTCGGCGAACACCACGCCGCCCTCGTTCATGCGGGAGACGAGCAGCAGGATGTCGCCGCGGCCGATCCGGCCGGACGCGATGTTCACGCCTGTGGCACGGCTCGGCCAGGGCTCGCGCGCCAGGAAGACGGCGGCCTGGTCGTCCGGGCGTAGGTCTATGCTGACGCCGGTGGCGCGGCTGATGGAGAGCGCCCAGCCGGTCGCACCCGTGCCGGTGGCCACGATCACGCCGGACGAGGACTGCGCCTCCTCCCGGCCGGCATAGGCGATGGTGTAGCGCGCGGATTGGTGGCTGGCGTGGCCCACAAAGATCTCGTTGAGCGCCAGCAGGCGCTGGCCGTCATCCAGCTCCGCCTGCACCATGGTCCGCTTGTCCGTGCCCAGCTTGCCGGCGGCGGCCAGCGGCAGCATGGCGGCCACGTCTCCCGGCCGGTGCGGCACCAGCACGCCGGGGTTGCGCGCGGGGTCCGCGTTCACGCCGATCACCGGCTGGCCGGCGAGGTATTTGGCCACGTTGGCGACCAGCCCGTCCTGGCCCACGGCGACCACCAGGTCCTCCGGCGCGAACAGGAAGCGGTCCAGCTCGGCGCGGCGCACCGCGGCGATGCGCCAGTCTTTCGGCACGCCGGCGCGTATCTCGGACACGGCGGCGCGCACCTGCTCGCGCGCGGCGTCCAGCCCTTCCAGGCTCTGCGCGCGCCGGCGCAGGAATACGTCCGCCTGGCCGCGTGTGGCGTGGCGGGCCATCAGCTGGTCGTACTCGGTCTCCCGCGTGACGATGACCAGCCTGGGTGCCAGCGCGCCGGTCATCAGGCTTGGCCGGCGCTCCTGGTGGCCGGTGCCGCCGGTCCGGCCGGCGTGCCTTTCAGCAGGCCGGTGAGCGCGCTGGTGAGGTCGGGCGTCACGTTCAGCGTGTCGATCTTGGTCAGCTTCTCGGCGAAGCGGCGCAGGGTAATGGCGTGCAGCACGGCGGGGTCGGCCGATTGCAGCAGGGCCAGGCGCTCGCCCTCGGCGGCGTTGTTGGCTGCTTCGACGATACGTATGCGCGCGGCGTCGCCCTCGGCGGCGATGCGGCCGGCTTCCGCGCGGCCCGCTGCCACGCGTCGGGCGTTCTCGTCCTGCTGGGCGATCAGCGCGGCCTCGCGGCGCGATAGCTCCACCTTCGTGGAAAGCTCGTTCTCGGCGATCGCACGCTCCTTTTCCACCGCGGCGGCGCGGCGGGCGAACGAGGCTTCGTCCGCGGTGCCCTGGGCGCGCTCGAAGGTGGGCGCCTCCAGCGCACGGGCGAGGTCCGCGCTTGGGCTGAGGCCAGCGACGCGGACGGTGACCACGGCAATCCCCATGTCCTGCAGGCGCTCGCCTTCCGCCAGGCCCGCGGTGATGCCGGCCTGGATCAGGCTGGCGCCCTCGGTCAGCAGCTCGTGCACGTCTCGATGCTCGATGTAGCGCGCGCTCTGATACTGGGCGAGGCCGATTAGCAGGCTGGCGATGCGTTCCAGCGGGTCCGTGCGCAGCCTGCCCGTGCGCAGGTCTATGGTGAAGTCCACGCGGTCCGCCAGGCGTTCCGGGTCGGCCGCGCGCCAGGTGATGGTGCCCTGCACGGTGACCACCTGGTAGTCGCGCGAGCGGGCCTGGAAGACGAAGTCGGTGTCGCGGTCGTCGGCGGGGATTTCCATGATGCTGGTGCGGTCCGGCCAGAACCAGAATGCCAGCCCACGGCCGGCCCGGACGCGGCGGCCGCGGCGGAACACGATGATGTTGCTGGAAGCCTCGCTGCGCAAATGGCGCAGCGAGAAGAAGCGGGTGATTTCGGCCATTGCCGCCATGCTGGCGGGGGATGCGGAAGGCGGCAAGGCAAGAAGAACGCAAGCAGTCCTTTTTTGGGAAAAAAAGGAGCCCCCGTCGGCGGCTGTCTCAGCAGCCGCCGACAGGGAGCAAAAGTTTTTTGCTTCTTTTTTTCAAAAAAGAAGGCCTTCCTTCACTTCGCAGAAGCGGCCGCGTTGATGAACGTCAGCCCGTTCGGCACCCCGTAGCCGGTAGCGTTGTCCCAGCCCGGCAGCGCCATCAGCGACGAATCCGACCCGAAGCTCAGGTCGATCTTCACATCGATCCCCACTTCCGGCGAGGTGATCTGCACTGCGGTGCCGACGAAGCCGTTCGGCTGCGTGGCCGTCAGCCCGAGTATGGCGGCCGCGGTGTAGTAGGTGGATTGCGTCGCGATCCCGAACGTGCCGGACAGGTTGTTGAGCGTTGCCGGCACGGGCACGATGTCTCGCACGCTGCCGGCCGGCAACGCCGCAATGATCGGCGCGGCCTGGCCGAGCTTGGCGCCGGCCGCCTCGTCCGCCAAGGCCCAGATGCCGGAGAACACCGGACTGGACACGCTGGTGCCGCCGATGACGTCGACCAGGGACTCGGTGCCGTCATAGTTCGGGGTGACGATGATCACGCCGGTGAACGGATCGGCTACCGCGGATATGTCGGGCAACTGGCGCCCGGTGCCGGGCAGGGCCTTCTGCCAGCGCGGCTTCTCCAGATAGGCGCTCTCGCCGCCGCCGCCGCCCTGGTCGAAGCCGCCCGGAGTCGGCGGAACCACAACGCCATTGATGTCGCCGAGGAAGGTCTGATCGGTGCCCCAGGCGCTCTCGACGGGGCCTTTATCGCTGGGCACGCCCAGGCTGGTGCCGCCTATGCCGGTAGCAAACGGCGAGTCGGCCGGGATGGAGGCGGCGCCGGAAGGCGTGCCCAGCCCGTTGTCACCGCTGTCCCCGGTGGAGACGTTGACGGCGATGCCCTGCGCCGCGGCTTGCGCGATGATGCTGTTGAAGGCGCGCGCGGTGGCCGGCCCGAAATCGGCTTCCGGGTATCCGTAGCTGTTGGAGATCACCTCGCCCAGGCCATGGCTGACGGCATAATGCAGCGCATAGGCCAGCTCGTCCGCATCGTCGCTGGGCGCCACGACCAGGACGATCTTGGCTTTCGGCGCCATCGCATGTGCCCATTCCACATCGAGCGAGATCTCCACCGGCCAGCCGGTTGGGTAGGGGTTGGCGATGGGCGGGCCGTCCGGATAGACGGTCTGGAAGTTGGCGTCCGTGAGCGGCGCCAGGCCCATCATCTTGGAAAACGCGTTGGCGTCCGACTGGATGGTGGGCGAGCCGTAGGCATCCACCAGCACGATGGTCTGCCCCTCGCCCTTGTAGCCGGCGGCATAGGCGGCGGGCAGGCCGTAATGGGCCGCGATGTCATGCGCGGTGTAGCCGCAGGTGGCCTTTGCCGGATCCAGGCCGGTTGCGATGTAGCCTGGGCCGCTCACGTTCAGGTGGTGCGCTCCGCCGGGCGCGATATGTGCAAAGACGATGTGCTCGTGCGGCTTGAAGCATTGCGTGGTGAACGTGTTTGCCGGGTTGGCGGCGCTGCTGAGCGCCATCTGCACCGGCTTGCCGGTGCCCAGGTTGATCTGGTGCAGGACGTAGGGGCGCATGGGTACCGTGGACAGGCCCGTGACGCCGGCCACCAGCTCGCCGCCTGCGCCGGCGAAATGCGGCTCCGCCTGCGTGATCCGGTAACGGCCGGACGATCCCTGAACGTCGCGCAAACTGGTGGCGAACGCCGCCTGCATGGTGCTTGCCGGACCAGTTACCCGCAGCGCGTCGCCTTGTTCACCGCGCGGTGCCACCGTCAGCCCCGCCGCCTTCAGCGACTCCACGAGCCTTGCCACATCCTGTGCGTCCGGGCCGTATGCGGCCATGTCGGCCTGACTCATCCAATGGTGATAGTCGGATGAGCCCTTGGTCATCCGGCTGGCGGCGGCCGCCTGGAAAGCCGCCTCATCGTGCGGCTTCAGCCAGAGCGTCGCGCTGATCTGGGTCTGCGGCGCAGTTGCCCCCGCATCCTGCAGACCGGCCGGCGCTGCCTGCGCGGCCGGTGAGAGGAACACGCCGGCGGACATAAGCAAGGTGATGCACGCTGTCGCGCTGCCATTTGGCTTCATCAATGTGATTGCTCCTGAAACGGAGCCGTCAGAAATGCGCAAAGTGGCGGTTGCGTCAATGGTGCGCAGCGTAAGAAAGCAAGGCCTGCTTTTTTGAAAAAAGCAGCAAAAAACTTTTATTCCTCCGCTGCTCAGCAGATTTGGCATTTCCGGAAACGCACGACTGCTGCAGATGCGGAGGAACAAAGTTTGGTCCTTTTTCCAAAAAAGGACTGCTTGCTGTCTATCTATGCGGCCGCTTGCACGCCCGCCAACTTGGCAGACTGTGTCGCCAACGCATCCATCAACGGCGGCGACAGGCAATCATACGGCGCCAATCCAAGCTCGCTGAGCCTTTCGCGTATGGCGGGCGTGTGGCTTGGTGCGACGCCGCCTTCGATGACCGAAGACACGAACGCCGCGAAACCAGGTGCGGCGAAGCCGGGCTTGTCGGCCAGTTCGGTATGGATGAAATCCAGGCCGTAGAAAGCATGATTGCGGTTTTCGATACGGCCATACATGTGTACGCCGCAACCGCTGCAGGCGTAACGCTGGATCGGCGCTGCTCCATTGACGACATGCAGCTTCTGGCCGTTGGCGATAACCTCGACCTGGTCGCGCGAGACCACGGCCACCTGCGAGAAGATCGCGCCGTCCGGCTTCCAGCACTTTGTGCAGCCGCATACATGGTTATGTGCGCATTGCGCGCCGATGCGCACTTTCACCGGGTCGGTGCTGCAATGGCAGGTGAGAACGGCGCCTGCGAAATTCGCGTCGTCGGCGTGTTTGACGCCACCATCCACGGCAGGATGGATCAGGACTTTATCCGGCATGAGCTTTTTGTATCCTTTGTATGCGGGCGGCCAGAGTGGCGCCTCTGCCTTGATGCCAAAACGGCTTGCGTACTACCGCCTGGACGGCAGTTGCGCCTGAGATCAGGCCAAGGCTTTCGCATGGTAGCGAAGATGGTCCTCGATGAAACTAGCAATAAAGTAGTACGAGTGGTCGTAACCCTCCTGACGGCGCAGTTCCAGCTTGATGCCGGCACGCGCACATGCCGCCTCCAGCAGTTCGGGCTTGAGCTGGTTGACTATGAAATTGTCGGCCGCGCCCTGGTCCACCAGCAAGGCGGGGATCCGGTGGCCGTCCTCGATCAGGGCGGTGGTGTCATAAGCGCGCCAAGCCGACTGGTCGGATCCCAGATAGCCGGAGAGTGCCTTCTGGCCCCAGGGACAGTTGATCGGGGACGCGATCGGCGCAAAGGCCGAGACGGCGCGGAACCGGCCGGGGTTGCGCAGCGCGATGGTGATCGCACCGTGGCCGCCCATCGAATGGCCGCTGATCGACTGCCGGTCCATGTCTGCCGGCAGGTTGGCCCCGACCAGCGCGGGCAGCTCGGTTTCGATGTAGGATCGCATGCGGTAGTTGGTAGCGTAGGGAGCGGCCGTGGCATCGACGTAGAAACCGGCGCCCAGGCCGAAATCGTAGCTGCCCGCAGGATCTCCTGGAACGCCCTCGCCGCGCGGGCTGGTGTCCGGCGCCACGAGGATCAGGCCCAGCTCCGCGGCGACACGCTGCGCACCGGCCTTCACGGTGAAGTTCTCCTCCGTGCAGGTCAGGCCCGAGAGGAACCAGAACACCGGCAGTTTTCCATGCTCCGCTTGCGGCGGCACGTAGGCGGCAAACCGCATCGGCGTCCCGGTTTCGCTCGACTGGTGCCGATAGACAGTTTGGGTGCCGCCGAAGCTGCGGTTCTGCGAAATCACGTCCAGAGTCATGGTTCATCCTTCGGGCGGTGAGCGGCAAGCGGGAAACCAGATCGGCCCCGCCGGCAAGGTGGCCTTCAAAGCACGCCCGGGAACTGTCGCAAAGCGGCTACACTTTGCGCCCGCCAAGAGGTCCTAGGGGATTGTGGCGTCCGTGTCGTCGTTCATGCTCCGACGAAAGGACGACGGCGCATGACGGTGTCGTGCGACGTGAACGGGTGAGGGTGCGACTGGATCAGCGTCCGCCGCTCACCAGCGCTGACAGGGAGTATTGCCTTGGGCCGGGTGTTGATCGCTGATGAGCAGCCGCTTTTCCGAGACGCGCTGCGTGGCGTGCTGGAACAGCTCTCCGCCGGGAATGGGCGCTTCGCCTGTGAGGAAGCGAGTTCTTTCGCCGCCCTGATGCGGCTGGCCGATGATGACGAGGCGCTGGATGCCGTGCTGCTGGACCTCTCGCTGCTTCGGCAGCAGGGTTACGGAGAGCTGCTGGCGCTGCGAAGCAAGCTGCCCTCCGTGCCGGTGATCGTGTTCTGCGCCGGAGAACACGCTGAAAAGGTACGCCTGTGCCTGGTCTGCGGCGTGGCGGGCTTCATCTCCAAACACGCCAGCCGCGAAGAGGTTGTGGCGGCGCTGCGAACCGTGCTCGAGGGCGGAACAGCCGTTCCACGCAACGATGCGCCGGAACCTGGGCGCAGAACCGCCGCGGTCGAAGACCAGGACGGTAGCTCGCTGAGCGATCGCCAGGCGGCGGTGCTGAACTTGGTGACTTACGGGAAATCGAACAAACAGATCGCCTGGGAACTGTCCATCAGCGAGACGACGGTAAAAGCGCACATGACGGCGATCTTGCGCAAGCTGGGCGTGAGCAGCCGGGCGCAGGCGATCGTGCTGCTGCAGCGGCGGCCGGCCTGTGAGGCTTTGCCTTGTTACTAAGCACAGAAAGGAAGGCCTTCTTTTTTGAAAAAAAGAAGCAAAAAACTTTCGTCTTCTCGACGCTTAGGTGTTTCGGCGTTTCCGGATCGAGCCGGCTGGTGCAGACTCGTGGGAGATCATAGTTTTTTGTTTTTTTAAAAAAAACTGCTTGCTTTCTTACTGCTGCGCGATCGACGTCGCCATCATCTCGCCGACGTAATCGGCCGCGTGTTGCCAGGCGTCGTCGCTGTCCCCACGAAAGGTGACGGTGCGGGATAGCGCGGCCTTGCCGGTCGCGGTGTCCATCACGCCGACTTCGCCCCATTGGATCAACGTGCTCATCTTGCGTACACCGCCGAAGATGACGAACCGGGCGTCCTGCGCCTTTGCCGCGGCGACGATGCCGGACTGATCGAGCTCGTTGGCGGAACACGGCATGGCCTTGCAGGTGAGTGGCGAGGCGGCAAAGTGCGGGTTCTTTTTCAGGTCATCGATAATCGCGGCCTTGAAGGCGCGGAGGCGGTCGGCGTGCGCCGCGCGCTGGTCGGTGACCTCGCCGGACGAATCCGTGTAGTCGAAATCGGCGACCGCGACGCGTACGGGTTCTGCCCGCAGGGGCTGCGCAAGCAGCAAGATCATGGCGGCTACACTGCCGGCGAGGTCGCGCTTCTTCACGATTGTCGTTCCTTTCTTGGCTTTTCTCACTGCGCGACGGGCAGGGTTAAGCGAGCAAGCAGTCCTTTTTTGAAAAAGGGCCAAAAAACTTCTACTACCCCGCGTCTGCACCAGCCGGTTTCATCCGGAGACTCCAAAGCTGCGAAGTGTAGGAGAGACAAAAGTCTTTTGCTTCTTTTTTCGAAAAAGAAGGCCGTTCTTACAACGCCGGTTTCGTGACGATTGTCGCGTGCCCCGTCGAGCGCCAACCATCGACGCCATCGGGATACCAGATCACGCCGGTGTAGCCGTAGGACACCGCGCGTTTGGCCGCGTTCCAGCTCATCCAGCAATGCGACATACAGGTGAATACCAGCTTCGCATCGAAGCGGCCACCGGCCAGCGTTGCGAGCCTGGCGCGGAACTGCGTTTCGGCCGCCGGGTTGAGCGCGCCGCGGCCGACATCAGGGAGCCAGACGCTGCCGGGAATCGCCTGGTGCGGCTCCATCATCCGCGGCAGGCCTGGCCGCGACTCCGGCGGCGGCGTAGGGGCGGGCAGCACGTCGATGACCACAGGGTGGCTTGTGGCCAGCATGGCGGCGAGCACGTCGGTGTGGATCACGGTGGCGCCGCGCAACGTGGCGGGCACGTCAGCGCGGTAGTGGTCCATCCGGAACTCTGTAGGCTCGGGAACTTCGGCGTGCAGCGGCGTGGCGATCAGCAAGGCAAGAAAGACAAGCAGTTCTTTTCTGCAAGAAAGAAGCAAAAAACTCTTCTCCCCGTCACATTTGCGGCGCCCGGCCGTCGAAGAATACGCCGAAGCGGCTGAGCAGCGCGGGAACAAAAGTTTTTTGCTTCTTTTTTTCAAAAAAGAAGGCCTTCCTTGCTTACGGCTTAGCCTCAGCCAGCGGCCGATCCTGCTCATCCAGCAAAGGGATGTTGTAATCGCGCAGGATTGCCAGGATCGCCGGCTGCTCCTTGGCAATCACCTTGTTCAGGCGACGGCGGAACTCGACGTCACCGGCGCGGACGCCCATGGCGATATGGTAATCCAGGCGTACTTTGGCATCTTCCGGGTTCAGGAAGGTGATACGCAGGTTGTCATGGTCCGCCTTGGCGAAATATCCGGCGATCGGGCCCCAAACCAGGCCCACATCCACCCGGCCGGCTGCCACGTCCTGCACCAATTGATGCGCCGGCTGCCGAACGCGCGTATCGACCATGAGGTCATAGATCGCCGTCTGGTCCATGAGGTTGTGCTGGACGATGAGGTTGGTGGGCGGCGTGGCGCCGACGATGCCGAAGCGTCGTGCGGCCAGATGCCAGTCGCTGACCTTGTCCGTGGTGACGTTGTCGGCCATCCGGGTGATCATGACGTAACCGGTATGGTAGTACGAGTCGGTAGTGGCCATGTCGTCCACGCCGGCGACGGTGCCGATGATCACGTCACACCGATGCTGCATCAGCGTAGCGCGCACGAAGCCTTGCGAGTCGGGAAACCACGTGTAGGACAGCTTGAGATCCAGATCCTTCGCAACGAGCGCGGCAATCTTGTTCTCGAAGCCTTCCTGCTGTTCGTTGGAGAAAGGCAGATCGTGCGGGTCCGCGCAAACGCGCAGTTCGGTCTGCGAGACGAGGTCGGGCGATTGCTGTGCACGGGACGCTGATGGCGCAAGCAGGCACGCCGCGCTGAGTAGCGCGGCGGCTAGGGTGGTGTGGTGCATGCGCGCTATCAGGGCTCGAGGTGTTCTGGGTGGCCGCGGCCGAGTGCGCCGTCCGAACGCGCCTTCAGATAGGCGTAGATGTTGTCGAGGTTATCAACAACGTCCTCATTGGTGCCGAACGACGGCATGACCTTCTGGCTGGCCGTGTTGACGTCCTTGCGGCCGTTGATGACGGTGTTCTGCATCTGCTCCTTGGAGAGTGTTTTCAGACTGTCGGTCAGGTTTGGCGCGTACGAGCTTCCCAACCCGTCCGGACCGTGGCAGCGCATGCACTGGTCCCCGTAATAGAGATAGCCCTTGTAGGTGCCCATATCGACCTTGCCGTCCTTGACGGTGTAGGGCTTGGCTTCCACGGCGTCCGTGGCCGACATCGCCGGCTTGGGCGCGAACGAAGCACAGGCTACGGCCAGGGCAGCGAAAGAGAAAAACAACGTCGGCAACTTCATGCGAGTCTCCATGACGGCGATACTCGGGACGGCGATCCTGGCGCCCATGCGCAGGAGCAGTCAGTGCTAAACCCTGATGGCTCGGCCAGCTTCCGGTAAATCCACGCGTTAAAAAAAGAAAACCGCCCCGCCGGTGTTTGCGCACCGGCGAGGCGGGTAATCAGGCGAAAATTAGTCCGACAGACCGAACACCGTCAGCACACCACCAAGCTGGGTGTAGTTCGACAGCTGCTTGTAGGCACCAACGGCACCCAGTCCACCGGTATCCTCGGTGAGACCAGCCGCCATGCCGATGCCGGCCCAGCCACCGACACCCGACAGAACGGCTAGGTACTGCTTGCCGTCATGCGTGTAGGTGTTGATGTTGCCGATGATGCCGGAAGGCGTCTTGAACTTGTAGAGCAGCTTGCCGGTCTTCTGGTCGACGACCTTCAGGTTGCCGTCAAGCGTTCCATAAGCGACCACGTTGCCTGCAGTTGCAAGGGCGCCTGACCAGACCGAGAAGGTTTCCGGATCGGACCACAGGATCTTGCCCTGGTTGGCGTCATAGGCAATGAAGTTGCCCAGGTTCTGCTGGCCCGAGGGCGGATACATCGACAGCGTGGCGCCCACGAAGGGCTGACCGGCGGTGTAGCTGACCTTGAACGGCTCGTAATCCATGCAGACGTGGTTCGTCGGCACGAAGAAGACGTGGCTCGTAGGCGAGTAGGAAGCAGGCTGCTCGTCCTTTGATCCCAATGCCGCGGGGCAGACGCCCTTGGTGTTGTGGTCAGCGCCCTGCACGCCCGGACCGAACTGGTTCACCAGCACTGGCTTGCCGGTCGCCATGTCGATCTTGCTCGCCCAGTTCACGGCCGGGTCATATTTCTCGGCCTCGAGCAGCTTGCCGTTCGTGCGGTCCATCACGTAGGCGAAGCCGTTACGGTCGAAATGCACCAGGCCCTTGGTCATCTTGCCGTGCACGGGAAGGTCCGCGAGGATCATCTCGTTCACGCCGTCATAGTCCCACTGGTCGTGCGGGGTCATCTGATAGACCCACTTGGCGACGCCGGTATCGGCGTCACGCGCCTCGATGCTCAGCGACCACTTGTTGTCGCCGGGCCGCTGCGTGGGGTTCCAGGTGCCGGGGTTGCCGGTGCCGTAATATATGGTGTTCAGGCTGGGATCGTAGGAGATCCAGCCCCAGGTGCCGCCGCCGCCGTTCTTCCACTGGTCACCCTTCCAGGTGGAAGTGGAGCTATTGGCGCCGACAGGCTTGCCCATCGACATGGTCTTGGCCGGATCGAACTTGATCATGTCGTCGGTGCCGGAGGAGTAGGCCACCCAAGCCTTGCTGCCGTCCTTGATGTTGTAGGCGGTCATGCGGCCCTGGATGCCGAACTCGCCGCCGCTGATGCCGATCAGGACCTTGTCCTTGACGACCAGCGGAGCCGAGGTGCCGGTCTCGCCCTTGGAGGCGTCACCGTCCTTGATCGACCAGACCACCTTGCCGGTCTTGGCGTTAAGCGCCACCAGCGAAGTGTCGGCCTGATGCAGGAAGATCATGCCGTCGCCATAAGCCACGCCGCGGTTCACGGTGTCGCAGCACATGACCGGGATGACGTTCGGATCCTGCTTCGGCTCATACTTCCAGAGGATCTTGCCGCCCTGGTTAAGGTCGAGCGCGAAGACGGTGTTCGGAAACGGCGACGACACATACATTACGTCGCCGATGACCAGCGGGCCGCCTTCATGGCCACGCAGCACGCCGGTGGAGAAGGTCCAGACCGGGTGCAGGTTCTTCGCCGTGCTGGCGTTGATCTGCTTCAGGTCGCTGAAGCGCTGCGAGCTGTAATTGCCGAGCGGAATCGCCCACTGCGCCGGATCGGCGGACAACTTCTGCAGCGCATCGTTGGCCATCGCCGGCGCCGTGCCCAGACCGACGACGCACGAGGCCACACATACCGATAGTGCCAGAACCTGCCTAATAGACGCTCTCATGAACATTCCCCTTGCTACGCCCGGCTACCGGGTCGTTGTGTGTGTCGATTATGGCGCCCGCGACGGATATGATGGGCGGAACCACCTAGCAAGCAAACCCTTCGCTCGTTTACCCTATGTTACCCTAACATCCAGCTATACCGCAGGCTAGACGCTAAATCTTGTTGCACCGCACAGTGGATTTTGCTGCACTGCACAGTGAAAGCGGCAGGCTTACAAAGCTTCACGTGTATTGAACCGAGTTCGCCCTGCTCACGTATTGATGTAGCAGCATTTCGACTTCAACAAGGGGAGCGCAGGACCGGTAACCCCGAAAAAGGATACGACTTTGGTAGCGAATTCGAAGTAGAACAATTCTGTGCGATTTGCGTACTAAACCGACAGGATTTCGGTGGCTGCTGAACTGACTTGATGAAGCACGCTCAACCCAAATTCGCAGAATCACCCAGCCAGGTCTGCTTCGGCATGTTCACCTCGCAACGCCAGCCTCTGAGCATGTAGGATGGATGCTCGCGCAGGTACTCCTGGGCACGCTGCTGACCACTCATCGTGCATCCCATGGGTGAGGAGAATTCTTCCATCTGCAGCCGCTTCTCGATGCAGGACTTAGCATCGGAGATCAGGCAGTAAACAATCACCAGCTCAATCATGGCACCCCTTTCGGACATCGGCACCGCGTGCAACCCTTGCGGTGTGCGATGGCCGGCCCTGGACGCGGCTCCTCACTCTAGGGTGCTGGAGGGCGACATCGCAATTGCAGGAGGGGTGTTTGCGCAATCACGTCTTTACGCTTGTGCTTGGGACGATCGCCGCGGCCGGATTCCCGGCCGCGGTGTACGCCCAGGACATTAAGCCGCCGCTTCATGATTATCCAACCACGGCGCGCGCGGATTACGTCATCGGCTGCCTGGCCGCCAATGGTTTCCAGCGCCAACTGCTGGATCGCTGCGCCTGTGGCATCGATGCGATCGCCGACCAGCTCAGTTACGAGGACTATCAAACCGCGGAGACGATCCTGAGCATGCAGCAGGCGAGCGTCGGTCCGCGTGGCGGGCTGTTCCGCGATACGCCCGTGGCAAAGGACAGCCTGACGAAGCTGCGCCGGGCGCAGGCAGAGGCAAATCTGCGGTGTGGGGCTTAGGCGAGAAAGGCCTGCCCTTTAAAGGCAAAGAGCAAAACGCTTTCGCTCGGCTGTCGAGGATTTATCCGATATGTCCGCGACAGCCGAGCGAAAACTATCTTCGGGACAAAGAACCGCTTGCTTAGCTTCCCCGCGCCGCGACATCGAAGCTCTGCCGGAACACCGCCTTCGCGCTGTCCGCCACCTCTACGTCCAGCTTGGCCGCGCCGTTCGGGTGGAAGCTGAAGGTGATTGCCGGGTCCTGGCTCAGCGAGATGTCGCCATCCATCGAGAACACGCGTTCGCCGCCCTGGCTGACAGTCACGGTCTGTATATAGCGCGCCGGCGTGTAGTAGCGCGTCACCGGGTCCATCTGCATGCCGTTGAAGTTCGGATGGCTGATCAGCAGCTCCTCGGTGACGCTGCCCGGCGCCTGGCTGGCGGCGGCGATCAGCTTCATGCGCCCGATTCGGGCCATGGCTTCGGCCTGGTTTGTGGTGCCCGGCGCGGAGCAGCCGCCGGCCGCCTTGATGAAGGTGGAGACTGCGAGAAGCTTGCCGTCCGCCAGCTCGGCAACCGCGTGCACCAGCGTGTATTGGTCCACCCGCACGCGCAGCTTGACCGCCTGCGGGTCGGCTAGCTTGCCGAAATGGATGATGCCGGCCACCGGGGCGGGGTTGTCATCGATGATCAAGGTGAGCGCCACCGGCTTGATCTGCGGGGATAGGGTGATGCTGACCGGCACCAAAGAGGCGTCAAGCGCGCGCACCGGCGCGTCGATCGAGAGCAATCCGGTGCCGTTGGTCACAGGACGGCCGTTGAACACGGCGGCTGCCACGTCATGCCAGCGCGACTCGCGCGCCGGATCGGGCGTTTCGGCCCCGGCGGGGTGGTGCACAGCCGCGGCGGCAATCAGGCAGGATGCCAGGGCCAGGCTTGTGCGGCGTGGTGTCATTCCCATTGCAGCTCCTTATAGGCTTCGAGGGCGTTGCGGCCGTTATAGGCGTCGAACAATTGCCAGTGCGGGCGCTCGGCGGCGGCCGCCGTGGTCGAAACGGTGTCGACATCCTGGCCGGCGGCGATGGCGCGACGCACGTCGCGGTCGAGGGTGAGGAGATAGCGGTGTTCATCCGCCGCACCTTGCGGCCAGGGCAAGGCGGCCGGGCCGTGGCCGGGCACCACGCGCAGGGCCGGCTGCTTCTCCAGCCGGTCCAGCGCGCGCAGCCAGCCGCCCAGGCTGCCATCCAGCGCAGGCACCCGGCCGGAGAACAGCAGGTCACCAGCGAACAGCGTGGCGGTGGCCTGGTCGAATACGGTGATGTCGGCGTCGGTGTGGGCGCTGGGATACGCCTGAAGCGTCAGTGTGCGGCTGCCCAGATCAAGGGTGAGCCGATCGTGCACGAGGAGGGTAGGCGGCACCGCGGCGCCGGTAACCGCCGTGCCCAGGCTGGCTTCGAGCATATGGTGGTCGTGCGTGGCGCGGCTGGCCAGGATGCCGGGCAGCTGCCAGTGGCCGACGAAGATTGGATTGTCGGCCACGAAGGCGGTAGCGCCGAAGACGTGGTCCGGATGGCCGTGCGTCATGATGACGAAGCGTATCGGCAGGCCCGTCGTGGCGCGTATCGCGGCGCGCAGCCGGTTGCCATCCTGCAAGCTGCCGCCAGGATCGATGACCGCCACGGCTTCGGTGCCGACCACGAATGCGATGTTGGCGATGCCGTCCTGATTGTCAGAAGAGGCTTCGGCGCAGGCGCCCTGGCGGACAAAATCGCCCGGAGCAACCTGGATGACGGACGCCGGCAATTGCGTTGCCGCCAGGGCGTTGGAACCGGCTGAGGCTAATCCGAAGAGTATCGCCGCGCGGCCAAGGCGTGCCGAACGGCGTATACAGGACGTCATGACTCCCGCCAGGCACCACTGTGCACTGGCGGGCCTGAGCCTACTTGCGTGCTTCAGCGCAGGCGTAGGAATTGATCTCGGCGCCAAGCGCGACTTCGACTATCTTCGGGGCTTTCCAGCTCATCATATCCTCCAGTTTCTTGCGGGCGTTCGCGCAGAATGCGGGGGTTTATGCCGACATGAGCGCGCCGCCACATAGCACCCGGGCGCTGCGAAAATCAACCTGGAAGCGGCCTATCCAGGTGAGACCAATACGTAGACTTTGCGTGCAGTGCAGCATTTATCGCGAGCTTGATTAATCGCGTAATGGTCGCAGGTGAATGCCGGATCGCTTCGCCCGGCGCCGGTGACTTGACAGAGCGGGCACGAGGCGTCCACCCCGAGGCGTGATTTACAATGAGGACGTCGATGCGTAGCACCTATTCCGCCGCAAAGGCGCTCGCCGCGTGTGTTGCCCTGGCCGGGCTTCTGGCTGGCACGCCTGCGCTGGCCGCCGGCGACGCCGCTGCCGGCAAGGCTCTGTTCAACCAGAAATGCTCGATCTGCCACGCACCGGTCGAAGGCCAGAACAAGATCGGCCCCAGCCTGTGGAACGTTGTTGGGCGCAAGGCCGGAACGCTGTCCACCTACACCTATTCGGACGCCATGAAGAACGCGAACCGGACCTGGGATGACGCAACGCTGGACGACTACCTTATCAACCCGCGTCAGAAAATTCCCGGCGTGAAGATGATCTTCGCCGGTTTGCCGAACGAGACCGACCGGCAGAACATAATTGCGTATTTGACGACGCTGAAGTAGGCGCGGGGTAGGCCGAATCGGTGCCGGCCGTGCGGCCGCGATGCGTGTGGCTGGGCCAGATCGGCCTGGTCACACTCATTCTTTGCGGAGCGGCCCGAGCGCAGCAGAACGTCCATATCACCTATATCGGCCTGGACACGGCGAAGAAGCCGCCATCCACTACCCTGGATCCGCCGCCCACCGACACTGCGCTGCGCGGTGCGGAACTCGCCGTATCCGACACCAACACGACCGGGCGCTTTACCGGGCAGGGTTTCGCGCTGCAGAGCAGCGTCGAGCACGACGCCGCATCGGTCATGCAGGATTTCACAAAGGCGCTCGCCGCCGGGTCTCGCCTGTTCGTGGTTGATGTGCCTGCCGGATTGCTGTTGCAGTTGGCCGGCACGAAGGGCGCGGGTGATGCGGTGCTGCTGGACGCGACCAGCGCGGACGACCGCCTGCGCGGCGCGGATTGCCGGGCCAACACGCTGCATCTGCTGCCCAGCCGGGCGATGCTCGCCGACGCCTTGATGCAGTATCTTGTGACCAAAAACTGGACCCGCATCATGCTGCTCGCCGGCCGTGATGCCGATGACGGGCTGTATGCCGAAGCGGTCCGGCAGGCGGCCGCCAAGTTCCAGATCACCATACGCGCCGACCGGATCTGGAGCTTCAACCCGGCGGCGCAGCAGGCCGACACCGGGCATTACCAGGTCAATGACGAGGTGATCAAAGCCACGCAAGGCGTCGGCTACGACGTGCTGGTGGTCGCCGACGAGGCAGGCAATTTCGGCGACGACCTGGCCTACCGCACCGATACGCCGCGGCCGGTGGCAGGCACGCAGGGCCTGGTCCCTGCCGCCTGGGCGCACGCGATGGACGAATACGCCAGCACGCAGTTGCAGACACGGTTCCATCGCCTGACGGGACGGTGGATGACGCCGCGTGATTACGGCGCGTGGCTGGCGGTGCGCGCGATCGGCGAGGCGGCGACCCGCAGCGCCAGCGCCGACCCGGGCCGTATCATCGCCTACCTGCACAGTGCGGATTTCACGGTGTCCGGCTACAAGGGGCCGGAGCTGAGTTTCCGTGCGTGGGACGGGCAGTTGCGCCAGCCGGTCCTGCTGTCCACCGACCGCTCGCTGGTCTCGATCTCGCCGCAGCCTGGGTTCCTGCACCAGACGAACGAATTGGACTCACTGGGTGCTGATGCGCCGGAGACTGCATGTCGATTGCATTGAAGAAAGCAAGGCCTTCTTTTTTGAAAAAAAGAAGCAAAAAACTTTTATCTCTCCGCCTGCATGTCGGCGCGCTTGGTTCTGCCATCGTGCACTTTGGCAGAACTTGGACGCGCTTTGATGCAGGCGGGGAGGCAAAAGTTTTTTGCTTCTTTTTTTCAAAAAAGAAGGCCTTGCTTGCTTTCGTCTACGCCGCCGCCCTCCTTTGGATGCACCCCGCCTTCGCGTTCCGCATCTTCGTCACCAACGAGAAAGACAACACCATCACGGTGCTGGATGGCGCCTCACTGAAGATATTGCAGACCGTGGCCGTGGGCGCGCGTCCGCGCGGCATCGTGCTTTCGAAGGACGGTCGCAGCCTGTACATCTGCACGTCCGACGCGGACCACATCGAAATGTTGGATCTGGCCAGCCTGACGGTGACGCGGACGCTGCCGAGCAATCCCGATCCGGAATAC
The DNA here is from genome assembly GCA_964247675.1 of uncultured Acetobacteraceae bacterium. Classification (GTDB taxonomy): domain Bacteria; phylum Pseudomonadota; class Alphaproteobacteria; order Acetobacterales; family Acetobacteraceae; genus BOG-908. The sequence continues at coordinate 22,801 of CAXTVW010000021.1, forward strand.
ATGGCGCTGAGCGTCGATGGTAAAATGCTCTACGTTGCCAACGAGGACAACAGCCAGGTCTCCGTGCTGGACGTGGCGAAGGGTGAGATCACGTCCGAAATTCCGGTGGGCGTCGAGCCCGAGGGCATGGCGGTAAGCCCTGACGGCCGCACGGTGCTGTGCACGTCCGAGACCACCAGCATGGCGCATTTCATCGACGCGGCGACCCACCAGGTGGTAGCCAGCGTGCTGGTGGGAACGCGTCCGCGTTTCGCGGTGTTCACCAAGGATGGTTCGCGCGTCTGGGTGTCTTCAGAAGTGGCAGGCACTGTCGCGGTGATCGACACGTCGACGCACAAGATCATCAAGACGATCCATTTCGACCTGCCCGACGTGCCGACGGCGGCGATCCAGGCGGTAGGGATCAACCTTACCGAGGATGGAAAGACCGCGTTCGTGGACCTTGGACCTGCGAACCGTGTGGCGGTGATCGACGCGGACAGCTTCGCGGTCAAGAAGTTCCTGTTGGTAGGGCAGCGGGTCTGGCACGGCGCGTTCTCGCCGGACCAGGGCACGCTGTATGTGGCAAATGGCATCAGCAACGACATGTCGGTGATCGACGTGCACGCGCTCGAGGTGACGCAATCCGTGCCCGTTGGTCAGTCGCCCTGGGGCATCGTCGTTGTTCCCTGAGACGGCGGATGCGCTGCGGGTGAGCGGGCTGTCCTACGCGTTCGGCGCCAGGCGCGTGCTGCAGGATGTGGGGTTCAGCATACGGCCGGGCGATTTCACCGTCCTGCTCGGGCTGAATGGTGCCGGCAAGACTACGTTGTTTGCGCTGATCACAAGGCTTTACAGCGCGCGCACGGGTGCCATCGCGGTTTTTGGCCACGATGTGGAGGGCGAGCCGCGTGCCGCGCTGGCGCGCATGGGCGTGGTGTTCCAGCAGCCGACTCTCGATCTCGACCTGACCGTTGAGCAGAACCTGTTCTACCACGCGTCGCTGCACGGGCTTTCCCGCCGGACCGCACTGCCTGCCGTGCTGGCGGAACTGGAACGTGTGGGGTTGTTGGAGCGGCGGCATGACCGCGTGCGGGCGCTGTCCGGCGGGCAGCGGCGGCGTGTGGAACTGGCGCGCGCGCTGGTGCACCAGCCATCGCTCCTGCTGCTTGACGAGCCGACTGTGGGGCTGGACATGGAGAGTCGGCAGTTCCTGCTGCAGCACGTGCGCGCGCTGTGCCGGACGCGCGCGATCGGCGTTTTGTGGGCCACCCACCTGATCGACGAAGCGGGCGAGGAGGCGCGCGTTGTCGTGCTGCACCAGGGACGCGTGCTGGCCGATGACACCGAGGCTGCGCTGTCGGCACCGTTCGGCTCGCTCAAGGGCGCGTTCGACTCGCTGACCCGGCGCGAGGCGGCATGAGCGCCGCCGCGTATTGGCAGTGCCTGTCGGGGATCATCCGCCGCGAGGGACTGCGCTGGGTGCACCAGCGCGGACGGTTCATCTCCGCTTTGGTCAGGCCGCTGGTGTGGCTGGTGATCTTCGCGGCCGGCTTCCACTTCGTGCTGGGGGTCTCCATCAGCCCGCCTTACCGCACTTATATCCCGTACGAGGTGTATATCGCGCCTGGGCTTGCGGGCATGATCCAGTTGTTCAACGGCATGCAAAGCTCGCTCTCCATGGTGTATGACCGGGAGATGGGCAGCATGCGCACGCTGATGGTGAGCCCGTTCCCGCGCTGGTTCCTGCTGGCAGGCAAGCTGCTGGCTGGCGTCGCGGTCTCCGTGGTGCAGGTTTACATCTTCCTCGCGATCGCCTGGTTCTGGGACATCCGGCCGCCGCTCACCGGCTACGTCGCCGTGCTGCCGGCACTGGTGCTGTCCGGGCTGATGCTGGGCGCGCTGGGACTGGTGCTGTCCTCCTTCATTCGGCAGCTGGAGAACTTCGCCGGCGTGATGAATTTCGTGATCTTTCCGATGTTCTTCACGTCGGCGGCTTTGTATCCGCTGTGGCGCGTGCAGCAGGCGAGCCTGCCGATCTACTGGGCAAGCGAGATCAACCCGTTCACCCATGCCGTGGAGCTGATACGGTTCGCGCTCTACGATGCGTTCAACCCAGTGTCCGCGCTGGTGGTGTGCGGGTATCTGGCGTTGTTCATGGGGGCTGCGGTTGTGGGGTATGATCCGGGCCGTGGACTTCTAGCGCGGCGGGGGGGAGGGGCGGAGTGAAGCAAGCAAGCAGTTCTTTTGTGAAAAAAAGAACCAAGAGATTTATGTCTTCCCGCCTCCACCAAACGGCCAGTGCGCGCCTTGGCAGAACTTGGGCGTGCCCAGGTGCAGGCGGAGGAGCAAAAGTTTTTTGCTTCTTTTTTTCAAAAAAGAAGGCCTTGCTTTCCTACGCTATGCTGACCGCCTGCGGGCAAGGCGCGCTAGCGCAAATACCAGGTCAGGATCCGAACTGGCCCTGCGCGCAGCGGCTCGTGGCCGTGCTGACGCCCGGTTCCTACTGGGCCGGCAACGTGCCCGCCAATACGGGCTGGCGCGATGACGAAAAGACTTTCTCGCTGGTGACGGAGATCGTCAACCGCGACACCCCGGACGACGAGGCGCTGGCGAAGCTGCGCGCGTATGCCGGCGGCATTCCGGCAGAGCAGCGGGCAACGCTGTTCAGCGCGCTGGTCGATGAGACGAACGACGAACGCACGCTGCTGATACGGCGCATCGAGCAACTGGGTTTACGGCAGCGCCGGATGGGCGATGTGGTGGCCGACATCAGCACGAAAGTGGACGAGATGCCGGTAAGCGACGCGCATCGGCCGGACATGGTGGGCGAGCGGGATTTCGACGTGCGGGCGTTCCAGGAGACGCAGCATACGATGCGGTATGCGTGCGAGGCGCCGGCGGCCATGGAGCGTCGGCTTGGGACGTTCGCTCGGACGTTGCAGCAGAGTAAATAAGCAAGGCCTTCTTTTTTGAAAAAAAGAAGCAAAAAACTTTTGGTCCGGCTATCGCGTCGTGTGGAACGGTCCGCGACAGCCTAGCAAAAGCTTTTTGTTTCCTTTTCGAAAAGAAGGCCTTGCTTCCTTAGAACACCACCACGGACCGAATGCTCTCGCCGCGCGTCATCAGCTCAAACCCCTCGTTGATCTGATCCAGCGGCAACACATGGGTGATCAGGTCATCGATGTTGATCTTGCCTTCCATGTACCAGTCCACGATCTTCGGCACGTCCGTGCGGCCGCGGGCGCCGCCGAAGGCGCTGCCCTGCCATACGCGGCCGGTGACGAGCTGGAACGGCCTGGTGGAAATTTCCTGACCGGAGGCGGCGACGCCGATGATGGTGGATTTGCCCCAGCCGCGATGCGCGCATTCCAGCGCCTGCCGCATCAGCGTGGTGTTGCCGACGCATTCGAAGCTGTGGTCGGCGCCGCCTTTGGTGATTTCGACGATGTGCGCCACCACGTCGCCGCCGATCTCCTTCGGGTTGACGAAATGCGTCATGCCGAATTTCTCGGCCAGTTCGCGGCGGCCGGGGTTGATGTCCACGCCCACGATCATGTCCGCGCCCGCAATGCGCGCGCCCTGGATGCAGTTCAGGCCGATGCCGCCCAGGCCGAACACCACCACGTTGTCGCCCGGCTCGACCTTCGCGGTGTAGATCACCGCGCCCACGCCCGTGGTGACGCCGCAGCCGATGTAGCAGATCTTTTCGAACGGCGCGTCTTCACGCACCTTCGCCAGCGCGATCTCAGGCAGCACGGTGTAGTTCGCGAAGGTGGAGCAGCCCATGTAATGATAAAGCGGCTTGCCCTGGAAGCTGAAACGCGTGGTGCCGTCTGGCATCACGCCTTTTCCCTGGGTGGCGCGTATGGCGGTGCAGAGGTTTGTCTTGCGGCTGAGACAGGATTTGCAGTTGCGGCATTCCGGTGTGTAGAGCGGAATGACGTGGTCGCCCTTTTTCAGGCCGCGCACGTCCGGTCCCACGTCCACCACGACGCCTGCGCCCTCGTGCCCCAATATGCAGGGGAACAGGCCCTCGGCATCGGCGCCGGACAGCGTGTATTTGTCGGTGTGGCAGATCCCTGTTGCCTTGATCTCGACCAGGACCTCGCCTGCCTTGGGGCCCTCCAGTTGCACGGTTTCGATGGTAAGGGGTTTGCCGGCCTCGAAGGCAACTGCTGCGCGTACGTCCATGTCCGTTCTCCCAACGCGTGGTGCGCGCTACGCACCTGATTTCGTTCACAGGTTATGTCAGAGGCCGCCCGGGCGCGTGATACCACCTTGGTCGGATACGCTGCGTTCACCGGCGCTTGCCGGCGGAGTGCCCCAGGTGCCGGAAGAAAGCGTGCCGTGCGGTTCGTGTCAAACCGGGATGCAAGCAGGTGTTACCAGCGGTTACCTGATCGCATCGTATCGTCATCGTCAGCGGCCTGTCCCGCGCTACGCCTTGCAAATGGGCGGCGCCTTGATCGCCGCCGGTTGAAAAGGCCGATCCCGCATGGCACGACAAGACAGCTTCGACGCTCTGGTCCGCCGCCTTCCCACCCTGGAGGAGCTGCTGGCCGACGACGTGACCCAGGCCGTGATGCGCGCCGACCATGTGGCGACACGCGAGGTGAGGGGGTTGTGCGAGGCAGTCGGTGTGCTGCTGCACCAGCGTGCAGGGTGGAAGCTCGCGGGGCACCGGTCGATCCAGGCGGCTTCCGTGGAGCCATGGCCGCCCCGGGCTGGAGGCGTCGGATAGCTTCTGGCGGAAAACAGCCTCTTCCTTCCTCCCCCGACCCCAGCGTATGCATCGGTAGCCAAACCAAGGTAGCACGCCGCAATGCAGGATTTTCCGGTCACACGCACCCAACACCCCAAGCCCCGCGTGGCCGACGACAAGCTCCGCTTCGGTGACGTGTTCACCGACCACATGTTCGTCATGGACTACACGCCGGAGAACGGCTGGCATGACGGCCGCATCGTGCCTTACGCACCCTTCAGCATGGATCCTGCCTGTTGCGTGCTGCACTACGCGCAGGCGGTGTTCGACGGCCTGAAGGCGTTTCGCGACGTCAGCGGCCAGATACGCCTGTTCCGGCCGGATGCGCATGCCGCGCGCCTAAACCGCTCCTGCGAGGCGCTGTGCATCCCGCAACTCGACCCGGCTGTGGTGGAGGCGTCGTTCGCCGCGATCGTCGGCGTAGATGCGGACTGGGTGCCTGCCAGACGCGGCACCGCCATCTACGTGCGCCCCACTGTCATTGCCACCGACACCTTCCTCGGCGTGCATCCCTCCGCCGGGTATAGATACTACGTGATCCTCTGCCCCGTTGGCGCCTACTACAAGGAAGGCCTCGCGCCGGTGCGCATCCTGGCGACGGACGAGCACGTGCGCGCCGTGCCAGGCGGCCTCGGCTCGGCCAAGACGGCCGCCAACTACGCCGCCAGCCTGTATGCGGCAAAGGACGCGGCCAGCCGCGGCTACGCCCAGGTGTTGTGGCTGGACGGCAAGCGCGGCGAGTTCCTCGAAGAGGTGGGCTCGATGAACGTCATGCTCCGACTCGGTGGCACCGTGGTCACCCCGCCGCTTGGCGGCACCATCCTGGACGGCATCACCCGCCGTTCCGCCATCCAGTTGCTGCGCGACTGGGGTGTCACGGTGGAGGAACGGCCGATCTCCATACACGAGGTGATGCAGGCGCACGCGGATGGCACGCTCACCGAGATGTGGGGCACCGGCACCGCCGTCGTCATCTCGCCCATCGGCGAGCTGGGGTTCCACGACACGCGCATGGTGATCAATGGCGGCGCCACCGGCGAACTGACGCAGCGCCTGTATGATGCGATCGCCGCTATCCAGTATGGCGCCACGAACGATGCGCATGGGTGGATGCGGCCGGTGCGGGTTCTTGAGAGCGTGGACGCATAGGAAGCAAGCAAAGCCGTTTTTTAGCAAAGACTGCTTTCTTTCTAGCGTTGTAACGCGCTTGTCAGTTCAGCACGCCAACCCGCCGGCTCCCTTGGCGTTCTGCGCCCGACGATCTAGCCCGCATTTCGCGCGTGCTGATCCAAACGTAAAAGCGGAGCTGATGGATGCGTGCACTATGTTGGCATGGCAAAGGCGACATTCGCTGCGATAGCGTCGCGGATCCCACGATCGAGGACGCGCGCGACGTCATCCTGAAAGTCTCCAGTTGCGCGATCTGCGGTTCCGACCTGCATCTGATGGACGGCCAGATGCCGACGATGGAGTCCGGAGACGTTCTCGGACACGAGTTCATGGGCGAGGTCGTCGAAGTCGGTTCGCCGAACCACAAGCTGAAGAAGGGCGACCGCGTCGTTGTCCCGTTCAACATCAACTGCGGCGAGTGCCGCATGTGCAAGATGGGCAACTGGTCTTGCTGCCTGAACTCCAACCGTAACGCCAAGATGGCGGCTGAGATGCAGGGCTACCCGACGGCCGGCCTGTTCGGCTACTCGCATTTGACGGGTGGCTATTGGGGCGGGCAGGCGGAATATGTGCGCGTTCCGATGGCGGATGTGGGTCCGATGATCGTGCCGGAAGGCATGTCGGATGAGCAGGCGCTGTTCCTCAGCGACATCCTGCCTACTGGCTGGCAGGGCGCCGACCATTGCGAGATACAGGGCGGCGACACCATCGCAATCTGGGGCGCTGGCCCTGTGGGCCTGTTCGCCATCAAATCCGCGTCGATTATGGGCGCCGAGCGGATCATCGCCATCGACGACATCCCCGAGCGCCTGGCCCTGGCGCAGAAGGCAGGTGCCACGGACATCATCGATTTCACCAAGGAAGACGTGCTCGAGCGCATCAAGGATCTTACCAAGGGGCAGGGGCCAGATGCCGTGATCGATTGCGTGGGCATGGAAGCCAGTGGCGGCGGCCACGGAATTATAGGTGCGATCAGCGCGGTCCAGGAGAAGCTGACCAGCATGCAGCGTCCCTACGCGCTGGAGCAGATGATCACCGCGGTGCGTTCGTGCGGTATCGTTTCTATCCCGGGCGTGTATGCCGGGCCGATCCCGATAAACATGGCGACCGTTGTGCAGAAGGGCCTGACGTTCAAAACCGGCCAGACGCATGTGAAGCGATACATGGAGCCGCTCGCGAAGCTGATCCAGGAAGGTAAGATCGACCCAACCTTCCTGATCACGCATCGTAGCCAGGATCTCCGGGATGGGCCGGAGCTTTACAAGACGTTCAGGGACAAGAAGGAAAGCTGCGTCAAGGTAGTGTTCAACCTGTCCTAGAACGCAAATTCACCTTTTAGAAAGTAGCAAAACTTCAAATCCTTCGCCTGCATGGAAACGTCCATTATTTCTGCAAGACCGATATCGGCAGAAATGGTCAAGCCTACATGCAGGCGGGGAGCAAAAGTTTTTTGCTTCTTTTTTTCAAAAAAGAAGGCCTTTCTGCAACGCTTCCAACGTCCTTCGTAAAACAACTTCCTCGTCGAACTCACGCATCGCTTTTGCCCGCCCTGCCTCTCCCATGCGTATCCGCAGAGCCGCATCACCAGCCAAGCGAGACAACGCTAGCTGTAAAGCGCCTGCATCAGCCGGCGGCACCAGCAACCCCGTCTGACCCTCCTCCACCTGCTCACGCGGCCCGCGAATGTTCGTGGCTGCCACAGGCAGTCCACACAGCATCGCTTCGATGACGGACATCGGCAGCCCCTCAAAGTGGCTCGGTAATACGAAGACGTCGGACGCGGCCAGGATCGCCGCTACGTCCGTACGGTAGCCGAGCCGGCGTAGGCGCGCGCCCAGTCCGGCGCGTGCGAAATACGGTTCCATGTTCTCGCCGTGGTCGGAGGCAAGCCGTTCGCCCACCACCCACAATTCCGCATCTACGTTTCGCATTGCTTCAAGCAGTTCCGGGTAACCCTTGTGTCGCACCAGGCGCGAGACGGCGGTGATCACCACGCGCCCGTCAGCCAGTCCAAGCTCAGCACGCACGCGCGCCCGCGCCGCCGCATCCGGACGAAAGATGGCGGGATCACGTCCGTTGCCGATCGCGACGGGATGTCTGCAGATCCCAAGCCGCACGGCATCGGCTGCTTCCTCGCGCGAGACGGTCATGAACACGTCGGTGACCCGCCCCGCCAGCCATTCCATGGCCAGCGACGCGGCCCGGCGCCACCACGGGCCCGGCTGGTTGAACAGGAAACCATGGCACGTGTACGCCACGCGTGGCACGCCGGCCGCGCGTGCGGCCAGTCGCGCCAGGAAGCCGCTGATCGGCATGTGCGCGTGCACCAGGTCAGGGCGTTCCTTTCGGAATAGCCTGTACAACGCGAGGAACGCGCGTGTCTGTGCGACAGGCGAAAGGCTGCGCGCCAGCGGCGGCGTCTCGACGCGGAAACCCTCGGCGCGCACGCCCTCCAGCAGCGCGCCCTCGGCGCACACGCCAATCACTTCGTGGCCGTCCTCGCGCAGGCCGCGCATCAGGGGCAGCAGGAAGTGGCGTAG